>JADHNN010000002.1 GCA_016779485.1 Gammaproteobacteria bacterium
CAGTCAAACAACATAATTCTGCAAGAAAAAAATCATTATAGTCCGGGTGGCGGAATTGGTAGACGCAAGGGACTTAAAATCCCTCGAGAGCAATCTCGTGCCGGTTCGACTCCGGCCCTGGGCAAATGAAATATTTTTTCTTCTTGTCTTTTGCTATTCTAATATCATCTTGTGGGAAAATACCAGCTTCTTCCTTGATCAGTTCTAGTGAGAATTATAATACAGTTAAAGTCGATTATGGCAACACTCCAGATAACTATCAAAAAATACTTAAAGAACATCTTAAAAGTAATCTTAAAAATTATAAAACTGCGAGAATTGAATTTATTAATGAACCAGGGAAAATTAGCATAGATCATCTCGGGGATACATATAGTGGATATCGAGTGTGTCTTTCTATTAATGAGCAAAAAGGAGATTACTTTATAGGTTATAGAAATCATTTTTTTTTAATAAATGATAACAAGGTTGCTTTACATCTTTTTGATTCTGGTCTTCTAACCATACCGTTTGAATATTGCGTTTCTCGAGATACTAATAAAGAAATATATATAGATGATATACCGGATAGTAATATTGATCTAACAATCGATAAAATGGATAAAGTCAAAATATCTAAAAAGAAAGATGACACAGACAATACTTATATTTCATGCATATTTGCTGAACGAGAAATCACTTATGTTTTTAATGAAACTAAAAGTACATTTAAAAAAATTGATGGATTATCTGAAACTAATTATTCAGTTAAATTTAATGAAACTTTTATAGTCGCAAATAACCTAAGTAATGAATTGAAAATTAATCGTGTATCTGGCAGTGCTAGTATAGTTAATAACATCACTACTACAGGGAGATGTAAATTGACAGATAAAACAAGATTCTAGCAATGAATATTTCAAAAATTATAACTAATAGTCTCAACGAATCATTAAAAGTAAATAAAGATTCTGTAATAGATGATAATTTTTTTCAACAACTTGAAATAGCATCTAGTTTACTTATAGAAACTTTCAAAAATAATGGCAAGGTTTTACTTGCTGGGAACGGAGGGAGCGCGGCAGATTGTCAACATATTGCTGCAGAATTTATTGGAAGATTAAATTTTGATCGAGAACCTCTACCAGCTATTGCTCTTACTGCTAATACATCAAATTTAACATGTATTGCAAATGATTATGGTTATGAAAAAATATTTTCTAGACAAATTAAAGCATTAGCAAAATCAAATGATACTCTGATAGTCTATAGCACATCTGGTAAATCAAAAAATATAATTAATGCATTAGTAGAGGCTAGGCCTCTAGTTAAGTCTATAATTTCTCTTACTGGAGCATATACAAATGATCTTATAAAATATTCAGATGCAGTTTTATCTGTGAACACAGCTAAGACAACTAGGATACAGGAAATTCATGCTATTGCTGGACATATTATGTGCGAATGTGTTGAGGAAACATTATTTGACAATTGATTTATAATTGTTGATGTTTAAAGTATAAAACATTATATTTACTATACATATCACACGAGGGTAAAACATGAAATCAGACATAGAAATAGCACAAGCAGCTACACCAGAAAAAATATCAAAAATTGCTGCGAAACTAAATATACCAGAAGATTCAATTGAACCATTTGGTCATTATAAAGCGAAAATCTCACTTGATTACTTGAACTCTCTTGATAGTAAAGATGATGGTAAGCTCATACTGGTCACAGCAATAAGTCCAACACCAGCAGGAGAGGGCAAAACTACAACTTCTGTAGGTTTGGGTGACGCATTAAATCAAATTGGTAAAAAAGCGCTTGTAACTATACGAGAACCATCATTGGGTCCTGTTTTTGGTATGAAAGGTGGTGCAGCAGGAGGTGGTATGGCACAAGTTATTCCTATGGAAGACATAAATCTTCACTTTACAGGAGACTTTAATGCAATACAGTTAGCAAATAATTTGCTTGCAGCAATGTTAGATAACCATATTCATCACGGTAACAAATTGGGTATTGATGTTAGAAGAGTTGCATGGAAAAGGGTTCTTGATATGAATGATAGAGCTTTAAGAAGTACAGTATGCTCATTGGGGTCCGTAGGAAATGGGTTTCCCAGACAAGATGGTTTCGACATTGTCGTCGCTTCCGAAATTATGGCCATATTTTGTCTTGCAACATCAATCAAAGACCTAAAAGAAAGACTCAGTAAAATTGTAGTTGCATACACTCGTGACCGTAAACCAATACTTGCAAAAGATATAAATGCTCATGGTGCGATGACAGTATTACTCAAAGATGCTATGAAACCAAATCTCGTTCAAACACTAGAAAATAATCCTGCGATGATTCATGGCGGTCCATTTGCAAATATCGCTCATGGATGTAACTCTGTTATTGCTACAAAAGCATCACTTAAATTAGCTGACTATGTTGTTACTGAAGCAGGTTTTGGAGCAGACCTGGGTGCTGAAAAATTTCTTGATATAAAATGTCGGAAGGCAAATTTAAAACCATCTGTTGTTGTGCTCGTCGCTACTATAAGAGCTTTAAAGTATCATGGTGGTTGTTCTTTAGAGGATCTCAACAAAGAAAACACAGATTACTTATCAAAAGGGCTTACTAATCTAGAAAGGCATGTGCATAACTTAAAAAATCATTATGGTTTACCAGTTGTTGTAGGTATCAATGGATTCAGCTTTGATACAGATAAAGAAAAAGACTTGCTTAAAGCTAAATCAAAAGAATTAGATGTACCTATAGTATCATCTACGCACTGGGCTGATGGTGGAGCCGGAGCAAAAGAACTTGCAGAAGCAGTCGTTCAAACGATAGATGAATCTGAAAATAATTTTGAATTTTTATATCCTGATGATATGAGCTTATGGGATAAAATGGAAACAATTGCAAAAAAAATCTATGGTGCATCTGGAATATCAGCACCAGCAAATGTTAAAAAACAAATTGATGACCTTCAAGAAAATGGCTATGGGAAATTTCCTGTATGTGTTGCTAAAACTCAATATTCTTTTTCAACTGATCCATCAAAACGTGGAGCGCCATCTAATCATGAAATACCAATAAGAGAGGTTAGGCTGTCAGCTGGGGCAGAATTTATTGTAATGGTATGCGGAGATATCATGACTATGCCAGGCTTACCAAAAGTACCTGCAGCTGAAAGAATTGATATTGACGATGATGGAAACATTATTGGTCTATTTTAAATACTCATACTTTGTCAATCATCAATATGTAGTATGCGATAAATGTAGTATTATCATTTTCTGTGGAACTGATACTGCAATCATTATTTAATATACTCAAGTTTGATCAAAGCTTTATAGATATAGTATACTTATCTCTTCTCGTATCCTTAGTAGCAACAATTGTTTCTGCATTTATATCCATAATTATTTCAAGCCATATGGCTATAAAAGACTTCTTTGGAAAAGAATTTTTGATTATAGTCATAAACTCTTTTATGAGCATACCTCCTGTAGTGGTCGGTCTAGTTCTATATTTGCTATTTTCTTCATCTGGTTATCTGGGTTATCTTGATCTTTTATACACAGCAGAAATTATGGTAATCGCACAATTTATTATTGTCACTCCAATTATTATATCGCTGTCCTTTAGGACCCTTAGTGATCAATATGAACGGTTAAGTGACTACCTTCAATCTTTAAAATGTAGCTCTAAAATGGTACGTAATACGATTATATTTGAATCACGGTACGATCTATTAATTATAATAATTACTGGATTGAGCAGGGCGTTATCTGAAGTTGGTGCTGTAATAATAGTAGGGGGTAATATTGATAATCTTACTAGAGTTATGACTACAAGCATTGTATTAGAAACATCTAGAGGCGAGCTATCTTTAGCATTAAGTTTAGGAATTTCTCTGATAATCATTGCTCTTATAATGAATTTTTTAATAGCATTAATTAAAAAAAGAATATTATGAAAGATATTTATATTTCAAAAAACTTGTCTTATAAAATAAAAAATAACTATATCTTAAATGACATCAATTGCAGTGTTAAAAATAAAGCTATTACTGTAATAAAAGGCCACAACGGTGCTGGCAAAACATCATTCTTAAGAATCTTATATGGCCTAGAGAAAGCTACAGCTGGCTATGTGTATCGTAATTTTGATCAAAACAAAACTAAAACATCATATTTATTTCAAAATTCAGTTTTTTTAAACAGATCTGTAAAAGAGAATCTTATGCATCTTTTAAAGTGTAAAAAAATAACAAAACATAAATGGAGAGATATTATTAAAAATGGATTAGAGAATTTTAATTTAAAACACTTATCTAATTTAAATATAAATTCATTATCAGGTGGAGAGCTTCAATTGCTTGCGGTAATTAGAAGTATACTAATACAACCTGATGTATTATTTCTTGATGAACCAACTAATAATCTTGATAAAAACAATATAGATCTTGTGTCTGATATGATATTAAAATTAAACAACAAGGGCTGTACTATAATAATAGCTAGCCATGATGACTTATTGTTGGATAAGATTATATATAATGAGATTAATATACAAGAAGGATTTTTGACTCATGTTTAAAGTTATACATCTACTACTATTATTCCTTTTACTACCATTGAATTCTATAGGTGAAACCCTTGTTATACAGTCAACAACATCTACAAGGGATTCTGGTTTATATAATTATTTATTACCGAAATATCCAAATTTTAATTCTATCAAAATTAAAGTGATCGCTGTTGGTACTGGACAAGCAATTAAAAATGCACAAAATTGTGATGGGAGTATTCTTATTGTTCACGACGAAAAACGTGAATTGGAATTTATGTCAAAAGGATATGGAATAAAAAGACATGCGCTCATGTACAATGATTATGTTCTAATTGGACCTAATGATGATACGTATGTATCTGAATCAAGTAACATAGCTGAAGCTTTTTCAAGAATTCATGAAAAACAGTATAATTTTATATCTAGGTCTGATTCTAGCGGCACTCATTCTGCAGAGCTTGCTATTTGGAAACAATTATCACTAAATCCAAAAAGATATAGTGGCAAATGGTATTTTGAGTCAGGGCAAGGAATGGGTCCTTCATTAAATATAGCTGTTGCTCTTAATGGATATATATTTTCTGATAGGTCATCTTGGATTAGATTTAAAAATAAGAGAAATCATAAGATAATATATGCTAATAACAATGAACTTAAAAATAAGTACGGGATGATTCTAGTCAATAATCAGCGATGTCCTTCTCTGAATTATGAGAACTCTTTAGACTTATACAACTGGTTATCTTCCCAAGATGCTGCAAAACTCATTAGTAATTACAGTATTAATAATCAAAATGTTTTTTATATAGATTAATATTACATAATATATATTATACGAACATTAATGTACACCTAGAATATATATTATAGATAACCTATTCTATTAGTAATGGAAATTACACCAGACAATAAGGAAGTTGACCTTCATCTAATTTTAGGTAATCAGCTTTTCCCAATATCAAATATGAGGGATACAGTAAATGCTAAAAAGATTTTCATGAAAGAAGATTATGAACTATGTACTTATCAAAAGCATCATAAGCATAAAATAACACTATTCTTGTCATCAATGAGATCATACAAAGACTATTTAGAAAAGCATAATTATAAAGTTGATTATCAATATTTTAATTCAGATAAAACACATACATATTTAGATTCTTTAAGAAGTTATATAAAAGAGAAAAATATTAAAACCATGAGTATGTGGCAAATTGAAGACAAATGGTTTGAAAATATAATAAAGAAAATATCAGTAGATTTAACTGATTTAATAATACTCAAAAGTCCTATGTTTATAACAACAAAAGATGAATTTCTTAAAATGTGCCCAGAAACAAATAAACCCAAGTATAAGATGACTAATTTCTATATAAATCAGAGAAAGAAATTGGATATTTTGATGGACAATGGTAAACCTGTTGGTGGTAAATGGACATATGACAGTGATAATAGAAAGAAGATAAGTCAAAAAATATTACCTCCTGCAATTAAGCAATTTAAGGAAACAAAACATACTAGGGATATAAAAGCTATCGTATCTAAATATTTTGATACACATTATGGAAATATTGATGATTTCAACTACCCTACTACTCGAAAAGAAGCCCTTGAAAATCTAGATGATTTTTTAGTTAATAAGTTTAAATATTTTGGAGATTATGAAGATTCTGTTGATCAAAGGTCTCACCTTTGGTTTCATTCAAATTTAAGCTCTTCTCTCAATCTGGGTTTAATAACACCTATTGATATAATCAATAAAATCAATGATATAAAAGGAATACCTATAAACTCATATGAAGGTTTTATACGTCAGATTATTGGTTGGCGTGAATTCATGAGAGGCTTGTATCAACTAGAAAGTAAAACAATTGAGAAAGGTAATTTCTTTAAGCATGAAAGAAAGCTTTGCGATTCTTGGTATGAAGGAAAAACGGGCATAGATCCTCTTGATTACAGTATCAAAAGTACTATTAAACATGCTTATTCTCACCATATCGAAAGACTTATGATACAGGTCAATCTTATGAATTTATGTGAAATTGAACCAAAGAGTGCCTATAACTGGTTTATGGAGCTATATATTGACTCTTCGGACTGGGTGATGACACCAAATGTTTACAGTATGGGTTTATTTGCTGATGGAGGGATAATGGCAACTAAGCCATATATTTGCGGATCAAATTATATTTTAAAAATGATGAATTTTAAAAAAGGTAATTGGTGTGATATTTTTGATGGTCTATATTGGAGATTTATTGATAAAAATAGAGCTTTTTTTAAAACTAATCCAAGGTTAAACATGATGGTAAATTTATTTGATAAAATGAAAAGAGATAGAAAAGATATAATATTATTTAAAGCAGATAACTTTTTAAAAAATCACACAAAATGATCAAGGTATTATTTAATGATAGTTGTTCTATATGTTCAAAAGAGATAAATCATTATAAATCTATTGATAACAATATTATATGGATAGATATCAATAACTTGAAGGTATCATATAAATTAACAGGAAAGAGTCATAAAGAACTATTAAGGCGCTTGCATGTAGTAAAAGATGGTAAGGTCTATTCTGGAGTTAGAGCATTTGCAATTATGTGGCTACATATCCCAAAATATAAATGGTTAGCTAGACTAGTTTCACTGCCTTTTATCTATCATATCTCAATACTGCTTTACGAGATAATAGCTTTTTTCCTTTATCTAAAAAACAAACATCAGCTAAATGAAAAAAGGTAATCTTCCAACAAAGACATGCCCAGTGTGTAACTTACCGTTTACATGGCGGAAAAAATGGCAAAAAGACTGGGAAAATGTCAAGTACTGCTCAGAAAGATGTAAAAAAGTAAAATTTAAAAATACTTTGAAATAGAAAGCATTAGTATATCTACTCCATCATTTTTGCTTTCTAGACCTCCATTTGAGTAATGAAATAAGTTTAGTACAGAGCGATAAGTCTCTCTCTCATACCCTACTCCCAATCTACTTTCAATTTGATAGTATGAACCTAAGTCAGCCCCTCCCATAGAATCATTATTATGAATTGACAGCCCTAATCCTAGATCAAGAAAAGTATGCTGAGTTGTATATTTTCTAATAATTCGTGAATAAGAGATAGATAAATTCGAAGAGTCAAGGCTCGATGTTGCATACGTGCTATTTAGCGCGTTAAGGCGCGAATCATCTTTCCAAAAATTCAAACCGATATCAGATAAGTAATCAAAATCATATCTACTATTATGAGATAAGTGCGTTTGATACGATATTCTCAGAGCGTTAAAACTTCCACCATATGCGCCTCCACCTTCTCCAGCGCCAATACCTATGAAATACTTAGAGTTTCCCTTATTCGATTCAATTCCACCAGCAAATATGTGTGTTGTAAATAATAATATAGATAAAATAAAGAGATTTTTTATTTTAATCACTGATTTCTCCTAAATTTCCAAGGTTCTATGATTTTTTTTTCATTCCACAAACCTTTTTTGTTCATTTTAGCATAGTCTTCTAGATTTTTGAGGTAAGGATTATTTGCATAAGTTTTATATATCCATGCATTACCACTTTTTATCATTTTTGCATTAACAAAAATAGACTCCTTTGTATTATGGATGTATATTTCACCCAAATGTCTATTATAACGATCTTTTTTGTTGGTATTTACCTCAATCATCTTATGAAGGACGAGATTAGATAGAAAGTTTCTGCTTCTTATTCCAAAGTGTTGTTTTAGCTCAGGAGCATCTATATAACTCAGCCTTACTTTAATATGCTTATTATCTTTTTTAATCCAAATCGTATCGCCATCTATTACTTTTATAACAGTAGCTTTATATTGTTCTGCATACACAGGAGTAGTAGTAATAATAAGTAATAAAATTAAATATTTTCTAAAAAACATTTTATTTCTTTGGTGAATATTTCAAGATCAACAAGAAAAGAGTCATGACCTTGGATACAATCTAAGCTCTTGTAAATTGCTTTAGTAGATCCGCTTGATAAACATTCTGCAAGTTCTTTTTGTTGACTAATAGGAAATAGCGTATCTGTTTTTACACCTAGTACTAATGCATTAGTAAGTGTTGTATTACCCAGTACCTTCTCTGGCGATGAGCCATAATCAATTAAATCAAACCAATCTATTGCTCTTGACAAATACAAGTATGAATTAGCATCAAAAACATCCTGAAATTTAATCGCTAAATGCTCCAAATAAGATTCAATTTCAAATTCAAAGCCTGTATTTTCTATACCAAATGTGTTTTGAGTAATTTCTGCTTTAGATGATCTTTTTCTTCCAAACCGTTGAGCCCATTCATCTGCAGATCTATAAGATAACATACCTAATTTTCTGGCTATTCTTACACCATTTGATGGAGGGTTTTCATGAGAATAATATCCATTTTTCCACAATGGATCTTTTCTGATTACCTCTCTTTGGAGAGATCTTATTGCAATAGAGTAAGGCAAAGATTGTCTTGCTGTAGATATAGCTATAAAGTTTTTTACTAAGTTACTATTTTGAACCAGTAAAGCTAGTGCATGCATACCGCCCATAGATGGGCCCACGAGAGTGTGTATGTGATCAATCTCCAATTTATCAAGCAAAAGCTTAGTTGCCTGAGCCATATCATCAATAGTTAATTCTGGAAATGTCAATCTATAAGGCTCGCCAGTTATTTCGTTTATGGATGCAGGTCCTGTAGAACCAAAACAACTTCCTAGAGAGTTTATGCAGATAATATAATACTTATCTATATCAAAGGCTTTATTTTTACCAACCATCCCATCCCACCATCCTGGTGCAGGATTAGATAAATTTGATGCTACATGAGAGCTTGCACTAAGGCCTGTTAGAATCACTATGACATTATCTTTAGTTGAAGATAATTTACCCCATGTCTCATAAGCTAAGACAGGATTAGACAGACTGCCACCTCTTTTCATATTTATAGATTCTGCAATTTTGCACTTATGAAAACCTGGATTAGATTTTTCAAAAAGATTAATAATATTATTATCTGATTTTTGCATATTTGGATATTATTATGATTAACTTGCTAATTCAATTGCTAAGTTATTGAGAATGTATTTTGAATTTATATTCATATTAATATTTTGTCTAATAGATGGAATTAATCCATAAATATAGTTTAGTTTTTTGAGATTTTGATTAGCAATAGAAATCTTCGTATTAGATGAAATAATGTTTTTAGCTACATAAATCACATACAAGGAAACTATTTCTAGTATCATTTTAGGAGGTGATTTGATCCACAAAAATGACGTATCGATAGGGTCAATTGAACTACTCAGCAAATCTTCTATTTGTTTTACTGTTTCGTCTATAAGACTATCTATATTATAATCAGATTTAATACTTTTTAGAAATGAGTGATTTAGGTAGAAGAATTCTTTATAATTGCCATAATCTTGAGAACTGTTTACCTCTAAATTAATTATTTGACATCTACTTTGGATCGTCTCATCTATATTTTTATATGAGTCTGCAATTAATATAAAAGTACAATTTGATGAAACCTCTTCTAGCGTTTTTAATAAAGCAGCTGATGCTTCTTTATTCATTTTTGATGCATCGTTAATAATAACAATTTTTTTATTTTTATGTGCTGATATCTGAGTAAAAGAAATTAAATCTCGTATTTGGTTAATAGTAATTTCTGTTCCAATTTTATTAGAGTCAATTTTATCAATTAATCCATATGAATGAAGCAATATATATTCGTTAGGTACAGAATCAATAATCTTTCCCAGTTTATCAAGTACAGGCAAAGCTACATATTTAATATCTGGATTATTACAAATTGAATCTACAGCTATATCTAATTCATTAGAAATTTTATTAATCACTGACAAATATCTGTCATTTTTATTCATAGATGATACTAAATAGTTTCTAGGTATGTTATCGAGTATAAGTTGATCAATCATTTTTGATAAATATTTCATCTAATGATTTAGATAAAACCTTTTCTGTGTTCCTTTTATCTCCAGATGTATCAATCATGGTGATATTTTTCATCTTCTTAAAAACATTCTTATAAGCCTCTGATATCTCTTTAAGGAAACTTAAACCTTTGCTTTCAAATTTATCTGTAACTGATCGATTTGAAATTCTTTTTAAGCTTTCTCTAGGGTCTGTATAGAAATAAATTACATGATCAATAGATTTTTTATAAATCTCATCAAATATAATATGTAAATCTCTTACAGTAGAGTTATTCCCTGCAATACCTTGATAAACCAAGGTTGAATAATGAAACCTATCACAAATAACTGTTTTTCCAGTATTAAGAGCAGGTAGAATTTTCTTAGTATAATTTTCATATCTAGAAGCATAGAAAAGCAGTGCATCTGATAATTCATCGGTTTCATTGTCTTTATCAAGTATGATTTTTCTAATTTCCTCGCCCGTCTTAGTACCGCCTGGTTCTCTTGTAAGAATATAATCAATTTTGTATTTGATAAGATAGTTTTCAATAGTTTTTATATGTGAAGATTTGCCAACACCTTCACTCCCTTCTAATACAATGAATCTACTATTCATATATATATTTATCTAATAATTCTTCTAAATATTCAATATGATTTAGAGTCTTGTTGCTTATTTTATCCACAAATTGGATACCATTTATTGAGTTACAGATAAAACAACCATCATAAAGTTTAATATCAGCTCTTTTAATATTTTTGTTTTTGACTTTAATTTTTTTCTTCTGAAAAGTCTTTATAATCTCTTGTTTGAGTATGCCATCTACGCCAGAATCATTTAGTATCGGGGTATAAATCATTAATACATCTGTGTATTTATAAAAGAAAATATTTGAATTAATGCACTCGATGATTTCACGATTGGCGTTTGTCATTATATGGTTATCATAAGTGTCGTCATCTTTGTTAACATATCCTAATACTTGCTCTAATCGGTTCATGTGTTTGATTCGAGAAAGATAACTATTGTCTGAGAGTATATGTTGAGAATATCCAAGCGATATAAATTTTTTAGAAACATGAAGTTTCTTTTTTTTAATTACATAAAGTTGTGGCGTAATATCTGAATCATAGCCATACCCATGTCCACTTATTCCTCTTGTGTAAATAATTTTTATAATACATTCATTAGTTGATCCTATAGACTTTTGTATAGAGTCTTTTATAAGTTTGATACCTGGCAACTTAATACTTAATCTTTTGCATCCTACAAAAAGTCTTTTGATATGCTGATTTAGTAATTTTGGTTTATTATTTTTTACTAAAATTGTTTCGAATAGACCGTCGCCATAATTAAAAGCTCTGTCATTTATAGAAACAGTTTTTTTATTGATATGTACTTGAATTTTCAAGTTAGAATTTAATCTTTAAATTTTGAAAAAATTAAAGATCCATTTGTTCCACCAAACCCAAATGAATTTGATAATGCATAATTAATATCACAGTCAACTGCTGACTTGTGATTAACATTAAGATCACATTCATTATCAAGATTTGATACATTAATAGTTTGATGAATAGATTTATTCATGATTGAAAGTATGCATACAATAGCCTCAACACCTCCTGCAGCACCTAGAAGATGACCAATCATTGATTTAGACGAATTAATGATCAGTTTTTTAGAATGGTCATTAAATGTTTTCTTTACTGCTTTGAGTTCTAATATATCCCCTGCAGGAGTAGATGTTCCATGCGCGTTGATATAATTAATTGCATTTGGTTCAAGTTCTGCATCTTTCAGGGCTAATGTCATACATCTAGAAGCTCCCTCGCCTGTCTCTGAAGGCAGAGTCATGTGATATGCATCTGCGCTCATTCCGTAACCATTTATTTCAGCATAGATAGTCGCGCCTCTTTTTTTAGCATGTTCAAGCTCTTCTAAGACTAGTACGCCTGCACCATCACCAAGAACAAATCCATCTCTATCTGTATCCCATGGCCTGCTTGCTGTTTCTGGAGAATCATTTCTTGAAGATAGTGCTCTTGCAGCTGCGAATCCCCCTATGCCAAGATCTGATGTCGCCATCTCAGCACCTCCACATACCATTATATCTGCATGAGAATATTGAATTTGCCTGAAACCCTCACCTATATTATGAGTCCCAGTGGTACATGCAGTAACTATTGATAGATTAGGACCTTTAAAACCATATTTGATAGAGAGGTTGCCAGAGATCATATTAATAATGGCTGCTGGAACAAAAAAAGGAGATATTCTTCTTGATCCACTTTTTTGAAAAGTATCTCTAGTTGTTTCTATATTAGGTAAACCTCCAATCCCGGAACCTATCGAAACACCAATTCGATTAGTGTCAACATTACAATCTAAAATCTTAGAATCTTCAACCGCATCTATACCAGCAGCCATTCCATACTGCATGAAAAGATCCATTTTTTTGAGATCTTTTCTATCAAAATATTTCTCTGAATCAAAATTTTTTACTGATGCAGAAAATTTTACTGGGAGTTTTTCTATATCTAAGAAATCAATAGTTTGCGCTCCGGACTTACCTTCTATGAGTGAATTCCAAAAACTATCTTTGTTGCAGCCAATTGGCGTCAAGCATCCAATACCTGTGACTACTACGCGTCGTCTAGTCATTATTATTGGTTTGAATTTACGTAATCTATAGCTTCTTGAACAGAGGTTATTTTCTCAGCATCTTCATCTGGAATTTCTGTTTCGAATTCTTCTTCTAATGCCATAACTAATTCAACAGTATCAAGCGAATCTGCACCTAAATCATCTATAAATTTTGATTCATTTTTTACTTCTTCAGCTTTTACACCCAACTGAGTAACAATGATACTTTTTACTCTTTCTTCTATACTGCTCATTATTGTTTTCTCCTTACCAAAAAATTAAAATAGTTTAAACTAAAATTATATGTATTTTTACATATATAAGCCGCCATTTACATTAATATTTTCACCTGTTATGTAAGATGACTCATCAGATAGTAAAAAATTAATTACATTAGATACTTCTTCAGGTGATGCAATTCTACCCAATGGTATATTTTTTGTTAATGCTTCAATTTGATCAGATGATAGAGCTTTAGTCATATCTGTTTCTATAAAGCCAGGTGACACTGAATTTACATTAATATTTCTTGATGAGAGTTCTCGAGCTAAGGATTTAGTAAACCCCAGTAGTCCTGCTTTGGTTGCAGAATAATTTGACTGCCCCGCATTACCCATCAAACCAACAATAGAACCAATATTAATTATTCTTCCTATTCTTGCTTTCATCATGTCTTTAACAACCGACTTAGTAACTCTATACAGGGAAGTTAAATTAGTATCTATTACTGACGACCATTCTTTGTCAGTCATTCGCATCAAAAGGTTATCCTGGGTAATACCCGCATTATTTACTAAGCCATAAATTACACCATACTTTTCTTTGATATTGCCGACTGCTTTATCAATAGATTCTTGATTAGTAACGTCCATCAACATGCCTTCGCCATTAGCATTTTCCAAGGTGTTAGATATGTTTTCTAACCCTGATTCAGAACGTGAAGTGCCAATAACTGTATATCCATTATTTGAAATTTTTTGAAGTATATTATGCCCTATACCGCGGTTAGCACCTGTGATTAGAATTATCTTATCTTTCATATGAAATTATTATAATGCTTGTGAAGTTAATTTGATATCTTCAATTGTTTTAGTTGAATATAAATTCATCGATTTATCAAAACGCTTAATGAGGCCTGACAGAACAGAGCCAGGACCAATCTCAATAACATCAGTTATATTATTTAATTTAAATTTTTCCATAGTTTCTATCCATCTAACAGGCGAGCAAACCTGTTTAGATAGAACTTCGTAAAGATTAAGTCCCGTCTGTCCTTGAGATAAATCAAAGTTATGAATTACATCAAAAGAACTGGATGATAATTTTATATTTTTTAATTCATCTTTCAGTTGTTCGGCTACATCTTTTAGTAAGCTTGTATGAGCAGCTAGCGAAACCGGAAGCTTCTTAACAATTTTTGCACCAGCATCTTTTAAGGTAGGAGTAATGTCATCTATTGCAGATGAATGTCCTGCTATGACAGTTTGTCCTGGGCAATTATAATTTACAGCTTCTACAACGGCATTATTTTTTGATATCTCTTTACATACTTGATCAACTTTAACGCCATCTATTCCAATTACAGCAGCCATTGCTCCATCTATATTCTTCATGGCATTTGACATAAGCTCTGCGCGTTTCTTGACTAATTGGAGACCTTCTTTGTAGTCAAATGTTCCATTGGCTACTAATGCTGTATACTCACCAAGACTATGGCCAGCCCCTATAGAAATATCTAAATCAATTTCATTTGAAAGTGTTTTCCACATTGCATATGAAACTGACAATACAAGAGGTTGTGTATAGATTGTATTATTTATTTTATCGTCTTCAGTTATAACTTTTTTAATCTCATATCCCAATATATCGGAGCCTTCATCGATAACATCATTAAAAATTTTAGATTCTTGAAATGTATCTAACATAGATTTATTTTGCGAACCTTGTCCAGGAAATACTACTGCTACAGTCAAGATACATCCTCCATATAGTCTTTATAGGTGTAAAAGCCAGGTTTTTGTTTAGCAATCCATTGGGAAGTTTCTAAAGCTCCCAAAGCAAAGATCTCTCTGTTGTAAGCATTGTGATAGATAATTATTTCATCATCATTTGATTTAAATATAGTTTTATGGACACCTATTTCACCATCTTCTCTAAACGATTTAATATCAATTTTTTCCGGATTAATACCTCGTGCCTCAGCAACTACCTCGGCTATTTTTAGTGCCGTCCCTGAAGGGGAATCGATTTTATTTTTATGATGGGTCTCTTCTATCGAGACTTTATAATTTAATAATAATTTTGATAATTCAGATATCGATTTTAAAGTTGCATTTACACCGAGACTCATGTTTGGAGCAAATAATAGAGGAATATTTTTACTAGCTGCTAATAATTGGTCTTTTTGAGTTCTGTTAAACCCAGTAGTCCCTATGGTGATAGGTTTTGAAAGCGCTTCACAAACTTTTACAACATTTATGCTTGGTTCAGGAAGGGAAAAATCTATTACCACATCAAAAGAATCGGGATTGCTAGAAAGGCTACTTAAAAGTAATACCTCTGATTCCTGAGAGAGTTTCTCTTGCTTGTCACAGCCCACAGTAACCTTAAAATTATTTTTCTTAGATAGTTTGAAGATAGATTGACCCATCCTTCCGAAAAAGCCATTTATAGCAATTTTACTATCATTCATTTGTCAAAAAATTCCTTTATGCTGTCTAACCAAGATTTTTCATTTGGCCTGTGTTTTGATTTACTTTTAGAAAAAGAATCATCAAGTTTATTCAATAATTCTTTTTGCTCCTTAGTAAGGTTAATTGGTGTTTCAATATTTAATTTACAGTATAAATCCCCTTTATACGATGATCTAACTGATTTAACTCCTTTGTTCTTAATTCTAAATGCACGACCACTCTGCGTTCCAGCAGGAACAGTTAGTTCTACTTTACCATCTAATGTTGGCAAAATAATTTTTCCACCTAATGTTGCTTTTGTGAAGCTGACAGGTGCTTCGCATAATATATCGTCTCCGTCTCTTTGAAAGATGTTATGAGGTTTCACGCTTACAGTCACATAAAGATCGCCCGATATACCATTATTTGGCCCTGCTTCACCTTCTCCCGAGAGCCTTATTTGGTCTCCGGTATCTACGCCTGCAGGTATTTTTACTGCAAGTTTTTTTGTTTCATTGTTAAACCCATTTCCACTACATGTACCACATGTAACCTCAATTGACTTCCCTCTTCCGCGACAAGATGGACAAGTTTGTTGAACAGAGAAAAATCCTTGGCTTACTCTTACTTGACCTTGACCATTGCATTGTTTACAAGTCGTGAAAGCCGTTCCATCTTTAGCGCCTGTTCCTTGACATGGTTTACAATTCACTTTACGAGGTATGCTCATTTTGACTTCTTTGCCATTTATTGCTTCCTCTAAAGATAATTCAATTCTATATTCTAAATCTGAACCTCTTCTAGCCTGATTTTGTGATCTTGAACCTCCTCCAAAAATATCTCCAAATACATCACCAAAAATATCATTGAAGGACCCTCCTTGGAAACCTCCATTTTGACCAAACCTTTGATCTAAGCCCTCATGACCAAACTGATCATAAGCTTGCCTTTTGTTTTCATCGGTCAAAACTTCATAAGCTTCAGAAACTTCTTTGAACTTAGCCTCAGCTTCTTTATCACCCTGATTTCTATCCGGGTGATATTTCATCGCAAGTTTTTTGTAAGCTCTTTTTAGTTCTTGATTTGACGCATCTCGAGAAACACCTAATAACGAATAATAATCAGCTTTTGCCATTATTTAGAATTTTCTTTAGGTTCGTCTTTTTTATCATCAACCTCTTCAAATTCTGCATCCACAGCATCTTTCGATGTATTCGATGAACTACCATCGGCATCGCCTTGAGTAGCACCTCCATCTGCTTGAGCTTGTTCTTGATATGCTTGTTGCGCAATTTTCCCAGCAACTTCAGTCAACTTCATAGTAAGTTCTTTGATTTTTTCTACTTCATCAGACTTGATAGCTTCTTTCAGTTCATCAACAGCTTTATTAGTAGCTTCTACGTCTGATTTATCTGCTTTATCACCTAAGTCTTTGATAGCTTTTTCAGAACCGTTTATCATTGCTTCAGCTTGATTTTTTGCTTCTACAAGCTCTTTGACTTTCTTGTCTTCTTCAGCATGTTTTTCAGCATCTTTTACCATATTATTTATCTCTTCTTCACTAAGACCACTAGAAGCTTTAATAATAATTGATTGTTCTTTGCCGGTCGCTTTATCTTTTGCAGAGACATTTAATATGCCGTTAGCATCAATATCAAAAGTCACTTCAATTTGAGGAGTACCTCTTGGTGCAGGTGGTATATCTGATAAATCAAATTTACCTAATGATTTGTTACCAGATGCTACTTCTCTTTCACCTTGAAGAACATGTACGGTTACAGCAGGCTGGTTATCTTCAGCTGTTGAGAACACTTGTGATTTTTTAGTTGGTATAGTTGTGTTTTTATCAATCAGTGGCGTTCTAACTCCGCCCATTGTTTCAATACCAAGTGTTAATGGAGTTACATCAAGTAACAATACATCCTTAACGTCTCCACCTAAAACACCTGCTTGTATTGCAGCTCCCATTGCAACTGCTTCATCAGGATTAACATCTTTTTTAGGTTCTCTGTTAAAAAAATCTTTAACTGTTTCTTGAACTTTAGGCATACGTGTTTGTCCGCCAACAAGTATGACCTCTCCAATGTCGCTAACGGAAATACCTGCATCTTTTAAAGCTGTTTTACAAGGCTCTAATGTCTTTTGAATTAGATCATCCACTAGAGATTCTAATTTAGCTCTACTTAGTTTTAGATTCATATGTTTAGGTCCAGATGCGTCTGCAGTAACATATGGAAGGTTAATATCAGTTTGTGAGCTTGATGATAATTCAATCTTTGCTTTTTCAGCTGCTTCTTTAAGTCTTTGTATTGCAAGAGGATCTTGTTTTAAGTCTATGCCTTGATCCTTTTTAAACTCATCCACTAAATAATCAATAAGCCTAAAATCAAAATCTTCACCGCCTAAAAATGTATCACCACTTGTTGATAGAACTTCGAACTGCTGTTCCCCGTCTATCTTTGTCATTTCAATTATTGAAATATCAAAAGTTCCGCCGCCAAGGTCATAAACAACAACCTTTTTTTCATTTGTATTTTTATCAAGTCCATAAGCTAGAGCTGCTGCAGTTGGTTCATTGATAATTCTCTTAACATCTAAACCGGCAATTTTCCCGGCATCTTTAGTCGCTTGTCTTTGTGAATCATTAAAATATGCAGGAACTGTAATCACTGCCTCTTTAACTTCTGTGCCAAGATAGTCTTCAGCTGTTTGTTTCATTTTCATGAGTATCTTTGCAGAAACTTCAGGTGGAGCTATTTTCTTACCATTAACTTCTACCCAAGCATCCCCATTAGTATTTTTTGCAATAGTATATGGGACTAGATTGATATCTTTTTGAACAGCATCCTCATCAAATTTTCTGCCTATTAATCTTTTAATAGCATATAAGGTGTTTGAGGGATTAGTTACAGCTTGCCTCTTAGCAGACTGTCCTACGAGAGTCTGATTATCATCTGTAAAAGCAACATATGATGGAGTAGTTCTATCTCCTTCACTATTTTCAATTACTTTTGTTTTATCTCCATCCATGATGGAAACACATGAGTTAGTTGTTCCTAAATCTATACCTATAATCGCCACTGTCTATCTCCCGTGATGTTAATACACACGAAATATATGAACTAAATGTCTTTTTTCAAGTAATTAATTTTTGACTACTACCACAAGAGCAGGTTTAATTACTCTATCCAGGAGTTTGTATCCCTTTTGCAAAACTTCATCAATTGTATTGTTCTCTTTCTTCTTGTTTTTAACAGTTTTAATAGCTTGATGAAGATTAGGATCAAATTTTTGATCTGTAGGATTTATTACTTCAAGTGAATTTTTCTCAAGAAAAGAGTCAAACATGTTCTTTAAAAGCTTATTACCTTCCTGAAGGCTCTCAAGAGTGATATTTTTACTATCTTGTGTAACAGCTATATCCAAAGACTCAAAAATGGGGATTAAATCAAGAAAAACGCCTTCTGTACTGAATTTATAAGCATTACTTATTTCTTTTTCGGATCTTTTCTTTATGTTTTCAACTTCAGCCTTGGCTCTTAAAAGAGCATCGTAAGTTTCACTATATTTTTCTTCTAATGACTTCTCAACAGGCTCCTCTGCTTGAGAAGCACTTTCATCATTTACTTCTGTGAGCTGTTCTTCTGATTTATCTTGATTTTCCAAATTATTATTATCTGACATATAATCCTCTTACATTTTCGAGAATATTTTAGCAGTAAAATCTACAATCTCCACAATTCTTTGATAATTCATTCTCTTTGGTCCTATCACCCCGAGAACTCCAACTGTTTCATTATTTTTTTTGTACGGTGCTGAAATTACACTGCAGTCAGCTAGTAAATCACTACCTGACTCCTTTCCAATATAAATTTGAATACTTTCATTGGATAAACAATTTGTTAATATCTCTTTAAGAGTTTGTTTTTTCTCAAATAATTCAACTAGATTTTTTACTTTTTCGATGTTATAAAATTCTTTTGAATCAACTAATTTTCGTTGGCCTCTTATCAGAAAATCATCTACGTCAAGATACATAAAATTATTTAGCACTTTTAGAGCTGTATCTATCTCTCCACGAATGCTCTCCAAGCTATTTGACAGAATTTGAGGAATATTTCGAAGTTCTATTCCAGCAAAATTTTCATTGAGATATTTAACGCACGTATTTAGTTTACTAAGTTTAAAACTACTTATATCAATAATTTTATTATCAATATGATTATTATCCATTAAGACAACCGCTAATGCTCTGGTAGATGACAACTTATGCACTTCAAGTTTAAGAAATATTTTCTTATCGATATCTAATGACCCAATAACTGCAGCAAAGTCAGAAATTTCAGATATTAGTTCAGTTGTAGAAGATATAATATTATTCTTATTCGTATCAGAATTAATTAAATTCTTGATAGCTGTCTGTTCTTCAAGTGACAATGGTTTTCTTGAAAGACTGTGATCTATATAGTACCTATATCCTTCAACAGTAGGTATTCTACCTGATGAAGTATGAGTTGCCTCTAAAAGTCCGACAGACTCAAGATTATTTAAATCTTTTCTAATAGTAGCAGTGCTACATTTCAGCTTTGATTTCGATAACAATTTTTCTGAGCTCACAGGCTCACCAGTAGAAATATACTCTTCCACAAGGCTATTTATTATTATTTTCTCTCTATCTGTAAACATGTATAGTATTTACTATAATAACACCAATGAAAGAAAGACGAGATACATATAATGTTAACGTTGGAGGTGTAGTCATAGGATCTTCTGAGCCTGTCAGAATACAATCGATGACTAATACTCCCACCGAAGACAGTTTAGCAACTGCTAATCAAATAAAAGAATTAACTGATGCAGGTTCTGAGTTGGTTCGCGTGACTGTCAATAATGAAATAAGTGCTAAAAATATTATAAGAATCAGAGAGATATTGTATAAATCTAACTATACGGTACCTATTATTGGAGACTTCCATTATAATGCTCATACACTCTTATCAGCATATCCAGAGACAGCAGCAGCCTTAGATAAGTATCGTCTTAACCCAGGTAATATTGGAGGTTTGAATAAATTTGATGATAATTTTGCACAAATTATAGCGATTGCGATTAAAAATGATAAACCGGTTCGTATTGGGGGCAATTGGGGTAGTTTAAGTAGACAATACCTAGAAAATACTATCGTAAATGGGGGAAAAAGTGCAGATTATGAATCTATTATAAAAGAAGGTCTAATAGATTCTGTTCTAAAATCTGCAAAGTATGCTGAAGATTTGGGATTACAATCTGATAAAATTATCCTATCTTGCAAAGTTTCATCTGTATCTCAATTAGTCGATGTTTACAGTGAGATAGCCACTAAATGTAAATATCCTCTTCATCTAGGATTAACTGAAGCGGGAATGGGAGATAATGCAGTAATATCGTCTGTAGCAGCGATATCAATCTTGCTAAATGAAGGTATTGGAGACACGATACGCGTATCCTTGACTCCTGATAAAATGGGTATTAGGACGAAAGAAGTGGAAGTTTGTAAAGATATTTTATCTAGTTTGAATCTAAAACAGTTTAAACCCAAGGTTATATCCTGCCCTGGTTGCGGGAGAACTTCTAGTAACTATTTTATTGATCTGACAAAAGATATAAATAAACATATAGATAACAATATGTTAGAGTGGAAATCTAAATATATTGGTGTAGAGAATATTAATATTGCTGTAATGGGATGTATAGTAAATGGTCCTGGCGAGTCAAAACATGCGAATATTGGTATAAGCCTTCCAGGCACAAATGAGTCTCCGAGTGCTCCTGTATTCATAGACGGAGAAAAAGTCACTACATTAAAAGGTGATCATATTAGGGATGACTTCATAAAACTTGTAGAAGAGTATATTTCTAAAAAATATAAAAAAGTTAGTTAGGCTTTATTGTTACTACTGTTCTATTAGGGTCTGTAATCCATTCACTCCAGGAACCAACATATAATTTAACATTTTTTATCCCTATTAATTCAAGAGCTAGAATATTATGGCATGCTGTAATACCTGATCCGCACATGGATATAATGTCTTTTTCTTTGAGTTCATTAGAAATTTTATAAAAATTATGTTTTAACTCTTCTTTTGTTTTAAAGTTACCTGTTCTATCCAAATTAGTACCTAATGGATGAGAAATTGCGCCAGGGACATGTCCAGCTATTGGGTCGACCGGATCACTTATACCGTCATAACGTTCTTTTGAACGAGCATCAATAAGTATGGTATTCATAGCATATTGAGCTTCTTCTACATCCTTAATTGATGCAATTAAGTTGTTATTCACATTTGGCTGAAAATATGACTTCTCAAAAATTGTCGGTGAAGTGGTAAGTTTATTACCATTTTTGACCCAAGAGTTTAGTCCACCATCTAAGACTGCAACATCATCGTGACCTAGCCATTTCATCATCCACCACAATCTTCCAGCAAAAGCTCCACCTGCATCATCATATATGACAACTTGCTTATTGTTGTTCATGCCCCAGTGTGATAATTTTTCACAAAACGTATCAATATCTGGCAATGGATGGCGGCCAGTGCCCTGTTGTTTCTCACTTGCTAAATCATTATCTACATCCACAAATATAGAATTTTCAATGTGCCCTTCTGTATATGAGTCAATTCCATATCCTCTGTCTTTTATATCGCAACGAGTATCAAAAATAATAAAATCTTTATTATTAATATTATTTTTAAGAACTGTCTCTGAAATTATTGTTTTATATGACATTATATATAAATTCCTAAAAGAATTAATCCTAGAATAAGCGTTACTACATTCATCAGAACGCTTATTAAATGATATGTTTTAAACGACTTTTCATTGGCAGCGTCTCTTGCGTTATTAATTACTGGGATCATTAGCTTTCCTGAGATTGTAAGAATTGTCATAAACGCAATAAGACCTAATAGCAATGAGTCCATGTAACTCATGAAAAATATATAAATTAAACCAGCAATTCCGAGAAAAATACCAAAGTTATAGTATTTAGGGAAGAATGCTCTTAAAAATACTCCGGCTTCTTTTTCCTCTAATGATTTGAATACAGTAGGTGCAACCACTGCTGAAAAAAATATTATTACTCCACTCCATACAGAAATAATAACTAGAATTGAATTTATACTCATTTTAGACCTCCGATGTCTTAATATTTTGTAACAATGCCATAAATTTACTTAAAATTATCGCGCTGAGGAGGATTCGAACCCCCGACCCCAAGCTTAGAAGGCTCGTGCTCTATCCAACTGAGCTATCAGCGCATTAATCTTTATCAATAATTCTGAGTTTATCAGAAATATTCTTAGTTGGTTCTAAGCCACCTATTGTACGCATTTTCTCAACTTTGTTAACAAGATTTTGCGTTCTCTTTTTACCTGAATCTATTGACTTGTTAGCTTGCTCCAATGACTTCTCAAGATCTTCAAATGCATCTCCTACTAATCTTGTTTTATCATAAATATCTGTTGCAGCTTTAATAATCAAATTAGTTGCTTCAGATTGCCTTTTACTACTCCATATTCTTGAAATTATCTGCAAAATAGCAATTAAAGTTGTAGGTCCCACAATAGCAATTTTTTCATTGACTGCTTTTTTGATCATGTCTTCATCACAAGCAAGTATGTAGGCTCCTTCAATGGGCATAAACATTACTATCAGATCAAGAGATTCATCATTAAATAGATTTCTATAATTAGATGAAGTTAAAGACTTTATATGATTTTTAACAGAATTTTGATGCTTTTTATAGAAGTTATCTTTGTTTATTTGATCATTTGCATTCAGATATCCATTGTAATCAGATAAGGAAACTTTAGAATCAATTATTACTTTCTTGCCATCAGGCAATTTCACAATTATATCAGGGATAGATCCGCCGATACCCTTTTGCTCATCATAGTTCACGCCCTTTTTAAATCCCGCACTCTCAAGTATAACTTTTAAATTAATTTCACCAAATTTACCAGCAACAGACCCTCCTTTTGTGAGCAAAGTATACATTTCATTCATATTGTCTGAGCTCTTACTTGTTGTCTGCTCCAATTGTTTAATTGAGTCTTTCAAATTCTCAAGTGAATTATCATTATTATTAGATAAATTATTGTTTTCTTCTGTATTTTTAATTAGCTTAAATAGCAGATAGAGATTTATAGACACGAGAATGATTAGTGCTAAATATTCTAAATTTATAATCATATCTCATTATACACCTAACAATAAAATAGATGATAATCCTTAATAGCTTTGATAATCTTTATTTTAGTAAATGAATTACAAGTCTTTAGTCAGGGAGAATATTTATGGTAAACAGTATCGTTTGGTTTAGGAATGATCTAAGGATAACTGATAATGCAGTCATAAATTACTGTTTAGAAAATAAACGAAAAGTGCTTCCTGTCTATATTCATTACCCCTCGACTTCATTAGGGTCTGCAAGCAAGTGGTGGCTCAAGCACAGTCTAATATCACTGAATAAATCGTTAAAAGGTAACCTTATTGTAATTGAAGGTAACCCTAACAAGACACTCTTAGATTTAGTGAATAAGAATGGCATCAAAGAAATTCTCTGGAATGAGCGTTATTCAAAAAATGATGTAAATCAAGACAATGAAATCATAAATTTATTAAAAAATAATAATGTTAGGTGTATAACCTTTCACTCATGCTTACTAAAAAATCCACAGAATACGCTCAAAAAAGATGCTACTCCATTTAGAGTTTATACCCCATTTTATAAACAACAATACCAGGACATGGCGTATGAATTATTTGATTATAATACTGAAGAAATTGACTATGTACATTGTAATAATAACGAGCAAAACTCAAAAATTTTGGATGTAGCTATAAAGACAGAAAAATGGCATGAAAAACTGCTTGATCAATGGTCTCCTGGTGAAGTTGGAGCTCAGGAAAAATTAAAAGTATTTTTATCACATGGCCTAAAAGGATACACCGAAGGAAGAAACAGGCCCGATAAGCAGCATACATCAATGTTATCCCCGCATATACGGTTTGGTGAAATCTCAATTAGAGAAGTTGCTAAATCTTTAGAAAATATAAATACAGAAGATGCTGAGATTTTTTATAAAGAACTTGTTTGGAGAGAATTCTCCTATCATCTGCTCTATCACTTCCCTCATTTGGTGGATACAAATCTTCAAAAGAAATTTGATAATTTTAAATGGCTGGATAATCAGGATCATCTCAAGAGTTGGCAAAAAGGTATGACCGGTTACCCAATAATTGATGCGGGTATGAGGCAGCTATATGAAACAGGCTATATGCATAATAGAGTACGTATGATAGTAGGATCTTTTTTAGTAAAAAATCTAATGATTCATTGGAAATATGGCCAAGAATGGTTTTGGGACACCCTTGTTGATGCAGATATTGCGAGTAACAGTGCAAGTTGGCAATGGGTTGCCGGTACTGGAGCAGATGCTGCGCCGTATTTTAGGATATTTAATCCAGTAACTCAAAGTAAGAAATTTGATCCTAATGGTGATTACATTAAAAAATATGTCCCTGAATTAAAAAATATTCCTATTAAATACATACATTTACCTAGTGAACTTGATGCTAAAAGTTTAAGAAGCTATGGTGTTGAACTTGGTAATGACTACCCAAAACCTATCGTAGATCTATCCATCACGAGAGAAAGAGCATTAGATGCATTTAAAAAACTCTCAAAATGAACTAGTTAAAATGCGCCTCCAAACCCTATTACTTGATCAACTGCTGGGCGATTATCCATTATAAAGCTTGTTCTATTATTTGGTGATTTTCCAAAAGGCACTGTCCAAGAAAAATAAACACTTCCCCCTTTGGTTTCAGGTGTTAAAGCGTTATTGATTGTGTATCTATCTCCACCAAGAGTTATAAAAGATTTTTCAAGATCATATGTAGCTTTTAGACTCAATATGCCCATGTCCGCTTCATCTACATCACTACTTGCTTGAATTTTTCTCTCGTATTCTGAATAATGCTTGGATGCAATTAAATTAATTTTGTTCGAAATAGGTAACTGATAAGTAATGTGATAATAAATAAGCTCATCGACATGCCAACTGTTAATTTCATGGTTTGTTGTCCCTGCTCCTACACCCAGGATTAGAGAGTCTGTGGCATACCCAATGCTAGCAAGATAGCTATTTACATTTGCGTTAGCTGAGCCATTTTCATTTTCTTCACTGAATATGTAGCCAAGATTGATAAAACTAGTTGAATTTTCATAATGTCTGAGATGTAAGAGATCTAAATTAAGAGCACCTTCTATCGCATCGTCTTCTGGTTCTGCTATGTTCCCAGATTGCTGATAAACAATAACTTTAGCGTGTATTATACCTTCTGTATCCTGACTTAGTTTTTTCCCAACCCAACCATCTATTGAGAAAGGTTGATATAACGTTGGTGTGGAATTTAACGAACCGGTCTCCTTACCCCAATCAAGCTGACCGACTGATAGCGAATAAGAACCATATAGATCAGAACTTATTTTTTGATTAGATATGCTATTCGCATCTCCGCCTGCATAAGACGTATTTACAATAAATATCAATGCAAATAAGCTGTTTTTGATAATTTTCTTTTGGCTCCCATATTTTTCTCCCTGAATTTAGATAGAATCTACTAAATTTTCCCCTTCTAACTGCTCCACTGTAACACAGAAACAAGCTATTGGTCTTAACTATCTGTAATTTTGGAGAAGGAGGGATTCGAACCCTCGATAGGGAAAAACCCTATAACACCTTAGCAGGGTGCCGCTTTCAGCCGCTCAGCCACTTCTCCATGTATGTCCTTGATTACTTTGTAGCAGTTTCAGAAGAATCTTCGTTAATTTTATCGTAAATTTCTTCTCTATGAACTTTAACGTCTTTTGGAGCATTGATACCTAATCTAATTTGACTGCCTTTTACCCCTAAAACAACAATCTTCGTATCATTTCCGACCATCAAAGCCTCTCCTACACGCCTAGTTAATATAAGCATGGTACCCCTCCTTATGTAGCCAGATTATTT
This sequence comes from Gammaproteobacteria bacterium, assembly GCA_016779485.1. Taxonomy (GTDB): domain Bacteria; phylum Pseudomonadota; class Gammaproteobacteria; genus CACLCV01. The sequence goes on from JADHNN010000002.1 coordinate 26,889, forward strand.
CCTTTCTAGCTTGAATTCATTATGTAACGCCTTTACAGCGTTTTCTAGGTTTTTTTGATCAATAACTACAGATATTTTAATTTCAGATGTTGAAATCATTCTTATATTAATCTTTTTCTTGGCAAGACACGTAAACATTTGCCCTGCTATACCCGCATGAGATCTCATTCCTACACCGATTAAAGATACTTTAACTATATTTTTAGTAGCAGATACTTCTTCGTAGTTCATTTTTTTCTTATTTTTTTCAATTACTTGTATAGCTTTATTGAAGTCTTTTCTACTAACTGTAAACGTAAAATCCGCTAAACCATTAGATCCCACATTTTGTACTATCATATCTACCTCTATATCAGCCTCACCGATGGGACCGAGTATAGATGCGGCTATCCCAGGAGAATCCTTAACGCCTCTTATCATGATTTCTGACTCGTCTTTAGTGAATGCTAAGCCCGATATTAATGCGTCTTCCACGTTTTTTTCCTCCTTTTTAATTAAAGTTCCTATTCCTTCTTTATGTGCATGCATAACTCTCACAGGAACATTATACTTACTTGCAAATTCAACTGATCTTAATTGTAACACTTTAGACCCTAGACCTGACATCTCAAGCATTTCCTCATATGTAACTACATCAATTTTCCTTGCAGAATCACAAACTCTTGGATCTGTTGTATAGACACCATCCACGTCAGTAAAAATTTGACATTCTGAGGCTTTTAAAGCTGCAGCTATAGCAACGGCAGATGTATCAGAACCTCCTCGACCAAGAGTAGTTATTGATCCATTATTTACACCTTGAAAACCAGCTACAATGACAACTTTTTTTTGCTTCAAATCATTTTTTATTTTGCTAGCATTTATATTTATGATCCTTGCAGAGGAGTATGAATTATTAGTTTTTATTCCAGCTTGCCATCCTGTATATGCAACAGAATCTACTCCTAAGTCCTTTAAGGCCATTGACAGTAAAGATATACTCACTTGTTCCCCAGATGAAACCAATAGATCATAATCTCTTAAATCTGGGTTTTTAGAGCACTTTTTAGCTAGTGAAACTAAATGATCTGTTGTTTTTCCCATAGCAGATAAAACAACAACGATTTTATTAATTTTGGATTCCGATGCAACTTTCTTAGCAATATTTTTGATTTTTGTAGCAGTTGCAACTGATGTGCCGCCATATTTCTTTACAATTAATCTCATTGAGTTATTTCTTTTAAATAATCTTTTAAATCAATAATGTTAATATCATTTAGTATACAAGTAGAGAAAGTATCACTGCCTCCACCCTTTCCTGAAAATTTGTCATTAACAGCCTTGGTTAATTGTTTCGCATTATAACTAGAAAGAATATTTTTAGAAACTGATATGTAGCAATAAATACTATTATCAAAAGACGTAATAAAAAATGAAATACATTCACTAGTATTTGATTTAATTATATCTGATAGTAACTTAACTTCATTAGAATCAATACTATCTAACTCCTCAATGAACAATGAAATTTTATTTTTTATTTTTATAGGTTGGTAGGTTAAAAACAAATTTGTTAAATAATCTTTCGAATACAAAATATTCTTATTCTTAAGATCTTTATTATTCTTTTTAAGAAGATTAATTTTATTGATAACATTATCAGGTGTAGCTTGAAACTCTTTGCAAATCATATTAAGAATAGAAATATTTTCATTTAGATAATTAACTACACGAGGTCCAGTAACACATTCAATACGTCTTACCCCATTAGCTACACTAGACTGATTTATTATCTTAAAAGCGCCAATTTCAGAGGTAGATTCAACATGTGTACCACCACATAATTCGACCGAACTTTTCCCAATGCTAACTACTCGAACATCATGGTCATATTTTTCTTCAAAAAAAGCGAGAGCACCTGATTCAATTGCTTTGTCATAACTTACTATTTTACTCTCAGTAGCATATGATTTGTCAATTTCACCATTAATGGACTGTTCTATATTATCTATTTCATTTTCACTTAGCGGTTTGTTGTGCGTAAAATCAAATCTAAATCCGGTTTGTGAAACTGATGAGCCTCTTTGTTGGACATGCTGTCCTAAAATATTTCTAAGGTAATGATGAAGAAGATGTGTTGACGAATGATTACATGCAACTTTTTTTCTGTGAATTACATCATAACTTGAAACTACATTATCATTTACTTGAAATTTACCTGATACTAAAATACATTCATGAATAATAATATTATTAATTTTTTGTACATCTACTACGTTAAATTCAGAATCTGCTGATGATATTTTTCCTACATCAGAAATCTGTCCACCGCCTTCTGGGTAGAGGCATGTATCAGAGAGAATTATGGAATAATTATTATTTATCAATGATGCTTCCTTAACTTCATTGTTTTCATGATAAATTGCTAATACTTTTGCTTTATGATTGTTCTTGTTGTATCCAATGAAGCTTGTTTGATGATTAGCATCTAATTTAAAAATTGATTTATCCATAAATGATTTACTGCCTCTGGCTTTCTCTTTTTGGGCCAACATTAATTTTTCATAACCTTGCTTATCCAATGATATTTTGTTCTCTAGAGCTATCTCTTCTGTAATTTCATAAGGAAATCCATATGTGTCATAAAGAGTGAATATTGTATCTGCATCAAGAGTAGCATTGTTTTTCAAGTGCGCATCTATCATATCAATTCCTTTACCAAGTGTTTTAAGATATTTTATTTCCTCGGTTTTAATAGTTTCTGAAATTTTATTTATATTTTTTTTAAGATCAGGAAAGTCTGAACTTGTGTTACAGATAACTTCTGAACATTCAAATAAAAATGGATCTTTAATATTATGCTTGTATAGAAAACGAGATGATCTTCTCAATATTCTTCTCAATACATAACCTCTACCTTCTCGATCAGGTATTACATTATCACTTATCAAATGACAGCAAGCGCGTATGTGATCCAATAGGATTTTCTTTACATATTTTGAATTACCAGTAAGTTTAATTCTAGAATTGATAAATTTATTTAATTCATAAAAAATTGAAGAATCATAATTATCTGATAATCCTTCCACGATAGCTTGAATTCTCTCTAAACCCATGCCTGTATCAACACATTTTTGAGGAAGTTCTTCTAGATTACCTGAAGAGGTTTTGTTGTATTGTGTAAATACAAGATTCCATATTTCAATATATCTATCTTTAGGATCTCCTTCAGTTGGAAGCACGCCATCATATTTATGCCCAAGATCATAATATATTTCAGAACATGGCCCACAAGGCCCCGTCTCGCCCATTTGCCAAAAATTATCCTCGTCACCTAATACTAAAACTTTATTTGGATTAATCTTTATTTTATCAATCCATATATTCTTTGATTCTTCATCAGATTCATGAACAGATACATAAAGTTTTTCTGAATCAAGTGATAGATTATTTATAAGAAAGTCCCAAGCATATTCAATGGCATTTTCTTTAAAGTAATCTCCAAAACTAAAATTTCCTAACATTTCAAAAAATGAGTGATGTCTGGTAGTGAAGCCAATATTATCTAAATCATTATGTTTACCACCTGCTCTCATGCATTTCTGACAGGAGACAATTGCTTTATCTTTTGGTTTTACATTACCTAGGAAAATATCTTTAAATTGCACCATACCAGAATTAACAAATAATAAAGATTTGTCATTATTGGGAATTAGTGGGCTTGATGAATATTCTACATGCCCTTTACTTTTAAAGTAATCTATAAAGAGCTTTTTAACATTCATCTTTGTATTCATCTAAAGCATATTTTATCATTTTATGGTCAAAGCCTCGACCAATTAAAAAGGAATATATTTTTTCCTTATTGATATCTGATGATGCTCCCTTTATTTTTTTTTCTAACGCATTAAATGCGCATGTCTGCCACATTTCATCTGATATTTCATAAAGCTTATTATTGATTAGACTATCTGGTATTCCTCTTGCAGATAATTCAGATGATATCAATCTAGGTCCTTTATTCTTTTTTAATCTTGATCTAATGAATTCTTCAGTAAATCTTACATCACACTGAATATTCTTCAAAGAAAATTCATTTAAACAAATGTCGATTTGATCACTCTCAAATCCTTTTGAAAAAAGTTTGTTTTTGAGTTCTAATTTCGAGTGTTCTCTTATGCTCAAGTACTTTGTAATAAGTTTCGTAATATCACTATTCAGATTCTTTGGCATCTTTCTTGTTATCTTCTTTTGTAACCTCTTTGCCTGTTGTTGCTGCAATAATTTTATTTTCAATGTCTTTAGCAATATCCGGATTATCTTTTAAGAAGATACGAGAATTTTCTTTCCCTTGTCCAATTCTCTCACTGCCATAGCTATACCATGCGCCGGCTTTATCAACTATGTTGTGCTTAATACCTAAATCAATTAATTCAGACTCTTTAGATACACCTTGTCCATAATAGATGTCGAATTCTGCAATCTTAAAAGGTGGTGCGACTTTATTCTTTACAACTTTGACTCTTGTTTCGTTGCCAATTATTTCATCGCCTTGTTTAATAGCGCCTACTCTTCTAATGTCCATTCTTACAGATGCATAAAATTTTAGTGCATTACCACCTGTAGTAGTCTCAGGGCTTCCAAACATTACGCCTATTTTCATTCGAATTTGATTAATAAAAATTAGTAATGTGTTTGATTTTTTAATATTCGCAGTCAATTTTCTTAAAGCTTGTGACATTAGTCGAGCTTGTAAACCCATGTGTGAGTCTCCCATATCTCCATCTATTTCCGCCTTGGGCGTCAATGCTGCAACAGAATCTATAACAAGTGTAGATATTGCACCTGAACGCACGAGAGTGTCTGTAATTTCCAAAGCCTGCTCACCAGAATCTGGTTGAGATAAAAGAAGCTCATCAATATTAACACCTAAATTTTCAGCATACTTTGGATCTAATGCATGTTCAGCATCTATGAATGCAGCTGTACCACCTTGTTTTTGTGCTTCTGCTATAACTTGAAGAGCCATAGTAGTTTTTCCAGATGATTCTGGTCCATATATCTCCACAACTCGTCCTTTGGGTAATCCCCCTATTCCAAGAGCTGTATCTAGTGTTAATGACCCTGTAGATATGGATTCGATGTCAGGATAAGCGGATCCAGCACCTAATTTCATTAATGCGCCTTTCCCATGGTCTTTTTCAATTTGGCTGATAGCTGAATCTAATGCTTTTTGTGTATTCTCTTCCATATTATTCCTCAAGTGAACTTTGAATAATCTATGATAGCAAGTAATTTTTGTTAATGAAATCGGATAAACAATTAAAAGCAAAATATACTGTTTTTTTACGATTGTCATCTCGACTACCATAAAGTTCCTGAAAGTAAGTGCTCTGGTACTGTGATGATTTTATAGTTATAAAAACTTGAGGTTCTTTAGAAGAATAATCATCATTTTTTTCCATTATACCGGTGGCGGATAAAGCGATATCTGATTTCAAAACTTTTAATAACCCTCGTGCCATCTCCGTTGAGACTTTTTCAGAGACTGCACCATGATTATTAATAATATTGTCTGGTATACCTAAAAGACCTACTTTAACTTCATTTGAGTAGGCGATTATTGAGCCTTTGTAGTATTTAGAAGAGTTTGATAAATCAGTTATTGATTTGGAAATAAATCCTCCGGTACATGATTCGGCGGTAGCAATAGATAGCTTATGTTTTATAAAGAAAACATGTATTTTTTTTAATTCTTCTGTAAAGTTATACATATGTATTTATAATACATTATCAAGTTTTTTAGTAGGAGATAGTATTGAAAAAGTTTAAAAAAATTCTAATCTATACGTCATCTATTTTTATTGAAAAGACTGAAACAAAAGATGTCATAAAGTATCTATCAAAAAAAAGCTCTTGTGTTGATATTTATACACTCGAAGCTAAAAATACTGGTATTAACAAGAAAAAATATGACCTTGTTTTATCTATTGGCGGTGATGGTGTATTTATTTCTGCTTCAAAATATGCGTACAAAAAAGCAGTTCCAGTTTTAGGTCTTAATTTTGGCAGAATTGGATTCCTAGCTGATCTTGATAAAAAGCATTTTCAATCAAAAATACTTGAAATACTTGATGGTAATTATGTAATTGATAAAAGAACATTATTGTCAGGTTCTGTCATTACTAATAATACTCAACATAAATCGATATCTCTAAACGATATAGTTATAAATAATTGTGGCAAGTTGAAAATGATTGAGATGAATATTTATGTAAATCAAAATCTTATCAATAAACAAAGATCTGACGGTGTTATTATTTCGACACCAACAGGATCGACTGCTTATGCAATGTCAAATGGCTGTCCAATAGTTAGTCCACAATCAAATGTTATGTGTATAGTGCCAATCGCACCGCATTCATATGGACAAAGATCAGTTATAATTAATAACACTGACAACATATCAATTAAATTAAATAAAAAATCTATTAAAGATTCTCAAGTTACATTTGATGGTTCAAATAACTTAACTATAAAATGTCCTGATACTATTTTCATTAAAAAAGCTACAAGACAACTTCAAATAATACATCCATGCGATTATGATTACTTTAAAATGTTATCTAAGAAATTAAGATATGATAATAAACCTTAGTTTTATTTATTCTTAAGATGTTTACAATTTTCGTTATTACAATTGCCAAAAAGTGTCATTACGTGTGACTCTAATGAGAAATTATACTCTTTTGAAATTCGTTCTTGAAGATTCTCTAAATCGGAATTAACAAACTCAATTATATTTCCACATTTAGTGCAAATTAAATGATCATGATGAGATTTCTTTATTTCATATGCTGACTGATTATCGTCAAAATTATTTTTCTGAATAAGATCTGCCATTTCTAACTGAGTAAGTACTCTATATATTGTTGCTAATCCAATCGTCTCACCGCTGTCAGCCAGCATGTCTTTAAGTTTGTCAGCAGTATAATGCTCGTCTGGCGATGATTGAAAAATCTCTAAGATCTTGCAACGTGAGCGTGTAACTTTTAATCCAGCTTTCTTAAGCTTATTGATATTATCCTCTTTAGTATTTTGAGAGGTCATTTATTTTTTACTCTGTTTCTGCGTTTTATTTTCGGGTCCGCCACTATGTCCTCATAAAATTCTACCCTATCTTTATTCTGAAGTGTATAAGTAAGTTCTTTGAGTTTTCCATAAACGCCCACTTTGCAGCTATTTATATCTTTTTTTAAGATATTAGTTATCAACATTTGAATAGTTGTTCCTTCATTTAATTTAAGATGAAGGGTATGTTTGTTAATAGTTATATCGCTGACAATTATATTAATCATTGTATTTAATTTTAAAAGCTTGATCTACGAAAGACTCTAGAATTGAATTCATAATAGTTGTAAATATAGGTTCTATGGATAATTCAATTATAGAATTTTTAAATTTATAATTAATTTCAAGCGAAACAAGAGTATTGTTATCATCAATCTTTTTAAAATTCCAGCTACCATCAAGTTTATCAAATGGGCCATCAATTAGAGATAATGAAATTGATTTATTTCTATCTATTATATTTTTCGTAGAAAAGCTCCAGTTTATAAAACTTTTTGAGATAAAGATTTTTCCAATTTGAGAGTGTTCTGATTCTTTTGTGACTTCTGTTTTTTTACACCAAGGCAGAAACTTAGGATAGTCCTCAATATTATTTATAAGATTAAAGATTATTGACATAGTTACATTTATTTCTTCTTCTTTATAAATTTTTTTCATAACTATAAAATTCCTTGAATGAATATTAGAATTAACAATAATGGTGATAATATTTTGATTATCATAAACCAAAACTCTACTAGTTTTTTATTAGCATTTAATTCTCTCTGTACAATAGATTTTTTAACAACATACCCTACAAATAATGCCATTAACAATCCTCCAAGAGGTAGCATTATTTTAGAGGTCAAATAGTCCAAGTTATCGAAGATAGTCATACCAAAAAAAGTAAATTCCGAAAGATTATTAAATGAAAGAACTGTAAATATTCCTAAAAACCATGTAATAACGCCAAGTATATTTGTTGCATACAGTCTTGAAACATAAAAGTTTTCTACAACAAAAGTAATTGCTGGCTCAATCAGTGAAATTGATGATGTTATAGCTGCAAAAAACAGAAGTACAAAAAAGGCTGTAGAAATAATAATACCGTAATGCATCGATCCAAATGCGATTGGAAGAGTTTCAAATATTAAACCTGGTCCAGCAGTATTTGGATCTAGATTATATGTAAATACAATAGGAAAAATTATAATGCCTGCCAAAATAGCTACCAATGTATCAGAGAAAGCTACTGCAGAACTAACCTGAAATATAGAAGTATTATCCGGAAGATATGAACCATAAACCATTAAAGATCCCATACCTATGCTTAAAGAAAAGAAAGCCATGCTCATAGCAGATAATACAACTGAACTGTTAATTTTATCGAAGTCAGCAATAAAGAAATACGTCATAGCTTCTAAAAAACCCTGTAATGTAGATGCATATACTGCTAAGCCAATCAGTATTAAAAATAAGCCAGGAATTAAAAATTTAATTGCTTTTTCTATACCGCTTTTTACACCTTTAGAGACTATGTAACATGTTAGAATCATAAATATTGTATGCCATAAGATTAACTTTTCAGGATCGGATATAAATGTTTGAAATTTTGCACTTGACCCAGCCGCAGTAATCAATGTAAATGATCCTGTTAAAGATTTAATGATATAAGAAATAGTCCAGCCAGCAATTACGCTATAAAAAGACAATATAAATATTCCAGCCAATATTCCCATCCATCCAACTAATTCCCAGTTAGAAAAGATATCTTTTTCTTTAAAGTTTTCTTTTACCTTTATAATACGCTTAAGCTTTTTATCTTGTCTATGTTTATAATAATAGCTAGATTCATAAGATAGGGTTCGTATAGAATTTATTGGATTTTGTTTACCTCTTTTGCCAATAAGAATTTCTGCTGCCATAATAGGAAGAGCAAGAAAAATTACGCTTAAAATGTAAATAAGCACAAAAGCTCCCCCTCCATTTTCAGCAGTCATCCAAGGAAATTTCCAAATATTACCTAGACCAACGGCAGAACCAGTTGCTGCAAATATGAATAATAGTTTTGATGACCACTGGCCATGAATAGAAAGTCTCTTATTAGAAATGACTGAACTCCTTTATGCTATAATGAAAGTATACCTTAAGTATAAAATTTTATGAACGTCTTATGTAACAACAAGAAAGCAAGCTTTAAATATGCTTTTATAAAGAAACTTGAAGCGGGTATGGCGCTTACTGGATGGGAAGTTAAAAGTCTCAAATCTGGTAACGGTCAACTGTCTGAAAGCTATATTTCTATCAAACACAATGAAGTATATTTAAATAATGCCCATATAAAGCCACTAAGTTCTAAAAATTATAAAGATGTTCAAAATCCAACAGCTAATAGAAAACTCCTTCTAAATAGAAAAGAAATAAATATGCTTCATGGTGAGATAAGTCAAAAAGGATTAACATTAGTACCATTAAAGATTTATTCAATAAATGGTTTAATAAAAATTGAGATTGCACTCTCAAAGGGAAAAAAATTACATGATAAAAGAGAAGATCAAAAAAACAAAGATTGGCTCAGACAAAAAGACCGATTGAAAAAATTAATTTAGTTTTTGAAATAATTTTCATGCAACATAATGTCCTCCTGGGACGCTTTTATTATCTTGAAATCTTTATTTATACACTCCTTCTTTATGATATGAGCAGTATCATCAGATGTTAATTCAGTAAAATCATGTTGACCAACAGTAAGTTTTAAATATACAAAAGCTAGGAGTCGTGCATCTAATAATGCTCCATGAAGATCTCTGTCAGAATTATCTATAGAATATCTCTCACAAAGTGCATCCAATGTGTTTTTTTTACCTGGGCTTATTTTTCTTGCAAGTTTCAAGGTATCTATTATTTCATTTGTAAAGAAATTACTATCTAATTTTAGGTATTCAAATTCTTTTTTTAAGAAACCTAGATCGAAAGGTGCATTATGTATAATCAATGGAGAGTCTGATATATATGCTAATAATTCATCGTATATATCTTCAAATAAAGGTTTGTCACTAAGATTGTTTGCTGTTAACCCATGGACTTTAGAAGCTTCAATGTCAATCTCACGTTCAGGATTGAGGTATTTATGGAATGTATTATCTGTAACTTTTCTGTTGATAATTTCGATACAACCAACCTCTATAATCTTATGACCATCATCTGGGTCAAGACCTGTAGTTTCAGTATCTAAAACTATATACCTCATTTCTTAATAGCTCTAGTTGCAAGTTCATCAGCCATATTGTTATATATAGCATCTGTATTATCGTTTGATTGATGTGCTCTAACCCAAGTCCAGGAAACATCTCGACATTGTGTATATTTATCAAGTTGAATCCAAAGATCTTTGTTTAAAACTGGTTTTCTGTTACTAGTAATCCAATTATTTTTTTTCCAGTTTATTATCCATTCAGTAATGCCTTTTTGCACGTATGTAGAATCAGTGTGTAGTATGATAGGTAGAGTTGGATCTACTGCCTCTATAGCTTTTATCGCTGCTGTTAATTCCATTCTATTGTTAGTGGTAGATGCATCATATCCAGATGATGATTTAGTATTTTCGCCATCAATAATTACAAAGCCCCATCCGCCCGGACCTGGGTTGCCTCTACATGCCCCATCTGTGTATATTTTTATCATATATTTTTTGCAAGGTTAGAGACTTTATAGCTTTTATTGAAAACTAGCTTTTGAGGGGTAAGTGGTACTACTCTCTTTCTATAAGTATATAGAGCTAGACCTCCAAATTGATTATTAATAATTTTATGTAGAAAAGAAATGTGAGAAAGAAATGTTGTAATATTTTTACCAAGATATGGTATTAGTCCAAACGTTTTTTGATAATTAGTTTTATATTCTAATATTTTAAACCACTCTTTAATAATATATGGTGATAAAAATTTAATATTCCATGGTGGCTTTGAAGAAAATACTTTTACAAGTGACCATAAGCTATATTTATTAAAACTTACAACAACTATTGTTGCATCATCAGTTGCAATTCTATCAATCTCTCTCATTAACAGATACGGATTATGAGTATACTCTAGACCGTGTGATAGAATAATTACGTCATGAGAATCATCCTCAAAAGGTAGTTTCTTTGATAAGTTAGCACTTGAAATCAGAACATCTTCATCAATACTAAAAAAAGTGCCAGTTTTGTTTTTTTGAAAAAGCTTCTTATATTCAGAAGAACCGCAAAATAATGTATGTCTTCCTTGATAAAGTTCTTTAATTGATTCTAATTCATCAAGTAAGATTTTTTTAAAATATTGGCCAGCAGGATTTTTATACCATTTCTTTAACTGAACTTTAGTGTTGTTATTCTCTTGTAGAATCATCTCTATAGAATTAAATAATATCATATGATAAGTTGTTAGTGGTGTGTAAAAAATATATTTTTATAATTTCAATAATGGTTACTTCTGGTTGTCAGCAAACTAAAGTAACTAATTTTAATCAATTTCCTTTTGATAATTCTACATTTAATCAAATAAGTACATGTGAAACCAAGACATTAATTAATAAAGAATATAAAGATATTTGGCACCGAATAAGATCAGGATTATGCTTTAAGCATATTAATTCAAGTAGAATTAATAAAGAACTTGTGTGGATGAAAGAAAACAAAGAATTTGTATATCGATCAATTGAAAGGGCAAGACCTTATTTATTTCATATACTTGGACATCTAGAAACAAGAAATCTCCCATATGAATTATCTTTATTGCCAATGGTCGAAAGTGGTTTTCAACCATTCGCATATTCTTCATCTAGAGCAGCAGGTATATGGCAATTTATCCCACCTACCGCAAGAGAATATGGATTAAAGATGAATTGGCTTTATGATGGCAGAAGAGATGTGTTGGAATCTACAAAAGCAGCAACTTATTTTTTAGGAGATATGCATCGACATTTTAAAGGTAATTGGTTATTGGCAATTGCTTCATACAATACTGGTGCTGGAAATGTTGGCAAAGCAATAGATAGAGCAAATAATATATTTACTAAACCATCCTATTGGGATTTAGATTTACCAAGAGAAACAGAATTATATGTTCCGAGACTACTGGCTTTATCAAAAATAATTGAAAATCCAAGAAAATATGGCTTTAAGTTACCTAAATTAAATAACAAGAACCATACTAGTAAAGTACAGTTTTATGATGCTATAGATTTTCAAACATTAGCAATTATTACAGGACTTTCTGAAGAAGAATTAATGAATCTTAACCCTGGATTTAGCACATGGATCATTGATCCATCGCAACAAAATATATTATTACTACCAAATAAAGAAGCGAAATTATTTAAAAGCAGATATAAAAAGATTGCTAATATAATTTATGAAAATAAAGTCCACAAAGTCAAAAAAGGTGACAGCTTGTATAAAATTTCTAGAATTTATAATGTAAAAATTGATTCAATCAAAAAGGTTAACTCTTTAACAAGTGACATGATATATATTAATCAAAAAATAAAAATACCATCTGAATTAAATGTTGGTAATAAAGAATTTATAACTATTAATAATCAGAAGTATTATATAAATAAGAAAGAAGTTACATACAATCATGTTGTTAGAAGGTATGATAATTGGTACAAAATTGCTAGAAAGTATGATGTTCCATTGGAAACATTACTAATGTGGAATGGTGCGAATAAAAAAACAAGATTGAAAATTAATGCACTTGTCAAAATAAAGCTAAAGGGTCCAATTTTAAGTAAAAATAAAAAAATTCAGTCTCTAAGATATGTGGTTAACTCAGGCGAACGATATGATCAAATTATAAGAGGGTTTGGAGTAAGCAAAGATAATTTAATCAAAGATAATAAACTTAAAAATAAAAAATATCTTACTGCAGGGGATAATTTAATAATTAATCAAAATTAAATCTTTGATAAATATCTATCACCTCTATCACATAGTATTGTAACAATTATAGAATTATCAATTTCTTGAGCAATTTTTCTAGCAATAAAAATATTTGCTCCTGATGACATACCAACGAATATCCCTGTTTCTGAAGATAATGCCATCATGGTCTTTTCTGCATCATCTTGACTGATATCAATAATCTTATCTACAATTGCATTTTTGAATATTTTGGGTGTGTATTCGGGTTTCCATCTTCTTATTCCTGGTATTTTGGAACCTTCGACAGGCTGTACACCAATTATTTGAATCATTTGATTTTGTTTTTTTAAAAATCTTGAAACGCCAGTTATGGTGCCAGTGGTACCCATAGCAGAGATAAAATGTGTTACATGTTGATTGGTTTGACTCCAGATTTCAGGACCCGTAGTATCAAAATGAGCAAGATAATTTGATTTATTCGCAAACTGATCGAGTACATAACCTTCTTTATTTTTTGACATGGTATTTGCTAGATCTCTAGCTCCCTCCATATCTTCTTCTTTGCTAACAAGAATAACTTCTGCACCATATGCTTTCATAGTTTTTACTCTCTCAATCGATGCAGTTTCTGGCATGATGAGTTTTATTTTAAAACCACGTATAGTTGCAGCCATTGCTAAAGCAATACCTGTATTCCCACTCGTTGCCTCAATAAGTGTATCACCTTGTTTTATAAACCCCGCCTTTTCAGCATCTTTTATCATTCTGATGGCTGCTCTATCTTTAATAGAGCCTGCTGGATTATTTCCTTCAAGCTTTGCATAAATTTTATTAGACCCAATTTCATCAATAAGTATTAATGGTGTATTGCCAATATAGTTTTCAATATTGCTCATGATTCTATAACAACAAATGCAATCGATTGTGAACATGTGTCACTAATTGATAGTTCAATATTTGTAAAATTTTTATCTATTAAATTTAACAATGAATCTGAAAATTCAAAAAATGGTTTACCAAGTTGCGTGTGTTTAACGCTGATAGATTTTGGGTAAACGCCATTTCTATATAAACCGTATCCTAAAGCTTTTGATAAAGCTTCTTTTGCAGCAAATTTCTTCGATAGATAAGAACTTTTATATTTAGACTTTTCATATTCTTGATACTCATAAGTAGATAATATTTTAATCGCAATTTTATTACCGTACTTTTCAATAAGATTATCAAATCGTGACTTATCAATAAGATCTATTCCTATACCTTTAACCATTATTTATAGCACTCCTATAATCTATGACTGCTTGCTCAAAGCCTTTAAATATTGAGTCTGCTATTATAGCATGACCAATATTAAGTTCTTCAATGCTAGAAATTTTACATATATCTGACAAATTAGATAGATTTAAGCCATGTCCAGCATGTACTTGTAAATTAAATTTAGATGCATAGATTGCAGCATTTTCAATTCTTTTCAACTCATTATTTTTATTGTTACTCATAGCGTTAGCATAAGAACCAGTATGTAATTCAACACATTTAGCTCCTGCTTTTATACATCTATCTATTTGTTGAACTTCAGGGTCTATGAATAATGAGACTTTAGAGCCATTTCTATGGATGGTATTGATTGCTTTAACTAGAAAATTAAATTGATTTTCATTCATGTTCAATATATCAAGCCCTCCTTCCGTAGTAAGCTCCTCTCTTTTTTCCGGGACAATACAGCAGTAATCAGGTTTTGTGTTTATACATATATCAACCATTTCTTCAGTTAATGCCATTTCAAGATTTAATACTTTTGCAGTTGCTCTAATATCAATAACATCTTGATCCTGAATATGTCGTCTATCCTCTCTTAAATGAATTGTTATAAGATCAGCACCGTTACATTCTGCAACCTGAACAGCTTTTGTGAGTGAAGGATAATCTGTTTTTCTATTTGTTTTAAGGGTAGCAATATGATCAATATTAACTCCTAGTCTTTTATGATGATTTATCATTGCTTAAAACTGATAATTGCGAAAGCTTTTTAATGATTGGTTCATATTTGATATTGTAACTAGATTTTCCTGTAATAGCATTGAGGAGATCATAAGTTTCTAAATCAAGCAGTTCTTCAAATATTTCCTTATGGATTTGGGTGAGATTTTCATACTCCAATTGTAGAAATTTTTGCAGAAGGATATCAAGCTCTCTGATACCTTTTCTAGATTTCCAACGAAGTTTTTTTAAAATCATACTAAGCTTTTACAAGCATTTTCTTTATTTCTGATATAGCTCTTGCTGGATTAAGATTCTTAGGACATGTTTTAGTACAGTTCATAATTGTGTGGCATCTATATAGCTTAAATTTATCAGCTAAGTTGGACAGCCTTTCTTCTTTAGCTGTATCCCTACTATCTATTATCCATTTATAAGCATGCATAAGCGTAGCTGGACCCAGGTATTTATCTGAGTTCCACCAATAACTTGGACAACTTGTAGAACAACAAGCACACAATACACACTCAAATAACCCGTCAAGCTTGCTTCGATCTTCTTGAGACTGAAAATGTTCTCGTTCTGGTTTTTTATCGGTGATTAACCAAGGTTTAATTGATTTATATTGCGCATAAAAGTTATTTAGATCTGGGACTAAATCTTTAATAACAGGCATGTGCGGTAAAGGATAAAACTTTAGTTTTGATTCATTAGAAATATCAGTTATACATGCGAGATTATTAGTCCCATTAATATTCATAGAACATGAACCACAAATACCCTCTCTACAAGATCTTCTAAATGTTAACGAAGAGTCAATTTTACTTTTAATATAAATTAATACATCAAGCGCCATAGGACCAAAATTATCTTTATTTAATAGATATGTATCTGTATATGGGTTGCTTTTATTATCAGGATTGTATCTGTATATTTCTACAGTCAACATGTTTTCTGATTTATTAATATCTGAAAACGTTTTACCTTTTTTTACAATAGAATTTACGGGTAGAGTAAATTTAGCCATTAATACGTCCTCGCTTTAAGTTCTACGGTTTCCATTTCATCGGTTAACGTTTTGAGCACGACATCTTTATAATTATAAGCAGCCTCACCTTTTTCATTAACAGAAACAAGTGAATGTTTAAGCCATTTATCATCGTCTCTCTCTGGATAATCATCTCTAGCATGACTTCCTCTGCTCTCAGTTCTTGCTGACGCAGAATATAGAGTTGCCAGCGACTGATATAATAGATTATTTAATTCTAATGTTTCTGCAAGGTCTGTATTCCAAATCATCGATGAGTCAGTTAGTTTGATATTGGAGAAATCATCAAATAGACCTTTCATTATTTCAATACCTTTATCCATCGTTTTTTGGTCCCTGTATACAGGTGCATATTTTTGCATAGCTCTTTGCATTTTATCTCTAATTTCATATGGATTAATATCTCCATTCGAATTTTTTATAGAATCAAATCTTGAGAGAATTTTATCTATTGAAGAGTCTGAAATGCTTGGATGTGAATTAGGCTTCTCTTTTAAAACCTCAATTGCTCTATCAGCTGCTGACCTACCAAATACAATAAGGTCAAGAAGTGAGTTCGAACCAAGTCTATTTGCTCCATGAACAGATACGCATGCTGCTTCACCAACCGCCATTAGACCTGGGATGACTGTGTTGTCTGAGGATAAAACTTCAGTATTGTAATTAGTTGGGGTGCCTCCCATATTATAATGGACAGTAGGTATGATAGGTATTGGCTCTTTATTTACATCTACTCCAGCAAATATTTGCGCAGTTTCAGCTATACCTGGCAATCTCTCATTAATTGTTTCTGGGCCAAGATGTTCAAGATGAAGGTGCGCATGATCTTTTTCTAAACCCACACCTCTTCCTGCATTGACTTCCATTTGTATTGCTCTGCTTACGACATCCCTAGATGCTAAATCTTTCGCGTTAGGAGCATATTTAGGCATAAATCGTTCACCTTCCGAGTTTGTAAGATATCCGCCCTCACCTCTAGCGCCCTCTGTTATCAAGCAGCCCGCGCCATATATCCCTGTTGGATGAAATTGTATAAATTCCATGTCTTGTAAAGGTAAGTTTGCTCTTAGAACCATTGCATTTCCATCACCTGTGCATGTATGCGCTGAAGTTGATGATAAATAAGCCCTTCCATAACCGCCTGTAGCTAAAATAACAATGTGTGATTGAAATAAATGTATTTTTCCATCTTCTAGACACCAAGCTAGAACGCCAACACATTTACCGTCTTCAAAAAGAAGATCAATAACAAAGTACTCTATGTAAAAATCTACGTCATTTTTAAGAGATTGTGTATATAAGGTATGAAGTATTGCATGTCCTGTTCTATCTGCAGCAGCACACGTCCTCTGTGCTATACCCTTACCATACTCTGTCGTCATACCTCCAAATGGTCTCTGATATATTTTACCCTCTTCTGTTCGAGAAAAAGGTACGCCATAGTGTTCTAATTCAATTATTGATTCGACTGCATTTTTACACATATATTCAATAGAATCTTGATCGCCTAGCCAGTCAGAACCTTTAACGGTATCGTACATGTGCCATCTCCAGTCATCTTCACCCATATTGCCTAATGCGCCACTGATACCACCTTGTGCGGCCACTGTATGGCTTCTTGTTGGAAACACCTTAGATATACATGCTACTGACAAATCTGACTGTGATAACCCCAATGAGGCTCTCAATCCTGATCCGCCTGCCCCGACTACGAGAACATCATGTTCGTGTTTTACTAAATCCATTTTTATATACTCGCTAAAATTAATATTGTTAAAAAGAATGAAATAATATGCAATAGTTTTGATAATGATATTATATTTTTTTGAAGATTTTCATTATGAATGTAATCTTCTATTATTACTTCAAGCCCTAATGAACTATGGAACAAAATAAAACTAATGAAAAAAACTGATATAAGAAATCCAGATATTGAACTTAGGTCATCGATTAGTTGAAGATAGGAAATAGATGTAATATTAACTATATAAAATAAAGAAAATATTACGACAGGTATCATGATAAGAGCACTAATTCTTTGAAGCTTCCAATGTTCCATTAGAATGCTCCTGCCATTAAAAGAATTAATAAAGTTAAAGATATCGATACTCCAAGGACAATATAACCAGATTTATAACTGGAATCTAAATCAAGACCATAACCTGCATCCCATGCGAGATGTCTTATACCGTTACATAAATGATAGATGAGACCAAAAAGAGCTAGAGAAAATATCAGTTTTATAAAACTATTCTGCAACAAGGATATAACAGCTTGATGGGTATCAGCTGAATTTGTTAAAAAATAAATAATCACAGGTGAAAATAGAATTATTATACTCAAAGCAAAACCTGTCATACGATGTGAAATAGATAATACAGATGTTAACTGTGGTTTATATATCTGTAAGTGAGGCGACAGTGGTCGATTTGATGTATTCATAATTAAAAATCTATACAACGTCCATTTTTTTCCCAATCACCATAACGAGTTGGATCAAGTCCTTTTCTTCCGCCTATTTCTTTAGGTTTTTTATTTTTATCAACTGGGATTATAGGCTTACTTTTTTTAGTTTTATTATTCATGATTATCCCTATTCACATTGATGCCTATTATATGAAAATATTTTTAAAATAAATAGTTATTTATTAGGATATACTTATGTTAAGGTCTATAAGCTTTAATAAGCTATGTTTAGCCATAATTATCAATAAGATATATGAATAAATTAATATCTGAAATACTAGAGAACAGAAAAGGGTTATTCCTTGATGAAGGACTTTCATTGTTAAGAGTGTCAGGAGAAGATAAAAATAAATTTCTCCAAGGACAGTTAACAAATGATATAGAAAGCTTAAGTAAAAATGAATATTTACTAGCATCATATTGTACCCATCAAGGAAAGGTAATTACAAACCTTCAGATACTTCGAGATGACTCAGATATTTTGATATTGTTACAGGCAGATTTAGCGAATATATTTATAGAAAAAATATCTAAATATATACTGATGTCAAAAGTTAATTTTGAAATAAATGAACATGTGAGGATTTTGTCTGCAATTGGTGCTGAAGCCATATCCATAATTAATAAATATGGTATCGAAAAAAGAAAAAGTTATAAAATAATTAAAGGAAACAAAGTGTATATTAATATGTCATCATCAAGAGTAGCAATGTGTAGATGTCTATTACTAGAACAGAATGACTTACCTCAAGATATTAGAAGTACAAAAACATGTTTGATTGATCTTCTGAGTAATATTATAAGGTTCAATATTGAAAACACTGAAAAATATATACCTCAGGTATTAAGTGCGGATGAACTAGATACAATAAACTATAAAAAAGGATGTTATACAGGCCAAGAAGTCATTGCTCGAACACATTATCTTGGTAATGTGAAAAAACACATGTATCTAGTGAATATTTATAGTAGCAAAATCAAAGAAAAGAATATTATTAATAATGATGGAGAGAGCGTTGGGGAGGTTATTGGTAAACCTTATGAGTACAATAATAAGCTTCTAACACACTGCATACTTAGAGATAATTGTAATTTTAATGAATTATATCTAGGTAAAGATAAAGTTGAAGTGGTTGCTATGGAAGATAAGACTTAACAATATCCCTTTCTTTAAGAAGCTCTTTCTCAGAAAGTTTGATTAATGTCTTTATGTAAGTATCAATCTTTAAATCTTTAATCACTTGATAACCCTCGGTTGTTACATTTAAAGGAAGGGAAAACATTAATCCAGATTCTATATCGTATTCACCAGATGTCATTATACCAAGAGATTCCCATGAGTTTGAACCATTATCAATAATATTAATATGATCGTAAATCGCAGATGCAGCTGAAGCTGCACTCGATAAACCTCTAAACTCAATTATTTCTCCACCTCTTTTTTGTACTTTAGGAATAAATGTGTTTTGAATCCATATATCATCAACATTTATTTGTTCAGCATTTAATAAACAATTTGATAAGTCAGGAACTTGTGTTGTGGAGTGATTACCCCATATTATCATTTGCTGTATATCTTCAACTTGTTCATTTATTTTTTCTGCTAATATACTTTTAGCTCTATTTTGATCAAGCTTCATTAAAGATGTTATGTTTCGATTAGGTATAGAAGGAGTATTGTAGTTTAGAATTAACGCGTTTGTATTTGCTGGATTACCCACGACAATTACTTTTGTAGATGGTGAACACACTTTATCTATTATTAAGGCTTGAGTTTTAAAAATATTTGCATTATCTAGAATTAAATCTGACCTTTCCATGCCTTTAGATCTTGGTTTGGCTCCAACCATAATAATATAATCTGATTCTTGAAATGCATTTTCAGCATTATCTGTTACTTCAATGGAATTTAATGTTGAAAAAGCACAATCTTCAACTTCATAACGAAGACCAATTAATGATTTTTGTGATTGGGTTATATCCAATAATGTTAAATTAATTTTATCTGTATTTTTAAAAGGTAGATTTGATAGTACTCTAAAAATTAAAGAGTATGCTATATTTCCTGCCGCTCCAGTAATACATATATTTTTAATATTCATATATCTCTCTGGCTTTCCTTAAGTCCTTAACAGAATTAATTCCTACAGATTTATTATCTTTAATCTGGATACAGTGTATCGGTATATTATTCCAAATCATTCTCAATTGTTCAAGTTGCTCCTTTTTCTCATAATGACATTCTTTTAGCTTAGAGTATGTTTCTAAATATTCATATTTAAAAGCATATACACCTAAATGAATCATGTATTTTTCTCTTATTGACGTTATAGGTTTTCTAGTAAAAGTAATTGCTCTGAGTTCTTTATCAACAACTACTTTCACATAGTTACTATCTAAGTACTCTTTCTTATCGTTAGTTTCATATATCAAAGTCGCAACATTGATATTGTTAGATAACTTTAGTACTCTAATCAACTTTTTAATATCATTAGGGTTAATATTAAACTCATCACCTTGAAGGTTAACTACAATATCATTTTTAGTTGCATTTAATTTTTTTGCAGTATAGTAGCAACGCTCAGAGCCGTTTTTAAATTTTTTATTCGAGAAAACTGATTGAACATTATGTTTAATTGCATAATTTTGAATTATTTTAGAATCTGTAGCTACAGTAATAATTGAATTATTTATTTTTTTTGCACAGATAATCATATGCTCAATAAGTGCTTTATCACCAATGTTTTGAATAAGTTTTTTCGACAATCTAGATGATTCAAGTCTTGCTGGTATTATTACAAATGTAGTCATACTAATTTCTCTATCATTTCAATTAGTTTATCATTTGGAAATACAGATTGTTCTAAAATATAAATATTATCAAGATTATATTCTTTCAATTTTGTAAAATCTTTCTCTGTAACAAGTATAGGTTTGGTCGTATCAGGGATATCTTTCAGTGTAAAATTGTGATGGTCAGGGTATATCTTTTTATCAAAACATAAATTATTCTTATGAAGTTCTTTAATAAGCTCTCTGCTATCTGCTATTGCTGTCAATAAATAACTGTTATTAAATAGATTATCTTTAAAAGAGTAATATTTATGATTTTTTCCATTTCTAATTTTTGATATTTTTGTATGAAATCCAGGAAAATCACTATCGTAATAATTACTGAGAACATATTTATTTTTAGAATGAAAAGCTTTTGGTTCCCTTAAAGGTCCGCAAGGTAGTAAAAAATTATTATGGTCTTGATTAAATTTAGTAATTATGAATTCGTAATCTCTTTTCATCTTGTAATGCTGTAATCCATCATCATGAATAATATAATCAAATTTTTTATTATCTATATATTTAGTAGATTTAATACGATTATCGCTAGAAACTATTTCAGCTGAAGTACTTTTCTTTAAAAGTAAAGCTTCATCTCCGACCTTGTCTGCACTCGAGTCATCTGTAATTATACTAACCTCTTTAGCTAATGATCCATATCCTGATGATACAATTGCAATTTTCTTTTTTTTGTTAGATAAGTAATTAGATAACCAAATAGTAAAAGGAGTTTTTCCTGAACCACCAACAACTATATTGCCAACTATAATTATTTTGTTGACTGCTGAATATCTGGATATGAATTTTGTAAAATATAGTTTCCTTATAAAGATAATCATAAAAAAAAATAATGATAGTGGCAGAAATGGAATAAGAAATATTTTTGGTAACTTATGCCAAATATATAATATTACTTTGTACATTAATTTTTAAATTGTGAATTAAATAAAGTGAAGTATGCTCCTGATTTATTTAATAAATCATTGTGAGTACCTTGCTCGATAATCTCACCATTATCAACAACTATAATATGATCTGCATTAACTATCGTTGAAAGTCTATGTGCTATAACAATACTAGTTTTATTAGCTGCAAGCTTATTTAAAGATTCTTGTATGAGTGATTCAGATTCAGAATCCAATGCGCTAGTGGCTTCATCAAGTAATAAAATTGGTGCATTTTTTAGAATAGCTCTTGCAATAGCTATTCTTTGTTTTTGTCCTCCAGATAAGAGAATTCCATTCTGGCCTACATGAGTATTGAATTTATTAGGCAAGGAATTGATAAAATTGAAAGCGTTAGCTTTTTTTGCTGCATCTTCAACATCAATTATTTCGTATTTATTAAGCTCTCCATATGCAATATTATTTAGGATTGTGTCATTAAATAATGTGAAATCTTGTCCAACATAGGAAATTTGCTTTCTTAGAAAACCTAAATCAAGTTTTAAAATATCTTGATTATTGAAAAATATCGATCCACTTACAGGCTTATACAGTCTAGGCAGAAGATCTAGTAAACTTGTCTTACCGCTTCCAGACTTACCTACAAGTGCAACAGTTTCTCCCTGCTTAATATGAAAACTTATATTTTTTAATACTAAATCTTTTGATGTCTCATACTTAAAATTAATATTTTTGAAACTTATTGATATCTCGTCAATTATATCATGATTATCTTCATTATCTGGTTCACTCTCAGAATCAAGTAAAGCAAAAATAGATTCACTAGCTGCAATGCCTCTTTGTAAAATTACATTAACCTCAGATAGTCTTTTAATAGGAGCAAATAACATAATCATTGCAGTAAGATAAGACATGAAGGTTCCTACAGAGATTTCATCAAGATAATTAGCTGAGGTTACATAATAAATTATACCAGCAGCAAATAAAGCGATTATAAGCTGCATTAGAGGTATGCTTAAACTTTGTATAAATATTAGTCTAAGATTTTTGCTTCTGTTATTTGTATTAACATCGTGAAAGTTTTTTGTTTCATATTCCTGTCCCCCAAATATTTTGATAACACGATGCCCAATAATAGATTCCTCAACAACATTAGTAAGTTGTCCCATTGATTTTTGTATATCACGACTAATAGATCTGAACTTTGAACTCATAATTTTTAAAAATAATCCAATTAAAGGTGCTAACAAAATAAGACCTATAGATAAATAGAAGCTATAGTAAAACATTAGTGCTAAAAGACCGACTATAGTTAAGCCATCTTTAATTATTATAGTTATTGCTTTCGTCGCTGCCTCAGCTACCTGCTCAGCATCAAAAGTAATTTTAGACACTAACTTACCGGTGATTGATTGATCGTAAGATTGGGATGATTTTTTAATAATTTTATCAAACATATCTTTTCTTATATCTCTAATGATACTTCTGCCTACATATGCCATACCATAATTAGACATAAATGACCCCAGTCCACGAAATATGAAAATGAAAATAATCAATATTGGTATAATAGATAAAAACTCTTTATCTTGTTCAATGAAACTACCATCTAATAGAGGTTTGATAAGTGCGGCAAATGATGTATCCGCCATGGCATGGATTATCATCCCCAGTACAGCTACTATAAAAATTTTTTTATAAAGCTTAGTTCGGCTCAATAGTCTCTTATAAAGCTCGAAACCGTTATTTTTATTATGTTTCATTTTAATGTTTGAGATATGAAGATATTTCCTTATGATACATGATATTATTTAAGCAATAAAATATACATACAATTATTTCCATATATAGTTTTAAATAATGAAAAAGTTTTTTAAAGATAATTTACCAAAACCAGAAGATCTGAAGAAATATAGAGCTCTAAATATGCTTGGTAACTCTATTTTTGAAAAAGAGCTCTGGTCAATAAATAAACATACATTGTCTAGAGCAGTTGCAATAGGTCTCTTTTGGGGATGGATGCCAATGTTTTTTCAAATGATACCTGCTGCATTTTGTGCAGTATACTTTAGAGCGAATATACCTTTATCACTAGCGGGTGTATGGATTAGTAATCCAATAACAATGCCTCCAATGATGTATATAGGTTATGAGTTCGGAAATTATATACTTGGAATTGATCCTCTCTTTGATCAATTTGAGGCAAGTATAGATTGGATATTAGGTATTTTCTCATTAATATGGGAGCCATTACTAGTTGGAACAATGATTATAGGAGTTTCATCAGCAATACTAGGATTTATAGGGATACACTTATTTTGGAAAATTATTGCATACAGAAAACTCAGAAAAATCAAAAGATTCTCTAAATAAGTTCTCCGTCAATAATCATCCTACTATTATCAGATAAAGAAAGTATAGTTTCATCATGTGATACTGTAATTAGAGTGACTTGATTATCTCTACATATTTCAAGTAAATTATTCATTATAGATAGAGATGTATCTTTATCTAAATTACCAGTTGGTTCATCAGCCAAGATAACTCTAGAATTCATTGCTAATGCTCTTGCAATTCCAACTCTCTGCGACTCACCGCCAGACAAGTTAGTTACAGGATTATATTTAGTATAAGCAAGGTTAACTATTTCGAGTGATTTCATTGCATATTTTTCAGAAGCTTTCTTTGTGTATCCTTTATATCTCAGTGGTAAAGTTATATTTTCAATGACGTTGAAGTCTCTTAGTAAATTATTTGATTGAAATATCAAAGATATATTTTTTAATCTAAATTGAGTTTTCTCATTATTTGATAAATCTGAAAAGCATATATTATCAAAGTAAATTACACCATTATCAGGGTCATCTAATCCAGATAGAATATTTAGAAGTGTTGATTTTCCTGTACCTGATGGGCCTGATATAGATAGTGAGCTGCCTTTATCAAGAATAAATGATAAATTATTGAGTACATTTCTTTTTTTAGCACGTCCTGTGCTATATGATTTTGAAATTTTGTTGCATGTAATCTTCATATATTAAGAGATTGAATGGGTAGTTTTCTAGAAGCTTTCATTGCTGGATAAATAGAGGACATTACAACTAATAACAATGCAATTGATATAACGTTATAGATATCAGATTTAGTTATTATATGTGGAACTTTATCTAAATGGTAAATATCAGGTGATATTAGAGAGATATTAAAAATACCCTCTGCAAATGTAACAATTTCATTTATGTTAATTGATAATAACAAGCCAAGAATTACTCCGAATGAAATACCAAGCAGACCAATAATTATGCCTTGCATCAGAAATATTGATCTAATGGTACTAGCTTTCAAACCTATTGACATCAATATAGCTATATCCTTTTGTTTGTTCATAACAAGAAGTGACAAAGATGAAATAATATTAAATGCTGCAATCGCAATTATTAAAGTGAGTATTATGAACATCACTCTTTTTTCATTATTTATGGCTTGAAAAAGAGCATTGTGTGTTTCTGTCCAGTTGCTAGTGATTAATGAATGTGAATCAAATAAGTTTCTAGATATATTAGATGCTTGTAGTGCATCTTTCAGCCTTAGTTTGATATATGAAAAGTTTTTAGCTGGAACATAATTAGATTTATTTCCATACATGAATCTTGCATTGTACTCATTAATGCCTGAATCAAAAATGCCCTTTATAGTCATGATGTTATTTTTGAAATTTTTTTTATAATTAGTGATTGATATTTTGTCACCAATAGAAACATTTAAATTATTTGCCAGTACAGTCCCGATTATTACATCGGTTGATTTATTGAGAGAAAAATCTCCCATAATAATCATGTCAGATATGTTAGTTGTTAGTTTTTCTTGTTCACTTGATACACTATGAAAGATAACAGGATAGTTACTTACTGAGTCTGATGAAATTAATTCCTCATCTCTGTTGATAAACGAATAGGAAACAATCTCTTCTTGAGATTTAATAATTGATATTATCTGATCAGATGTTATGTGATTATGCGGATAAATATTAACGTGTGACGTAAAGCCTAATATTTTATCTCTAAGTTCTTTTTCAAAACCGTTCATTACTGATAGAACAGTTATTAAAATACCTACGCCTAACATTAATCCTATAATTGATACTTTTGAAATTATAGAAATAAATGATAAATTATAACGAGAAAATAAAAAACGATATGCTATAAACAAATTCATAGCTACACTATAGCAAATCTTCATATAAATATGACAATGTTAGATAATAAATTATTTGCTGATTATGAGTCAAATCACATTGTTATGACATATCCCTCCATGCATGTAGAGTTAGAATATTATAAAAAGATAAAACATGTATATATCAATTTATCAAAAATCTTATCTCATAATAAAATCCTGCAAAGCTTTATCGTCCCAAAAGATTTTAAAGAATCGAAGTCATTTTTACATGAATTAAATCAACACGTAAATATTATAAAATATGATTGCGATGATATATGGATAAGAGATTATTATCCTAAAATTTATCTCAAGAATGGCTCTAAATATAAGTTAGACTTTGATTACAACGCTTATGGAGAAAAATATCCTTTTAGGAAAGATGATTATTTCAAATATACATTGGATCAGTATAACACTGAATTTGATTTAAGTGGCTTTGTGCTTGAAGGTGGCAATTTAGAATTTTCCAAAAGAGGTGTAGCAATTTCTAATTCTAGATGTTTAAAAAAAAATAATTATAAATGCTCAGTTCAGGATGTTTTGGATAAATTGCTATTTATAAAAAATAAACTATCTTTTAATGAACTTCATATGATTGAAGTAGGCAATATACAAGGTGATGATACTAATGGACATATCGATAATCTTGTAAGATTTATTGATGATGAGAATATAGTATATTTTGCCTCAAATGATAAACAATATATTAATTTTGATATAGCAAAAGAATTAGAGCATCAATTGTTAATAATAAAAAGAAAAAGTAAGATTATTAAAAACATTTTCCCAATATTTCACAATGAAGAAGATACCTTTATTTATAATGATAATTATTATCCATACTCTAAATTAAATTTCGTTATTACATCTAACTGTATTATTTTTCCATCAATAAAAAAAAATCAATCATATTTATCAAATTGGATAGAAAAGATAGCTTCAAGCAAGAAAAAATATATTATTAACTGTGAAGGTATTTTAATAGAAAATGGAGGACTACATTGTTTAAGCGCAAATATTTAGATTTGGTTATATTGCAGTATAAGCCTGTTTCAGATCAAAGTAAGAATATTAAACACATAGACTATTTACTGAATAAATACGCGATAAAAAAATACTCATGTGTTGTCTGCCCTGAATTATCACTTCAAGATTATTTTTGTATTACTAAAGATGTGAATAAGTTTAAAAATGCTATCTCTATAAATTCAAAAATAGTTAAATCATTAAAAGATATTTGTAATAAGTATAAAATTTATCTATGCGTAACGATTTTTGAAAAGTCTAGAGATAAATATTACAATACGGCAGTCATAATTAATACATATGGGAAAATAATAAAAAAATATAGAAAAAAAAATATTCCTTCAGAAATATGTTATGAGGAGAAATATTATTTTGATAGCCCAACAAACAATTATGAATTTTTCTCTATTGATGACTTTAGGGTTGGAATATTAATTTGCTGGGATCAATGGCATTCAGATGCTTATCAAAAGCTTAAAAAGAAAAATGTTGACTGTATAATCTGTCCCACAGCTATTGGAACATGTAGATATAAAAATACTGAAATCCTGATTGCAAATGAAAAAAAGAAATGGATCAACGTTATTGAAGCTAACAGTTTAATGATAAACACACCCATTGCTATCGTGAATCGTATAGGTTTAGAAAAACAAAACGAGAAACAAATTATCTTTTGGGGAATGAGTTTTGTAACAAATCCCCATGGTACTAGTCAAAAAAAGAGTGCTAAGAAAGAGAGTGTAATAAAGCATACAATATTTAAAAAAGATGCTATTTCAGCAAAAAAAATGTGGAATTTCACTAATATGACCTAAAAGGGTCAATATGAACGAATAAAAACATGTCAAAATATCTAGTTAGATATTATAATATTTGATAGAACAATTAGTTCTTTTAATCATGGAGGGAAAATATGAGGATAAATTTGATAATGCTGATGCTAGCTTTCACGGTTATGTCAGTTTCTCAACCATCATACAGTGAAACTATCTCGGAAGTAAAAATAATATTTTCTGATGATCGTGAAAAACCTGCTGATGAAGAACCTGATTGCGAATAATTAATTGGGAGGAGATATGTTAAAAATAAATAATTTTTTATCAGTTGCTTTATTCTCTTTAGTCTTAGTCTCGTTTACTGCAGTAGCAGGTAAACCAGTAGCTATATCTAAAGCAGATGGACCAAATTCATTAGAACTAGGTTTATCTGTTTCAGTTGGTGAACACAAGATTATGAGAAATCAAGATAATAGTGCGACTGTAAATCCTGCTTTTGCTAAAACATCTAGACCATGTCCACCGTTTTGCATTCAACCAATGCAACTTAGACCTGGAATAGAAACAATTGGTGAACAGGAAATCATACACTATGCTGTAATGATGTCTAAAGGTGAAAAAATGCCAGATGGATCTGAAATCATGATTATTGACTCAAGAACGCCTGACTGGGTTGCAAAAGGAACAATTCCCGGTGCAGTAAATTTACCTTGGACTCTTTTGAGTGAAAGAAAAGGTGCTGATCCATTATCTATTGCAGAAGTCATGACAACTAAATTTGGAGCTAAGGAACAAAACGGTTTATTTTATTTTGATAGCGCTAAAACTCTAGTAATGTTTTGCAATGGTATGTGGTGTGGTCAATCACCTAACAATATCAAAAGTTTATTAAAATATGGCTATCCGGCAGACAAACTTAAATGGTATCGTGGCGGAATGCAAAATTGGGAAAACCTTGGTTTTAATACTGTAAAATAAAAAAATTAACATAATATTTTAAGCAGCACATTCTATGTGCTGCTTTTTTTTGAGTATATTCTTATGGCTTTATTATCAAAGGGTGTAAATATAATAAAAAATATCTCGGGATCATCTTATTTGCTTGAGATTGATAAACTATGCACTGAATATCAATGTGTGGTAGTAATCTTAGATAATAATCACCAATTAGATAATATAGCGTGCGAGTTAAACTGTATATTCAAAGATAAAAAAATATTAAAGTTTCCAAGCCATGAAAATGAATATTATGAAACTTCACCAGTAAATCAAGAAATTATTAAAAATAGATTAAATTGTTTAATCGATCTTGATCAAAAAAAACAAACAAAAAAAATTATTTTAACAACATATAAATCTATTTTTAACAAGATACCTGATATCAAGAATACACATAGTTCATGGTCATTAATACATAAAAAAATAAAGTATGAAGATATATTAGTTACATTAAAAAAATATAATTACACTAAAGTAAGTAAAATTGAAGAATCTGGACAATATAGACAAGCAGGATCTATTATAGATTTCTTTTCAATAGTAAATGATCGACCAATTAGACTTAATTTTTATGGTGATGTAATAGAAACATTAAAAGAGTTTAATTTAATTACGCAGATAACTGAAAATGAGGTAGAAAGTACTTACATTAGTACTGCGGGCTTATATCATTTGACGAATGAGAATATAGAAAATTATAAAAAGTATATATCAAATTCATTTAGTGACGAATATAAGGATGATTTAGAATATGAAAATATTATAAATCATCATGACAATAGTAGTATTCAAAACTTGATACCATCATTTTATCAAGAAACTTTTTCTTTCCTATCTTTAATAAAGAATAGTTTTGCATGTTTTATAGAGAAAGATATTATTGATGAATTTAATCATCAAAATGAAACCATGAAGAATATTTATAATATTGAATCTAAATTAAGATACATCTTGAAGCCAAATGATTTGTTAATAAATATGCCTACTATTAAAAAAATTGTAAGTAATAATTATTTTTATCTTGCTTCAGATAATGTTGATGGAAAAAACAGTATTAAGTCTGCATACACTCCACTACCTCCCGTAAATATTAATTATAACTATAAAAATCCATTTACTAATTTTGAAAATCTACTAAATGCATCTTCATATAATTTTACTTTACTTATAAAAAGAGATGATAATTTTAAAACTATAACAAATTATTTAATTACAAAAGAAATATATTATATAGAAAGTGAAAATATAGAAAATACTGAGGAAAAAATACAAATAATTAGATCTGATATTAGCCAAGGCTTTATAGATAACAGTTCAAAACAAATATATATAAGTTCAAATGATTTGTTTGGTCTTATAAAAACCAGAATTAATAAGAATAAGACAATAAAATCCATCATTATCGACAAGCTTACTGACTTAAAAATCAATGAGTTAATAGTACATCAAGAACATGGAATTGGAAGGTACAAGGGGCTTATAACAATGGATATTGAGAATAAGACTGTAGAATTAATAAAAATTGAATATGCAGATAACAACAACCTTTATATCCCAATCACATCTATTTCATTAATTCAAAAATATATTGGTAATGTTAGTCTAAATACTAAATTAGCTACGCTAGGAACTGATAGATGGATAAAAATTAAGCAAAGAGCTAAAAAGAAAATTGAAGACATAGCCGCAAATCTTCTTCTTGTTCAAGCAAAAAGAGCGCTAAATAAGGGTTTTAAATACGAATTTAACATTAATAGTTATGAGAAGTTTTGTAAAATGTTTCCGTATATTGAAACAGACGATCAATTGGATTGTATTAATGAAGTTATTAGTGACATGTGCTCATCAAAAACAATGGATAGAGTTGTTTGTGGTGATGTTGGCTTTGGAAAAACAGAGGTTATACTTAGGGCTGCACATATAGCGGTATCAAACTCTAAACAGGTAATTATATTAGTCCCTACAACAATACTTGCGAAGCAACATTATCAAACATTTAAAACAAGATTTAGTAATTATAAAATAAACATAAGTTTGTTAACGAGAGTAGTATCTACAGCTGAAAAGAAAGATACTTTAGAAAATATTAATAATGGAAAAATTAATATATTAATAGGTACGCATGCTTTATTAAATAAAAATATTACATACCATAATTTGGGTTTACTTATAATAGATGAAGAACATAAATTTGGCGTAAAACATAAAGAAGTTATCAAAACCATAAAAGAAGACATAGATGTACTATCTCTGACAGCTACTCCCATACCTAGGACTTTAAATGCTGCTTTATCTGAAATTAAAGACATGAGTATCATCAATACAGCACCTATTGGTAGAAAGAATATTGAAACTGATATAATTAATAAATCAAAAAATGATTTGTCTAAATATATCAATCGTGAAATTAACAGAGGTGGACAGATATTGTTTATACATAATAATATCAAATCAATGGATGAAGAAATTAATTTATTAAAAGAAATAGATAGTAATTACAGAGTAGAAAAGGTTCATGGCAGATTAAAAAATAATGATATAGAAAATATAATGAATAGATTCATGAATGAAGAAATTGATATTCTAGTATGTACAAGTATTGTAGAAAGCGGTCTAGATATGACAAATGTTAATACAATAATAATAAATGATGCTCAAAACTTTGGATTATCACAACTCCATCAAATGAGAGGACGCGTTGGAAGAAGTGCGAGACAGGCTTATGCGGGCTTAATATTATGTGATGCAAAAAAAATGACAAAAGAGGCTCATAGAAGAGTAGACGCTTTTATTAAAACAGATAGTCTTGCTGGAGGTCTAGATATTGCCGGACATGATTTAGATATAAGAGGTGCTGGTGAAATCTTAGGCGAAGAACAAAGTGGCCAGATACTAGAAATTGGTTATGGTATGTATACATCAATGTTATCTAAAGCTATAAATCAATTAAAAAATAATAAAAAAATAACAAACAAGCAGCATGTTGAAGTGGATGCTTATATATCAACTCTTATACCACAGGAATATATTGAAGATATTTTTTTACGATTAGAATATTACAGTGAAATTTCAAATGTTAAAAATGAACATGAGTTGAATCAGATTATTAGTAAACTATTGGATATTTTTGGCCCGATACCTGAGTATTTAGATAATTTAATAAATTTAACTCGAGTAAGAATTTGTGCAAATAGTATTAATGCAGAAAAAATAAAAATAAATCGTGATAATACTGTTATTTCATTAAATAAGAATAGTCATATTGATCATGACCAACTGATTAATAAATATGTTCTTTCGGATAAGATTAAATTATTAGATGAGTACAATCTAAAATATTTAAATAATAAGGATCACGATTTTTCAACCATATGTAATGATATCATAAGTATGATTAGATTAATTTCTAGTCATTAGTTACATGTTTTAGAAGTACTGATGTTGTTGGATACGCTATTTCTGCCTCATGTTTTGATATAATATCAGCTACTTTAAGAAGTACATCTTGTTTGATTCTTAGAAATTCATCCCAATCTTTAGTTATCGTAAATGCATATATAAAAAAATCACAAGATGATGCTGAAAAACTTTTAAAGTATACTTTGGTTTTTTGTGCCTGATCAATGTCCACATTCTGATCTAAAAGATTTCTTACATCAGATATTATATTAGACATCTTGGATAAATCATCATACCTTATACCAATAGTTTC
This sequence comes from Gammaproteobacteria bacterium, assembly GCA_016779485.1. GTDB lineage: Bacteria > Pseudomonadota > Gammaproteobacteria > CACLCV01. The sequence continues at coordinate 59,851 of JADHNN010000002.1, forward strand.
ATTGATTCTTCTATTAGACATACGCGTAGCATTTTCAACGATAATACTTGAAAAGGCAGTATTTGGTATATACAAGACATTTTTTGAGAATGTTCTGACAACTGTTAGCCTCCATCCTATTTTTTCTACTATTCCTTCGATATTTCTATCAGGTGATTTGATAAATTCACCAACTCTAAATGGCCTATCAAAAAAAATCATCATCCCACCAAAAAAGTTTGATAATAAATCTTTAGCTGCAAGACCAACAATTAGTCCCCCTACTCCTCCAAATGCAAGTAATCCGGATATGCTTAAACCGATTTCTTGCATAAGAATTAGTGATGTAATGACAATTATTATTATCTTGGATATTCTGACTATTATTTCATAAGTTTCAGTAATTAATGTAGAGTCATCCTCACTTGAGAGATTCTTAATAAAAGGTTTAAGATTTAAATAATAATTTAATGCTCTTATTAAGGACCATGCTATAAGTACTGTAATTAATATGAATAGAGCCGAAGGTAAACTAAATGCTAAATCAAAGTTATTTTTTTTAATGAAGTAATCTAATACGATAAATAAATAACCAATAACAATTAGATATGATGATGGCGTTTTAATTGAGAATAAAACTAATTCGTCATAGATAGTATTAGTTTTTTCTGAGATTTTTAGAATAATGCTTAAGATTTTATTCTTGATTATAAAAATAAATATAGTAATTAAGCTTATAAAAATAAGATTAAAATATGGAGAATCAATCAATATATTCATTACTAGTCGATATACCCTTTAATAAAGTCTTTAGCCTTTTTATAAGAACTCATACTACCTTTATTATAAGACAAATCAGTTAGACATTGTAAGGTAATATCAGAATTATAATTCATTGAGTCAATCATACTGATATATTCATCCATATAGAACTGAGAGCTTTTCTTATTATTGATAATCATTTGGTCTTGCATTGTAGTTACAATTGCCATCGAACATCCGCATGATAGAGATTTTTCTAGGAGCTTGATCTTGGATAAATCAGGATAGCGCTTACTAATACCTTTCATTTCTAAATCATCACTTATATAAAAAGGATTAATATTAAATATATCAGTGGTGATATTATCAAGCCAAGTTGATGATGTTGTAACTGGATGATCGGAAATACTATCAAATTGAATATGGCTTGTCATGATAGGGACATTAAATTCTTTATGTATTTTTATAAAAGGATATAAATGATTATTTAATTGGGAAATTGTAAGATTAGATTTAGAGAGATCTAAATGAGTATCTCCAGTTACGCATCCATGGCCAGGAAAATGCTTTAGTGTAGGAATAATACCATTTTCAATTAATCCATTTAAATATGGTTTCACTAAATCAACAATATCATTACCATTATTAGCAAATGTACGACCCTTCATTACATCACTACTTATCCTTAAATCTACTACTGGTGAAAAGTTTATATCTATGCCCAGAGTTTTAAGTTCATAACCAGCTACATAACCTACACAATAAGATAATTCTTTTCCAAAATTTTTATCAGAATTATATACATTGCCAATTATCTCAAAAGAAGGAAGATGTGTGAGACCAGTTTTAAATCTCTGTACCCTACCCCCTTCATGATCGATAAATATTTTCAATTTATCGTTAATATTTTTTATATTATGAATTAATAATCTTATTTGATTTACATCATGATAGTTATGTTCAAAAAGTATTACTCCACCTATTAATTGACTTTTTAATAGAGATACTTCTTCATCAAGAATATAAGTAGAGTCTAGATTTATAATAAGCGGTCCTGGAATGTTAGCCATTAGATATCAATATGGTTGAATAACATGATACTGCTTTATTCTGACCTATAAGGCCTATTTTTTGAGAAGTGGATGATTTTATACTAATTTGGTTAATACTTATATCTAAAAAATTTGATAAAGACTCTCTCATTCTAATGATTTGTGGCTGCAAACGTGGGCTCTCTATAACTATAGTGATATCAATATTATTAATCTTATAGTTTCTTTTTCTGAGAAGACTGTAGGCATGGTCTAAGATATTTTTACTATTAATATTCTTATTTTTAGAATTTGAGGGGAAATGTATACCTATATCACCCTCTGCAATGGAACCATAAATAGCATCAGATAATGAATGTAAAACAATATCGCCATCTGAATGAGCTTCAGTTGTGTATTTAGAGGCAATTTCTACACCAGCAAGAAGTATAGAATTACCATTTTGTAACTTATGCATGTCATAACCAAAACCAATGCGTGTATTACTCATAGAAGTTTCTCAATTACTTTTATATCATCTATATATGTAGCTTTAATATTATCCGGGCTAGATTTAATTATTGTGCATTTAAAATTATTTATCATCAAAAGTTCAATATCATCATCAACATTACTTTTACTCCTATTTGTATTAATTATCGATTTATAGAGTATATTTGTTTTAAAGATTTGAGGCGTAAAAGATGCCCATAAATCACTTCTATAGAGATTATAATTAATGTTTTTTTTATCTACCTCTTTGAGTGCATTAGTAATCGGATAACCCAGTGCTGAGCCATCAATATTAGGCTTAAAAGAATTTATCAATTTTTTAATGTCATTGATATTTATCACAGGTCTTGCAATATCATGAATCATAGTAAATGTAGTTTGAAGATTATCATTATAAATATATCTCATAGCTTCTCTTAAAGATTCTAAGCGGCTTGATGCACCTAGTAATACTTTTTCGTTTTTACGAATATTCTTAATTTTTACTTTATTATTAACAACAAGATATATCTTTGAGGTATCAAAATACTTAGCAAAGAAATCTCTAGAATGGTCTAACAATGATTTGTTTTTAATAATTATATTTTGTTTTAGTTGATTAGACTTAAATCTTTTACTAAAACCAGCACCCAGTAAAATAACAGATATATTGTGATTCATTTTTTTATGACTTGTATAAATATTTCATCTTTTTTAACCAAACCTAGATTATATCTGGCAAAGTTTTCGAGGGCATGTGTTGATAATGATAATTCTTGAATGTCATTTTTTAGGATATTATTGTTATGTATTATTTTAGAGATTTTAGATAAAAGTTCAGTATTTTGATTTTTCAAATAAATAAAATCAGAAATATTATTATTTTCCAAAAATAATGAATATTGCAGGTTAAGAAATACTAATACGCCAAGAACAAACAATATTTTTTTCATTTAACCGAGGTATTGATTTAGTTTATTATTATCTATTGTTGATGAGAGCTGTTCTTCTATTCTAATTAGTTGATTATACTTAGCAACTCTATCAGATCTTGACATAGATCCCGTTTTAATTAAACCAGATGATGTAGCAACAGATAGATCTGCTATAGTTACATCTTCAGTTTCGCCAGATCTATGAGATATTATGTAGTTATAATTATTCTGTTTAGCTAAATCTATTGCTGTCAATGTCTCAGTGATAGTTCCAATTTGATTCAATTTTATAAGAATAGAATTAGCTATATTCTTATCTATTCCTTTTTGAAAGATTTTGGGATTTGTAACAAAAAGATCATCACCAACTAATTGTGTATTATGGCCAAGCTTACCTGTCAACTGGGACCATCCATCCCAATCATCTTCTGATAATCCATCTTCTATAGAAATAATTGGATATTTTTTTCTTAATGATGCTAAATAACTAACAAATTCATCAGAGCTCAAGTTAAGATTTTCTGATTTTAAAGTATAAATATTATTGTTATAAAATTCACTACTAGCCACATCTAAACCAAGATATACATTTTCACCTGCTTTATAACCAGCCTTAGATATTGATTCAATGATTATTTCTAGTGCTTCAGAATTGCTATGTATATTAGGTGCGAAACCACCTTCATCACCTACAGAAGTCATCATGTTTTTTTCGTTTAACAAAATTTTTAAAGTATGGAATATTTCAGCCCCAGCTCGAATAGATTCTGTTATTTTATCGAATCCAATTGGTAATATCATAAATTCTTGAAAATCAAGATTATTATTTGCATGAGCGCCACCATTTATAATATTCATCATCGGTATTGGGAGCATAAATGAGGAATCATTTGTAAGTGATTGAAATAATGGTATTTTTCTCTGATTAGCTTGCGCTTTAGCGAAAGCTATACTTAAAGATAATATTGCGTTAGCGCCCAGCCTAGCTTTATTTTCAGTGCCGTCAAGTTCTAATAAAAAACTATCGAATGATTCTTGATCAAAATTCATATTTAGATCAATTTTATTTGATATTTCAATATTTATGTTCCCTACAGCTTTATGTACTGATTTACCTAAATAGTTAGAAGAATCACCATCTCTAAGTTCTAAAGCCTCTAGTTTACCTGTTGATGCTCCAGAAGGTGCCACGCCTCTTCCAATAGATCCATCATTAAAAATAATATCCGCCTCACATGTTGGATTACCCCTTGAATCTATAATCTGTCTGCCTAATATTTTTTTAATTTTTGACATTGAGCCTTTACTCTCCCTTTCTTACAGTATTATCAATACTTATTATTTCTTTTAATAAATTTTCCATATTATCTAACTTCATCGAATTATCACCATCACTAATAGCTTTTGAAGGATCAGGATGAGATTCTATGAATAAAGCATCTATCCCGATAGCTGTTGCTGCCTTCGCTAGCGGTAATATGTATTTACTATCTCCGCTAGAAGCCCCCATTTTAGCTCCAGGTTTTTGAACAGAATGAGAAGCATCATAAACAACCGGACAGCCCATCTCTTTCATTATGACCAGTGATCTCATATCTGAAACTAAATTATTATACCCGAACATATAACCTCTTTCACACAAATATATCTCTTTGTTACCAGTCGAATATGCTTTTTCTAGAACATGTAACATCTCTTGAGGAGAAGTAAATTGCCCTTTTTTAATATTAATTGGTTTGTGAGTAGCTGATACTTTTAATATAAAATCAGTTTGCCTGCATAAAAAAGCAGGTGTTTGCAATACGTCTACAACATCAGCAACTTCATCGAATGGCGTATACTCATGAACATCAGTTAAAATATTTAAATCAAGTTCGGTTTTCACTTTATCAAGAATTTTTAATCCTTCATTAATTCCTACACCTCTTTTCGAACTAACAGATGATCTATTAGCTTTATCAAAAGATGATTTGTAGATAAAGTTTATTCCAAGTTTATTTGTTAGTTCTTTTAAAAATTCTGCAGTATCTAAAGCCATTATTTCAGATTCAATGGCACAAGGTCCCGAAATCAATGTTAGATGCTTATTAGATATAAGTTTATTATTTTGTTTCATATGATGATTTTATAAAGCTATTGAATAGTGGATGCCCTTTGATAGGTGAAGATGTAAATTCTGGATGAAATTGACACGCAAGATACCATGGATGGTTTTTTATCTCAAGCACTTCCATAAGCTCCTTCTTCCCTGAGTAACCAGAAAATATAAGGTCTGTATTATTAAACTGATTTACATATTTATTATTAACCTCATATCTATGCCTATGTCTTTCAGTTATGATATTTTTTTTGTATAGAGAATGAACAAGAGAATTATTTATAAGTGTACATTTTTGCGCTCCCAATCTCATTGTGCCACCTAATTCATCAATATTACCTTTAATAGTCCCTTTAATATTATCCTCCCATTCAGATACAAGAGATACTACTGGATGAGGTGTTTTCAAATCAAACTCTGTACTATTAGCATTTTTGAGCCCTAAAATATTTCTTGCAAACTCTATCACTGATATTTGCATACCTAAGCAAATTCCTAGATAAGGAATATTATTTATGCGTGCATAGTTTGCTGTTAGAATTTTTCCTTCAACACCTCTATTACCAAAGCCACCAGGGACGACAATGCCATGAAGTTTGTTTAATTTTTTAATATTTCTTTTTGCTATATCTTCAGAATCAATAAAATCAATTTCAATTGCATTGTTATTCTGAACTGATGCATGAAGCAATGATTCATTCAATGATTTATATGAATCAGCTAAATCAACGTACTTACCAACCATGCCAATCTTGACTTTTCGTTTACATTTATTTAATTTGTTAGTAAATGTTACCCAGGGTCTAATAACAGATTTTTTATAAGGGACTTTTAGCTTTTTAAGTATGTACTCATCTACTTTCTGATTTTTATAAAAAATAGGTATCTCATAAATCGATTTAGCATCTTGCGCAGAGAAAACAGCATCTTTATTTACATTAGTGAATAAAGATATTTTGTTTTTTGTATTTTCATCAATAGTATCTTTTGCTCTGCATAACAAAACATCTGGCTGAATACCAATTGATCTCAATTCCTTTACAGAATGCTGAGTTGGTTTTGTTTTAATTTCATTGGTAACTTCAACTTTTGGCAGTAACGTGAGATGGATAAATAATGTATGACTATCATTCATCTCCATATTTAGTTGTCTTATTGCTTCTAGAAACGGTAAAGATTCGATATCACCCACTGTACCACCAACTTCTATGAATGATATATCTACATTACTAGATCCTTTTTTTATTAGATGTTTTATCTCATCTGTAACATGCGGAATAACCTGTACTGTACTGCCTAAATATTTTCCTTCTCTTTCTTTTTTGATTACATTTGAATAAACCCTTCCAGCTGTAACATTAGAGTTTTGACTCATACGTATGCCTACAAAACGTTCGTAATGACCTAAATCTAAATCTGTTTCAGCTCCATCATCAGTAACGTATACTTCACCATGTTGAAATGGGCTCATAGTTCCTGGGTCTAGGTTAATATATGGATCAAGTTTTTGTAAAGATACTTTATATCCTCGTAATTTAAATAAAGAAGCTAGGGAGGCGGCAGCAATACCTTTGCCAAGGGATGATACAACACCACCTGTAATAAAAATATATCTAGCCATTCAGATATGTAAATTATAGTGTATTAGGATAAAAAGATATATATTTATCTTAATTGTGAGGATATAAATTTATTATTATCACTGTATGCAAGTAAAAGCTCATTTTGCGCATAAAAAAGGACGAAATCATCTCTTTCCCATTTGGGAATTGACTGTGTCTGAAAAAGTTTCTTTAAATTCTGATGATTATATTGGTTTAGCATTATTCTCTCATTTCCTATAAAGCTTTTTAGAGTAATTGGAGCTTTTAAACGTAGATAATCATAAATACCCTCATTTTTTAGAGTATCAATATAAATTGTAATCTCTCCAAATTTTATATCATTTTTAATATCCCATAATAATGACGATGCTTGTTTGCGCTTTTCACTTTGATTAACAATATATAGTTGATTATTGTATCTAATGATAGAAATATTATTTTTGAGATTACATTTGGGATAATCATTATTTTCATTCTTGATAATTTTTATCAGATTAGAAGTTTCGTTTTTAGATAAATTGTACTGAAGTGATCTGGATATCCAGTGCTTGATAAAAATACTGTGAATATGTGAAGAAAAAGTATTAAGCTGTTTAATAGAGAGTTTATTTTCAATGATAATAGAGTTATAAATCTGCGAACAATATTCATCGGCGATAAATGCATAATCATTCTGTAGACAAATGGTATGAGAAATAGCCTTATTTAAATGCTTCCACCGATTTTTTATATTTGGAATGATTATTTTTCTTATATAATTACGATCAAACTTTAAATCATTGTTAGTTAAATCATTAACATATTCCAAATCATATAATTTTGCCGCTATTAGTATATCGTCTTTATTGATAGTCAATAATGGTCTGCATAAGATTTTTTCATTTCTATATGAAATTTTTTTAATAGATGATAAACCTTTTGGAGATGAACCTCTAACTAGTCTATATATAAATGTCTCAATTTGATCATCTTCATGGTGTCCTGTAAGAAGCGATTCATCATCATTAGTATTTTTTAATAATATTTGATATCTTTTTTCTCTCAGTCTATCTTCAATATTATTTTTTTTATTTTCATAAATATTCTTTACTTCAAGACCTATAGAATATTTATTACAAGATTTAATACAACATTCTTCCATTGCTTTAGAGTTAGCTGACATATTATGATTTATGTGAATAGCTCTAAAAGATAAGTTAGACTCATTACTTATAAGAGATGACATTTTTAATAAAAGCATTGAGTCAATACCGCCACTGACAGCAATTAAGAATTTATTTTTGGATGTACAAGAAAGGCTTTTTTTTATGGTTTCCTTTATATAGTTATGATTCAAATTGTCCATATGACATCAACTTAGCGTATCTATTCTTTAACAATTCAGAATGAGAGGTATTATTAACTTCTTGAAGCATATCTAAAATATTAGACTTTAATGAGGAATACATTGCAGCATAGTTTCTATGTGCTGCTCCATGAGGTTCAGGAATTATTCTATCTATCAATTTATGTCCGAGAAGTTTACCTGATGTAATAGATAATTCTTCAGCAGCAATATTGGCTTTTGATGCATCTTTCCATAATATCGAAGCACAACCTTCTGGGCTTATAACAGAATATATACTATATTGTAACATTGCTAGTCGATCTGCGACTCCAATAGCTAAAGCACCTCCTGAGCCACCTTCACCAATGACAACTGATATTATAGGAGTATTGATTTTAGACATCTGATACAAGTTATCAGCAATAGCAATACTCTGATTCCTCGATTCTGCATCTATACCTGGATATGCTCCAGGTGTATCTATAAATGTTAATATAGGTATTTGAAATTTTTCTGCTAATTTCATGGCTCTCAAAGCTTTTCTGTATCCCTCTGGCTTAGGCATTCCAAAATTACGATATACCTTTTCTTTAGAATCTCTACCTTTTTGATGACCAATTAACATGAATGACTCATTTTCAAGCGTGGCAAAACCGCAAATAATAGCCTTATCATCACCAAACATCCTATCACCATGAATTTCTACGAAGTCAGTAAACATATCTCTAATATAATCTAAAGTATAGGGACGTAATGGATGTCTGGCTATTTGAGAAATTTGCCAATCACTCAAGGATGAGAATATTTTTGAAATATTTTTGTCAAGATCTATTTTTAGAGATTCAATTTTTTTTATGTCTTTTTGAGATGCGTTTGCGCTAGTTTCTATTGTAGTAATTTTATTTTCAATTTCTAAAAGAGGCTGTTCAAAGTCAAGATAGTTAGGATTATATTCAGACATAAATATATTATATGAAATTTAAATCAAAATACTAATGGTATTTAATAGTAACACTATCATTACCTGTTAATGATTTAATGTCAGAAAGTAATTTATCTGTAATTAAAACATAAATATCTTTGCTTAGATTTACAGGCGCAATGAAGTCTCTAGTTTTATAGAATAGTTTAATTTGAGTTTTTCCAGACTCATATTTTTGAAATATATATTTAATTTGTGCTACTTTTTCTTTCGAAAGCAATTCTGATGGGAGGACAATGCTTAAATATTTTGAATATTTATTTCGTGCTTCAGAAAGAGTATATACTCGTTCTGCTCTCATAGATAATTGAGAATCATAATCATCTATAAATACCTCTCCACTAAAAAAAAGTAATTCGTCTTCTTTTAATATATTTTTGTATTGTAAGTATTTTTCTTCGAAAAATGAAATATTGATTTGATGTGTGCTGTCATCTACTTTATAGATAGTAATGAATTTATTTTTAGATATTTTTTGAGAACGTGAATCAATAATTATCCCAGCTATTATAGAATTAAATTTTAAGTTAGATGAATTTATAATCAATGAATTAATATTAGATATATTTTTAAGATTCATATCTGATATTTCTTTTTCATAAATTTTTATTGGATGGCTAGACAAATAATAACCCAATACTTTTCTTTCTTTAATTAATTCTCTGTTGGAGGGTATAATTCTTACTGCTTCGTATTTACTCTCAGTAATAAGATTGTCATTTGATAAGGCTGTATCAAATAATTCATTTTGACCGGCTGCCAAATCTAGTTGTTTCTTATGGCCTTGAGATATTAGCATGTGTATATTTGATATATTTTCAGATCTAGTTTTATTACTTATTGTATCAAAACAGCCAGAGGATATTAATGATTCAATAGTTCCTGAATTTACACAAGATAAGTTTACTCTAGAACAAAAATCTTCGATACTTTGATAATCACCTCCGGACTTTTTGATGTCCCATATATGTTTTGCAGCATTTTCACCAACACCCTTTATGGCCCCTAGTCCATAGTTAATTACTTTTTCTTTTAATGGAAAGAATTTATAATTTGAATTATTTATATCAGGTAGTTTTATATTAATATTTGATTGTTTACATGCCGTAAGAAGATTTATTATTTTATTTGTATTATCCATGTCCGATGATAAAGCCGCAGAGTAAAATTCAGTAGGATAGTAGCTTTTTAGGTACGCAGTTTGATATGCAAGCATTGCATAAGCAACGGAATGTGATTTATTAAATCCATATCCAGCAAATTTTTCCATCTTATCAAAAATAGACTTAGCTACATCAGTATTGATGTTATTTTCTTTACATCCTAAGATAAATCTTGAGCGATGATCTTCCATTTCTTTTTGTTTTTTCTTACCCATTGCTCTTCTTAGAAGATCAGCGTCACCTAACGAGTAATTCCCAAGAGATTTTGCAATTTCCATTACTTGCTCTTGATAGAGAATCAGCCCATTTGTTTCCGATAATATATTTTCAAGAAGTGGATGCTCATATTTAATTTCAGCACCATGCTTATTTGAAATAAAATCATCCACCATATTTGTCCCAAGTGGTCCGGGTCTGTATAGTGCAACAAGTGCCACAATATCTTCAAATTTATCTGGCTTAAGCTGGGCCATATACTTTTTCATGCCAAGAGACTCTAATTGAAATATACCTGTTGTCATTTTATCTTGAAGAAGCTTAAAAACATTACTGTCATCTAAGGGTATATCATTTAAATTAAAATTATCATCATTAACTTGAATTAGTTTTACGGCTTCATCCATGACAGTTAGTGTTGTCAAACCCAATATATCAAATTTAACAAGGCCGATAGATTCAATATCATCCTTGTCAAATTGAGTAATTAATTCATTCTTATCTTCCAAAGAATAAATAGGCATGAAATCAGTAATATTTGAGGGAGAAATTACTATACCTGCAGCATGCGTACCAACCCCTCTTGGCAATCCTTCTATTTTTTGTGCTAAATCTATAATATTTTTTACATCATCTTTAGTTTTATATTCTTTTGCTAATTCTTTACTAGATTTTAATGCTTCGCTAATCTTGATTCCTAATGAAAAAGGCACAAGCTTAGCGATATAATCAACAAAACCGTATGAAAAATCTAATACACGACCAACATCTCGTATTACGGCTCTTGCTGATAATGTACTGTAGGTAATTATTTGAGAGACTTTTTCTTGTCCATAGGTAGAAATAATATGATCGATTACTTTTTGACGCTTGTTCATACAGAAATCAATATCAAAATCAGGCATAGATATTCTCTCAGGATTCAAAAATCTTTCAAAGAGTAGATTGTACTTTATAGGATCAATTGCAGTTATTCCTAGAACAAAAGCAACTAGTGACCCGGCTCCAGAGCCACGACCAGGGCCTACTGGCACATCATTATTTTTTGCCCATTGAATAAATTCCTGAACTATTAAAAAATAACTGGCAAATCCCATTTTTTGTATAACATCTATTTCCCTATCTAATCTGATTTGATATTTATTTTTATCTAAAGATGAATGAGCAATATAGTTCCTTAAACCCTTTTCGCATAAATCTTTAAAATAGGTAACATCATCTTTATTTGTTGGATTAGAAAATTTGGGTAAGTGATATTTGAATTCAGGCATCTTAAAATTACACATCTTTACAATTTCAGATACATTGCTAATCGCTGCAGGGATATCAGAAAATAATGATTTCATTTCTTTTGGTGTTTTAAAATACTGATTAAACGAATAATCGGTTTGATTTACTCGATCATCAAGCTTTGTCTTTGTATTAATTGCAACCTTAACTTCATTAGCTTCAAAGTCAGTCTCTGCCATAAATAAAACATCGTTAGAAGCAACGACAGGTAATTTAAGTTTAGAAGCAAAATATAAAGATTCATTGATATAATTATTTTCATTTGATCGATCTGTTCTATCTATTTCAATATAAAACTTACTCTGATATATTTTTGATATATGTTTTAATATTTCCTCAACAATTGTTAATGGATTATTTAAGATATTAACTCCACAAAGTCCATTCCTTCCTCCTGATAAGCAAATTAAGTCAGAGTTATATTTTTTTAAGATATCTAAATCTGCACCTAAATATGAGGATCTAGATGTATGTATGAATGAAAGAATTTTATTCAGATTATGATAACCGTTAATATTTTGACAAAGTAGGACAATATTACCTAATTTTTTACTATCATTACTAAAAATTGGTATTTCACAACCTATAATCGGCTTCACATTAGAAGCTATACATTTGTTATAGAATTTAATAGCGCCAAATATATTTAGATGATCAGTTAGTGATAAAGACTTAATATTATTTTTTAAAGCAGTTTTAATTAGGTCATCTATTTTTATAGTCCCAGATCCTAATGAATAACATGTATGTAAATGTAAATGTGTAAAGTTATCTAGATTCATTTTAGGAAAGATTCTCTATGATAAATGGTTTTTCCCAAACGAACTAAAGTAGATAAATGATGTTTAGTCCCATATCCTTTATTATGAGAGAATTTATATTGCGTAAATTTCTTACTTAAGAAAAACATTTCATTATCTCTAGCTACCTTTGCAATAATCGATGCAGCGGAGATTTGCTGAATCAAGTTATCACCTTTTATTATAGTTCGTGTTTCAATGTTAGTCTCAGGGGCATATTTACCGTCTATTAATACCAAATCAGCTTTGATTGTTAGATTATCAATAGCCCTTTTCATACTAAGAAGTGTTGCGTGATGAATATTAAGACTATCAATTTCATCTCTAGTAGCAATCCCTATGGAAACTGCAGCAGCTTTATCTGTAATGATATTAGCTAGGTATAATCTATTTTTAACACTAGTATTCTTTGAATCTGTCAAATTACATATAAGTTCATCATCATTGAAAATAACTGCAGCTGAGTATACAGAACCAATCAGGCTTCCCCTTCCAACTTCATCTATGCCAGCTATTATTTTTCTTGATTTCATTCAAATGGTATATAATGTTCATTCTATCAATCAAGACGAATAATTAACATATGATTAGTAATAAAATTAGAGTAGGAGTTATTGGATTAGGATATCTTGGAAAATTTCACTATCAAAAATACAAGTTAAATAGGTCTGTGAATCTAACGTCCGTAGTAGATCAACAAATCGAGAATTTAGACTTCATTGATAGTAAAAAAATTATAAAAACAGATAAATATGCAAATATCATTGAGAATGTAGATGCTGTTTCAATAGTGACACCGACAAATACACATTATAAAATTGCAAAGTTTTTTCTAGAAAACAAAAAACACGTACTACTAGAAAAACCAATGACTGAGACAGTCATACAAGCGAATAAACTAAATAGTTTAGCAAAAAGAAATAAATGTATACTTCAAATAGGACATTTGGAGCAATTTAATCCTGCGGTAAAGAAACTTAAACAAAGCTTTAAGAATCCTCAGTTTATAGAAGTACATAGATTATGTCAGTTTAATCCTAGAGCTAATGATGTTGACGTTGTATTAGATCTAATGATTCATGATATTGATATAGTTATGTCACTTGTTAAAAAAAGAATCAAAAAAATATCAGTTTCAGGTAAAAAGATAATTACAGATTTAACTGATATTGCTAATGTAAGAATAGAGTTTAGTGATAATATTATAGCGAATCTTACAGCAAGTAGAATTAGTACAAAAAATGAGAGAAAAATGAGGATTTTTTCTAAAAAAGCTTATTATTCAATAGACTTCATAAATAGTGAACTCAAGCAATTAATTAAAAATGATAAAAATAAATTTATTACAAAAGTTTTTAAGTTCAAAAAAGCTGACTCACTAAAAGAAGAAATAAATAATTTTATAAATACATGTTATGGCAAAGATATCTCTATGACTGATGGAGTTGCAGGTGAGAATGCACTTAAAGTAGCAAAGAGAATTACAAAAGGGTTCTAATAAATGAAAATATTTGATCTAAAAAATCAATACAAAGAATTTGGGCATATTATTGATAAAGATATATTAAATATCTTGTCATCTGGAAACTATATCTTAGGTGAAAATGTAAAAAGATTTGAAGAACTGAGTAGAAATTTCTTAAATTCAAAATATACTGTAAGCTGTAATTCAGGAACTGATGCACTTGTTTTATCTTTGAGAGCATTAGGAATTGGATCAGGCGATACTGTAATAACAACGCCATTTACATATTTTGCAACAGCTGAAGCAATATCACTAGTGGGTGCGAGTCCTATTTTTGCAGACGTAAACCCTCATACTTTTAATATTAACCCAAAAAGAATAGTCAAATTAATAACAAGAAAAACAAAGGCTGTTCTTTCAGTTAACCTATTTGGTCAAGCTGCTGAGTTAGGTGAAATCAACAAAATATGTAAAAGTTATTCTTTGCATCATATTGAAGATTGCGCTCAATCGTTTGGAGCATCGTTTAAGAATAAACAAACAGGCACTTATGGGGACATGGGATGTTTTAGTTTTTTTCCTACTAAAAACCTTGGTTGTTTTGGTGATGGCGGCCTCATATGTATGAAAAATAAGAAGTACTATGAACTTATTTTAAAACTAAGGACCCACGGCGGTATTAAAAGAAATCAGCATGATTTAATTGGTTACAACAGTAGGTTAGATGAGATTCAAGCTGCAATATTAAATGTAAAAATAAATTATGTAAAATCGTTTATTAGAAAAAGAAAACAAATAGCAGGCATTTATAATAAAAATATTAAAAATGATAGTATCATTCTCCCATATACTCATAAGGATGCTAATCATAGTTTTAATCAATACACACTAAGAGTAAAGAATCGAAAAAAACTAGAAATGTATCTTAGCAAGAATAAAATACCCTATGGAATCTATTATTCATCACCGATATACAACTATAATGCATATAAAAACAAAGGTTATAAACCTTTGCCTATGGCTGAAAAAGTTTCTAAAGAATGTTTATCACTTCCTATATATCCAGAGCTACCTATCAAACATGTAAAAAATATATGTAATATTTTGAACAAATATAATGGATAAAAAAAAGATTTTTATAATAGCTGGAGAATCTTCTGGTGATCAGCATGCGGCAGCGTATATAAAGGAACATTTGAAGCTAAATAAAAATATCTCTTTTGTTGCATTCGGTCAGAGTGAAATTAAGAAAACTAATGCAAACGTAATTTATGATACTGAGGAGATATCTGTAGTGGGAATTAGTGAAGTTTTATCTAAATATAGTAAAATTATGAGAGCGCTTCGATCCGCTAAACAATATATTTATAATAATAGACCAAATTTAATTGTATTAGTAGATTATGTGGAATTTAATCTAAAAGTTGCACGATATGCAAAAAAACTTGGTATTCCTGTTTTATTTTACGTAGCTCCTCAAGTGTGGGCTTGGCGTGAAAAAAGATCACAGAAATTTATAGAAGCAATAAATCACCTTGCAGTAATTTTTCCATTCGAGGAGGTATTTTTTAAAAGATATACACAAAATGTATCATATGTTGGTCATCCGCTAAATGATAGACACGAATTAATTAATTCAATAAAGAACTATCAAGATAGAATTATTGATTTGGGGATATTTCCTGGTAGCAGAGAATCTGAAATCAAGAACAATATATTTATAATGTTAGATTGTATACAAAAAAGTAAAAAAGAAAAAGTTGCAATTTTTTATGCCGATGAGACATCAAAATATAGAATTATGAAATTACTTCCAGAAGAATTTCATAAACTTTTAATTTCTGGTAAAGATATCAATCAGATTAGTAACTGTAAAAAAGCCTTATGCGCATCAGGAACCATAACTCTTCAACTGGCAATATTAAATATACCTATGGTCATTATGTATAATCTTTCTTACATATCATATTTTATAATGAAACGTTTAATCACGGTACAATATATTGGTCTTGTTAATCTTATCTTAGGCTCTTCAATAGGAAAAATGCCAATTGTAAAAGAATTTATTCAACCTACGTATAATGATCAAGTAGATATTATGGTTGAACTTAATAGTATTGATAATGATAAGATTTATAGAAATAAATTCTTTGAGAATTATGAAAGGATAAGAAAAAAACTTTCAGAAAAACCAAAAGAAACTCTAGCAAGTATAGCTGAAAGAATGTTGAAACCCTAACTAGCGGGTGATCCCTCTCCTACTATTTTTAATGAAGTCAACAAAATAATTAGAGTATTCACTATTGATATTAAGATTTTTGAATAAATTTATTTTTTCTTTGAGAGGCTTACTTGATCTAATAAAGATTTTAAAACATTTTTCTAACTTTTTAATATCTTCATCATTAAAGTTTTTTCTCTTTAGGCCTTCTGTATTTATTTTATATGCTTTAGCATGATTGCCCGCTATAAGTGTGTAAGGTGTTACATCTTGAGATATGACTGTCCCAAGTCCTGAAAATGCATACATACCAATTCTGCAAAATTGATGTACTAGTGTAAAACCACCTAAAGAGACATTTGATTCAACTTCAACGTGTCCTGCTAAACTAGCTGCATTTGATAAAATACATCCATCATGAATAATACAATCATGAGCAACATGCGTATACGCCATAAATAAGTTATTATTTCCTATATTAGTATCTGAAATACCATCTTTTGTTCCTCTGTGAATGCTACAATTTTCTCTAAAGATATTATTGTCACCAATAGTACATGTAGTTTTTTCGTTCTTAAACTTAAGGTCTTGTGGATGTTCGCCAATACTTGAATGTTGATAGACTATATTATTCTTTCCAAGAGATGTATTTTCTCTAATTACAGCATGTTCTTTGATAATTGTACCTTCATCAATAGATACGTTTTTATCAATAATAGCATAAGCTCCTATCTTAACATTTGAACTGATAGATGCTGATGAATCTATTATTGCTGTTTTATGAATCATTTTTAGATCTAACAGCGCCTATTAGGTCAGCTGTACATACTACCTTATCATCAACATGGCATTCAGCTGAAAATTTATGTATATCTCTTTTACTTTGTATTAGTGATGCATTAATAATAACTATATCTCCTGGCATAACTTGCTTTTTGAATCTTGCTTTATCTACGCCGACGAAATAATACAACTGATTTGACATGTCTCTCTTATTACTCTCTACATCAAGTATTGCGGTTGCTTGTGCCATAGACTCTAATAATAGAACGCCAGGAAATACAGGATAATTAGGAAAGTGTCCTTGAAAGAAAGGCTCGTTATTGCTTACATTTTTTTGTGCAACTATTGATTCACTTTTTTTAAGTTCAATAATCTTATCAATAAGCAGAAATGGAAACCTATGTGGTAAATAGTTTTGAATATTCATATAAATTACCTATTTTTTTTATAAAGATTTCTGAATAATACTTGATTTTTTCTCCAATTACGAACACTATCAGCAGCCATTCCAGATGCGTACTCACCTTTAGATTTAATAGATTTCGTTATCATCGACATTCCATGAATGTGCACATCATCACAAATAGAAATATGACCATTGATACCTGAACCTCCGCCAATAGTACAATTATTTCCAATTATTGTACTGCCAGCAATACCTGTACACGCAGCGATTGCTGTATTACATCCAATAATAACATTGTGTGCTACATGTACTAAGTTATCAATCTTACAATTATTTTTTAAAACCGTGTTATCTATTAAACCTCTGTCAATTGTTGTTCCTGATCCAATTTCTACGTTATCTTCAATAACTACAGAGCCAACATGAGGAATTTTTTGCCACTTCTCATGATCTTTATATAAACCAAATCCATCTGAGCCAACCACAGTGTTTGGATGAATTATTACATTATCGCCTATGTGAGTGTTATGGTTTATAAAAACACCAGGATACAAGATACAGTTTTTTCCAACTGTGACATTCTCTCCAACAGTTACGTTATAAAAATTATCAAGTAATTTATATTCAGAATAAGAAGATATTGTCTCAAGTAATTTCGTTAGAGAATGCATTACATTATCACATCTGAAAATATAAATACTATCATCAATATCCTGCGAAAAGTTTTTATTAACTAGCAGGCCGCCAAATGGGGAAAAGTCATGCTTATCACTATCATTTAAAATAAAACCTAAAGACTTAGGTAATGGATTTGATAAAGTAGATAATGTATCAAATAGACGAGAACTCTGTTGACTGCACTCAGCATCAATCAATTTGCAAAGTTCGTAAGAGTTGTAAGCCTTAGAGAGCTTCATATTAGTTAAGTATGTTAATTATATCTTGCGTTATATCAACATATTTCTTAGCAAATAAGGTAGTCCCATCAGCTCTTAGGATTAAATCATAATCATTCTTTTCAGCATACTCATTAATAGCCTTTTCAACAATAATCCTTATTCTTTGTAACTCTGAATTCTGTTTAGCTTGAAGCTCTTGCTGAAGTTTCTGTTGTTTATTTCTAAATTCTTGTTCTGTTTGATTAATTTCTTTTATTTTTTCTTTTCTATCATTTTTAGACATAGTTCTTTCATTTTTTAAATAGTCATCATTAAGCTTATTCCATGAAGTTTCTAATTTATTTAATTCATCAGCTTTAGGCTTAAATTCTTTTTTTAAATTATTTTGGGATTGTTTATAAATAGGTATCTCTTTAAATAGAACATCCAATTTGACTACACCTATTTTTGTATCTGCATATAAATTATTTGAAAGTATAACTAGAAAAAATAAAGGTAATATATTTATTCTTTTAAACATTAGAAAGCTCCTCCAAGTGAAAATATTATAGGTTTAGTGTCGTCTCCACTTTTTGACTTAAATGTATCAACAAAGCCCATTGAAACAGCACCTACTGGCGTTCTAAAATTTAGCTGGACACCATAACTACCTCTTAAGTCACTATAACTAAAATCAGAAACATCTTCAAATACATTGCCTATATCTAGAAATAACGAAGCTCTAAATATCCTTTTGTCAGCTCCTAAAAATGGTGGTGGTGGGAAAACCCAATCATTTTGCAAAGCTAAGAAAAAATCTCCTCCAATTGCATCACAAGTCTTTGCTGTACAGGTTGTATTGTTACTCAAAGGCCCAAGACTATTTGTATCAAAGCCTCTGACAGACCTATCACCTCCGGCAAAAAATTTATCATGAAAAGGTAATGAAGATGTGCCTATAAGTCCCATGCCTAAACCAGCTTGTGGCTTAACGGTAAATACAGTATTCCAGTCAAACATGTCAAAAAAATTTAGAACATAAGGTGTGTTATATTCGCCAGTAAATTTCATGGAAACATACGAATAATCTAAATCCGGAGGTAAGTAAAAATTACCATTCAGTGATTGTCTTTTACCTATTGATGCATAAAAGGTTCTATCTCTTGTATCTTCAGTTATGTTTCCATTAAACAAAAAACCTATATGTGTATTCCCATGTTTATTAATAAAGCTTGTAACATTGGAAGGTGACCCTATTGTAGTCGTATAATCTGTGAGTACTAGTTCTGTACCATATCCGTATGACCGGGTTTCTGAAATTGGTACGTTATAACTAATACCATAAGCTATAGTGTCAGAGAGATATGATGCAGTTGAAGTTGAAGATACATCAGTCTCACTAAACACGAGACTAGTTGATTTTGACATTCCATCATTAGTAAAGTACGGATCTGTATTACGATAACGGATTAATTTTTTATAAGAGCTCTTCTCAAGTTCAAGTGCAACATTATTACCTTTTCCTAAAAAATTGTCTTGCTGAACCTTAATATTAAAGATTGCACCAGAAGAGTCAGAATATCCCGCTCCAACTTTAAATTCACCAGATTGTGTTTCTTCTAGAATAAAATCTATATCTATAAGTCCTAAAGATTCATCAATAATTGTTTTTTTGATATCAACGTTATTAACGTAATTGAGACGTTGTAGTCTTATTTTCGATCTATCAGTATTTTTTTGAGAGTATATTGATGATTCAAATTGCCTGAGCTCTCTTCGATATACTTCATCATTTGTTTTACTATTACCTTTAATATTAATTCTTCTAACAAATGATTTTTTTTTAGGGTTTATATTAAATGTTATATCCACAAAGTTTGAATCATTTGAAAAGTTTGCATTATAAGAGATTTCTGGGAAAGCATATCCTTCTTCACCCAGAAGAAACTCTATGCTTTCTTTTGTAGATTCTATTCTAGATCTAGAAAATATTGAACCAGGTTTTAGGTTATAATCAAAAACATTAGCATAAATTTCAGATGAGAATTTTTCTAAGCCATAAGCTTTAATTGTTCCGAATTTAAAAAGTTCTCCTTCATTAATTGATAAGGTAACATAAATATTTTTTTTATTTGGTGATAGATTTACTTGTTTTGAAACAATATCAAATTTTGCATATCCACGATTAAAATAATAATCTTTAATTGCTTCTATATCTTGGTCTAATAATGTGCTGTTATAAATATCTTTATCGGACCATACTTCAAACCAGTATTTTGGTCCAGATTTGATTAAAGACCTAAGCTGTCTGTCTGAATATTTATTATTTCCAATAATTTTTATTTCTTTAATTGTTGACGCTAACCCTTCATCTATAAGTAGAGACAATTCTATTAGATTATTGTCTAATTCTTTTTCTGTGATTGATATTGCTGACGAATACCTGCCATTATCATAATATAGCCTAGTTAATTCTTGTTGGACTTTATCAATTAGATTTTTGTTATAAGGTTTACTTTGTGATATCCCAATACTCTTCAGTGAGCTAACTATTTGTTCAGTTTCTACAAGACTGTTACCATCAATAAGTATTTTTGAAATTATTGGTCTCTCAGTTACACTAATATAAGCAGTGTTACTTTCTATTTTAATTTTTATATCCTTGAATAGATTTGTAGAAAATAGATTTTTTATAAAAAGTGAGATGTCATTCTTAGTATAGGTTTTTCCTATTTCAATTCTAGAATATTCGATAATTTGAGATGATGTAATTCGATTGTTACCGTCTATAACAATAAAGTTTACTTGCTTATCAATAGAATATGCGTGAACTGGTAATAGTAAAAATAATAATAAATAAATGTATATTTTATTCATGAAAGTATGCGAACGAGATCATTATAAAAGGCGATGATCATGATTAATCCCAAAAGAGTAATACCAACAAACTGAGCTCCTATTTGTATATTTTGTGGTAACTCTTTCCCGGTAATTATCTCATATGTGTAATAAACTAGATGACCGCCATCAAGCATAGGAATGGGCAGAAGATTAAGAACTCCTAGACTAACACTTAGTATTGCTAGTAAAAAAAGAAAATAAGATAATCCCATTTCTAATGATTTTCCTGAAAATTGAGCAATCGACAAAGGACCGCTCAAGTTTT
Source organism: Gammaproteobacteria bacterium (assembly GCA_016779485.1). Lineage (GTDB taxonomy): Bacteria > Pseudomonadota > Gammaproteobacteria > CACLCV01. Next base: position 81,449 of record JADHNN010000002.1, read on the forward strand.
TTACATTTGCCTCACCTGTAACAAGTTTTCCGATCATTTTAAAAGTCAGAATCGTATAATCAAATGTACTTTGAATAGATTTTGTAAATGAATCTTTTATATTATAACTTACATTTATATACGATGATAAATTTGGCTTCTGTGAAATTCCAAGATAGCCTTTATTATTCTTAGAAATTATCGTAGCTGTGTACTGAACAGTTTCTTTATTTCTTTCTGCTATGATATTTATGTTTTTTCCTGGGTTGGTAACAATGAAATCAACAAAATCTTGCCAATTTTTCATAATTTTGTTATCGACTGAAATAATTTTGTCATCAACAAGAATATTTTCATTATTAATTTGATTAGTCACAGAACCAATAACTATGTTTCTATTTGGTGAAACCACTTTAATACCTATATTTTTTATAATATCACCCTCTTTATTAAGAATAGATGATTGGTAGCTTAGTTTGTACTCAGTTATATTTTCAAAAGTATCTATTAGTGATAATGTAATTGGCTTTTCATTCATTACATTATTAAGTATTTCAATGCGCACATCTTGCCAGCGCTGAACGGAAATATTATTAACCGAAGTAATTTGATATATATTTTCTGTATTGTCTATATTGACAGTTGGTTTTATACCACTGATGCCGTTAAGATATGTCATTGTAAAAAAAATAATTGCTAATATTAAGTTAAATATAGGTCCAGCAGCAACAATTGCAAACTTTTGATATACACTTTTTTTATCAAAACAATATTTATAATCTTCTTTTTTAATATTATTAGAATCTCCATCTGGAGTTTTAGATTCAAGCATCTGAACATAGCCACCAAGCGGTATCATGCAAAGTGAATATTCAGTTGAGTTCTCGCTGTGCTTAGATTTTATAATTGGTTTTCCAAATCCTACACTAAACTTCAAAACTCTGACATTACATAGTCTTGCAACAATAAAGTGGCCATATTCATGAAATGTCACCAATATACCGATAGCGATTAAAAAACCAATGATGCTGTAGATTAAATCCATTGTTATAAATATTTATGTTTTATATAGTTTTTAGTTGATATTCTTATTTCATTATCATTATCTATCAGTGATTGAAAATCGTTATGATTAACAAATTCACTAGTTTCAAGGATATATTCTATAATGTTAGGAATATCCAAAAATGATATCTTATTTTCTAAGAAGTATTCTACACTAATTTCGTTAGCTGCATTAAGGATTAATCCTGAATTTTTAGCAGTTTCTGCTGCATATCTAGCGAGCTTATAACAAGGAAATTTGTCAATAGGTACCTCTTCAAACGAGAAACTTGTATAGTCATAATCTTGAATATTATCTAGAAAAGTTCTTCTTGGAAATGTTAAAGCATAGGATATAGGAATCATCATATTAGGATTAGACATGTGTGATATAATTGAGCCATCAAAAAACTCAACCAAAGCATGTATTTTACTCTCTCTGTGGATAATCGCCTGAATATTAGATAGATCAATATTAAAAAGTATTTTAGCTTCAATAATCTCTAGTCCTTTATTCATCATCGTTGCAGAATCAATAGATATTTTTGTACCCATATTCCAAGTAGGATGTTTGACAGCATCATGAACAGTAATGTTTTTAAAATCTTTCACATCTAAATCTATAAATGGTCCACCAGAAGCAGTGATAGTTAGTTTTTTTATATTTTGTTGATAATAATCTTGATCGTTGATCTTATAATCAAGCCCAGAAGATAAGATAATTTGTAGTAATGCATTATGTTCACTATCAATAGGAATAAGCTGGGCCCTTGTTTTTTTTAGCAAGGAAATAATCGCATTACCAGCAGATACGAGTATTTCTTTATTTGCGATTAGAATTATTTTATGACTTTTTATTGCTTCAATCACAGGATTAATGCATTCAAATCCAACAATCGCTGCAATCACAGAATTAACATTAGAATCTGAAATAATTACGCTCAAACCGTCATCGCCATATATTATTTCAGTATCATTAATTTTTTGTCCATATTCTTTTACAAAATTATTGTAAGATATTCTATCTGTTATAACTGCAAATTTTGGGTGATATTGTTTAATTTGCTTATAAAAAAGTAGAGTGTTTTTATGGCATGATATTCCAAAAACAGTCAATTCATCAGATAGTTGAGAAATCACTTTCAAAGAACTTTGACCAATAGACCCAGTACTTCCTAGTATAGTTATCATCCTCATGTCATAAACCATAAATAAAATAACGGTAGTGACGGGAGGTAGCTATCAAGTCTATCTAGTAATCCTCCATGCCCCGGCAAAATATTACTTGTATCTTTTACATTATATCCACGTTTAATAAGACTTATAAATAAATCACCAGAAAATGCAAATAAAATAAATAGACTTAATAATATTAAATCAGTATTTGTCCATATCATGTTATTCATATTGAAAAATATAATAAAGAAAATAAGTGATAGTATATACGACCCAATATATCCCTCTAGAGTTTTATTTGGGCTAATATTAGTAACTATTTTATGTTTACCAAAAGATTTACCTACAATATATGCGGATGTATCAATAACTGTAATTAAATATATAAGTAAAAAGAAATAAAACTTATTGTCAGATAAATTATTATTTATCGAAAGTGGTGTGTTATTCGGAGAAAGATTAATCAAATGAAGAAATAATATAGAAAAAATAATAAAACCAATCCAGTTATTATTATTTTTTAAGAAATATTTTAATCTTTCAGAATTGATTAACATATATAACATCAAATAGATCCAAAAAAATGAAGATAATAATGAAATATAGTACATATTCAAGGAATTAAAATAATGTATTAATAATAATAATCCAAAAAAAACTAATGTTTGGAATTTAGAATTTGATTGTAAATTTATCCATTCATAGAATGATATTAATACGATTATATATATAGTAATTATCATAAAATAATTATTACCAAAAAAATAAAGCAACATTAAGTAAAGAAGAATAAACGTAACGGTTATAAATCTTTTAAGAAGCTGTGGCATTATTTTACAAGGCCAAACTTTCTTTGAGTATTTTCGTAATTATCAAAAATGCACTCTATATCATTTTTAGAAATATCTGGCCATAATATATCAAGAAACTGAAATTCACTATATGCTGCTTGCCAAAGCATAAAATTACTCAATCTTTTGTATCCACCTGTTCTAACAATTAAATCAGGATAATTCACGCTTGTTGAAAGATATTTGCATAGTGTCTCATAGTTAATCTGTTTATGATTTAATACCGCAAGATTTGCTGCATTAATTATGTCCCAATGACCACCATAGTTATATGCAATATTTAAATTATAACGAGAAAATTTTTTAGTTTCATTCTCAGCATGCTGTATTATTTCTAGAATTTTATTTGGCAATGAAGATAAGTCACCTATCACTTTAAACTTAATCTTATTGTTTACTAAATCAGAAAAATGTTCATTAATAGATGATTTAAGAAGTTGAGAAATGAATGAAATTTCTGTTTCATTTCTATTCATATTCTCACTGCTCATTGCAAAAAATGTGGCTGTTTTGCAGCCTAATTCAGTACAAACTTTGAAAATTTCATATACTCTTGATGAGCCAACCTGATGACCGTATTGTCTAGACTGCCCTAATGATTCAGCCCAACGTCCATTGCCGTCCATTATAAAAGCAATATGTTTCAAATCTAAACTTCGCTGATTTCTTCAATTTTTTTTGTGATAATATTTTCAGAGGTCTTAATGTAATCATCTGTGAGGTCTTGAATTTCAATAATATAGTCACGTTCAAAATCTTTTGAAATCTTTTTCTCTTTTTCTAAATTAGAAATGGATGCATTGGCATTTCTGCGAATATTTCTCAATGTAATTTTTATATTCTCACCTTCCTTTTTAACAATTTTATTTAAGTCAGCTCTGCGTTCTTGTGTGAGAGGTGGAAACTTAATATGAATGTTAGTTCCATTAACAACAGGGTTAACACCTAAAGTACTGTCAGCTAGCGCCTTTTCTATAGATGATACTGCATTTTTATCCCAGATGCTAAGTGATATAGTAGAGGCATCGGATATTGTAATATTAGCTAATTGTTTAATAGGTGTGATAGTGCCAAAGTAGTCAACACTGACCTGATCAAGAATGCTCGGATTAGGTCTTCCGGCTCTAATTTTAGATAACGTAGCTTTAAAGTTATCTATACTCTTATCCATAGTAGATATAGTATCAGCTTTAATTTTATCAAACATAGTATGAGTTTAACTTATTTGATTATAAACTTCTTGTGCAAAATTTTCTGTTTTTTTCTCAATTCCCTCACCCACTTCATAGCGAGTATAAGAGATTATTTGATTATCTTTGATAACTTTTGACAGTGAAATAGCAGGATCTTTTACAAAAGGTTGATTCAATAGGGTATTTTCATTAATAAACTTCTTCATTTTTCCTTCAAGAATATTGCGTTTAATATCCTCTTTTTTATTTAGTTTTGCTAGTTCATTTTTATAAATTTCTTTTTCTGATTCAAGAATATCTTGACTTAATGAAGCCTCGTCAAGAGCTAATGGATTTGATGCAACAATTTGCATACATATATCTTTGGCAAGATTTACATCATCATTTTTTAGTTCTACCAAAGCAGCTATTTTATTATTATGACAATAGCCGTATGCATTATTCTTTTTTGAAATTTTTATATGTCTTCTAAGTTTAATATTTTCACCTAGTTTAGAGATTGCTGTACTTATACTCTCAGAAATCATATCAATATTAGAATCATCATTTAATAGGTTTTTACCAATTGATTGCGCTAGTGATAAAAAATTACTATCCCTAGCAACAAAGTCTGTTTCAGAATTAAGTTCTAACAGTAATATAGAGTTATCATCTTCATAAAAGTTTACAATGCCTTCTGCAGCAATTCTTGATCCTTTTTTATTTGCCTTTACACCTGCTTCAGATCTAAAAAGCTTAACCGCTTCATCAATATTATTATTTGCTTTGTCTAGGTATTTTTTACAATCAAGTATTCCTGCACCCGTCATTTGTCTTAATTGTTTAACCAGTTCTTTTGAATTAGTCATCTTTTACAATATCTCTATTTTCAGTTTCTTTTTTTGGTTTAAGTGATACTTTTTTTACTTCTGTAGCTTTTAGAATCTTCTTGGCTTTGATAGATTTTTTCTGTTCTTTGGGCTCAGAAGATGCAGTTGCTTTTTTAGGTTTTGACTCAAGTATAGTCTCTGATATAGATTTTAAAAATAAATCTATAGAAGACATGGCATCGTCATTTGCTGGTATCATGTAGTCAACGCCCTCAAACGAATTGTTCGAGTCTACTAACGCTATCACGGGTATGTTCAATTTGTTGGCTTCTTGAATTGCTATTCTTTCATAACGAGTATCTATAACAAATATTGCGTCTGGAAGTTTAGTTAAATGCTGAACTCCTAATAAGTTCTTTTCTAATCTTTCGATATTTCTTTTAAGATCTATCGCTTGTTTTTTTGATAAATTATAGACTTTTTGGTTTTTAAACCTCTTACGTAAATCCTCTAGCTTCGCAATTGATTGTTTAACAGTATTGAAATTAGTCAGAAGCCCTCCGAGCCATCTATTATTGACATAAGGCATTGCAGTTAAATCAGAATATTTTCTGACAATATCAGACGCTGCTCTCTTAGTACCTATAAACATTATTTTGCCGTTATTAGAGACTAGATTTTGTATAAATTTATTAGCTTTATTAAAATGCTCAGAGCTTTTTTCAAGGTTAAGAATATGAAGTTTTTTATGGGTTGTGTAAATATAAGGCTCCATTTTTGGGTTCCAGTACTTTGATCTGTGTCCAAAGTGGACGCCAGCATCAATCATGTCCTTGATAGAAAGTCCGTTCATTTATAAAATACTCCCAATAAATTTCATAAAGTGTTGTATCATATTTGAGTGATTACAACAACAATAAACTGCTATTTTTTTAGTGAATTGCTTAAATTCAATAAGATATGAAAGACTTCATAAAATCACCGCAAGAGATTAATAAAATGAGAGTTGCAGGGAAACTTGCAGCAGATGTTCTCATGATGATTAAAGATCATGTAAAACCTGGTATTTCTACAGGTGAACTAGACAGAATATGTCATGAATACATAGTAGATGTTCAAGGTGCAATACCTGCACCTCTCAACTATAGAGGCTTTCCAAAATCTATATGTACATCTGTTAATCATCAGATATGTCATGGTATTCCTTCTGATACTAAAAAGCTTAAAAATGGAGATATCATAAATATAGATGTAACTGTTATAAAAAATGAATATCATGGAGATACAAGCAAGATGTTCTTAGTAGGTAAGACATCAACATTATCGAATAGGCTATGTCAGGTTACAAGACAATCAATGATTGAAGGTATCAAGGTGATAAAGCCAGGATCAACAATTGGTGATATTGGTGCTGCAATTCAAGAATATGCTGAATCAAAAAATTATTCTGTTGTAAGAGAGTATTGTGGGCATGGTATTGGGAAAAAATTCCATGAGAGTCCACAAATACTTCATTATGGTAAAAAAAATACAGGTTTGAAACTTGAGGAAGGGATGATATTTACAGTTGAGCCCATGATTAATGTAGGAAGCTATAAAACTAAGACGCTTAATGATGGGTGGACTGTAGTTACTCAAGATCATGAATTATCAGCACAATATGAGCATACAGTTCTTGTAACGAAAGATGGTTTCGATATATTAACTTTAAGGACAGAAGAAGATATAAATGAATACAAATAATGATATTGTACTTTTACTAGAAGATTTGATTAATTTTGAATCAGTAACTCCTGATTGTTCTGATTGTCAAAAATATATAGATAAATATTTATCAAAATCTAATTTTAAAACTGAATATATAAAGTTTGATGATGTGCAAAATATGATATCTACTTATGGAAGTGGAGCGCCATGTTTAGCATTTATAGGACACACTGACGTTGTCCCTCCTGGAAATATTGATACATGGGATTCTCAACCTTTTCAGCTTACTAAAAAGGGAGATTTTTTAGTAGGAAGAGGAACATCAGATATGAAGGGGGGTATAGCATGTTTCATGCAAGCAGTAAGAGAATTTATTAATGAAAACGATAAGATTCATGGTTCAATTAAATTAATCCTTACCGGTGATGAAGAAGGTGATGCCATCAATGGAATAAGAAAACTTGTTGAGAACAAAACATTTAATAAAAATGAATTAGATTTTTGTTTAGTGGGAGAACCATCATCATCTGATATTATAGGAGATGTTATCAGAAATGGTAGAAGAGGTTCAATTACAGGACATTTGACTATATTTGGTGTCCAGGGTCATGTGGCATATCCTGAAAAAGCTGAAAATCCAATACATTTGAGTTCAAAAATATTAAATCAACTTTTAGAAATAAAATTTGATAATGGTAATGATCACTTTCCACCAACGTCATTTCAAATATCGAACATTAATAGCGGAACTGGAGTAGATAATGTAATACCTGGAAATACTAATATTACATTTAATATCAGATATTCAACAAAAACAAATCATAATGAAATCAAAGAAAAGATTATGAATATTCTAGATAAAAGTGGTTGTAGTTATGAAATAAAATGGAAGCATTCGGGTGAACCTTACTTAACCACTAAAAAAGAGTTTATAGATATATGTAAAGACTCAGTTAAAGATGTTACAAATTTAGAAACAACAGTAAGTACGAATGGGGGTACCTCGGATGGAAGGTTTATGGCTAAAGTTTGTGATGAAGTTGTTGAATTAGGACTTACAAATAGATCTATTCATAAAATTAATGAATGTGTACGTGAAAATGATTTAGAAATACTAATAAATATCTATAAAAAAATACTTACAAGGATATTTATCAAATAAAAGATGCTTCAATAAGGTCTTTAGTATAACGTTCTTTAGGTTTTTCAAAAATATCTTGTGTCAAACCATCTTCAATTATTTTAGAGTCTTTCATGACATAGGTTCTATGGCATATTTTTTTAATTAGATGCAAATCATGACTAATGAAGCAATAAGATAGGTTATATTTATTTTGAAGATTCACTAATAGCTTAACAATGCTGTCTTGTACTAATATATCTAGAGCACTTGTAGGTTCGTCTAATAACAAAAGTTTAGGTTGAATAATTAAAGCGCGTGCAATTGCTATTCTTTGCCTTTGCCCTCCAGAGAACTCGTGTGGGTATCGATATAACATATTTTCATCTAGTCCCACATCATTTAGAATATTAATACACATTTGATGGATTTTATCAGTACTGACATCTAACAGGTTTTTTACTCCTTCAGAAATTATTTGGTATATAGTCATTCTTGGTGATAAAGATGAAAATGGATCTTGAAAAACAATTTGAAAGTTTTTCCTTAATTTTCTATCACATTTAATTTTTGACTCATTAATATTATCAATGATTTTAATATTTCCTTCATATGACAGGAGATGCATAATTGACATAGCTAATGTAGTTTTCCCTGAGCCTGATTCACCAACAATGCCAACTGATTCCCCTTGCCTAATATTTATATTTATATTATCTAATGCTTTAAAATAATTTCTCTTTCTTTTAAAAAAGCTATCTTTTGTCAAGTATCTGCAACTCAAATCTTGTGTTTCAAGAACGATTTCATTACTATTTACATTATTATCACGATAAGGTGATGCTTTGAAATTAACTAATTTATTTGTATATTCATGTTTGGGATTTGAAAAAATCATATTTGAACTATTATCTTCTATAATTTCACCCTCTTTCATAACAAGTATTCTTTCACAATAAGTTTTGATTAAATTAATATCATGTGAAATTAATATTAATGCCATGTTTAGATTATTTTTTAAGTTCAATAACATATCTAAAATTTGTTTTTGTAATGTTACATCTAGAGCAGTTGTTGGTTCGTCAGCTATTATAATCTTTGGTTTTCTAATAATAGACATAGCAATCATAAAACGTTGTCTTTGTCCACCCGAGAGCATGTGAGGGTAACTTGATAGAATTTTATCAATATCTTGTAATCCAACAGATTTTAATGTGTCGATGACATTTTCATTTGTAATAGAGTAATTGGATAATTCTATACATTCATTCATTTGTGATTCAAGATTTTTAACTGGATTGAGTGATAACATGGGCTCCTGAAATATCATAGATAGTTCATTACCTCTAATTAATGATAAACTCTCATTAGATAAATTTAGAATATTATTGTTCTCAAAAATAATTTCTCCACTCGAACTAAATACATTCTTATTCAATAAACCTAATGCAGACAGTGCTGTTATTGATTTTCCTGATCCTGATTCACCGACGATTCCTAAAGATTCACCTTTATTTAAGTTAAAAGATATATTTTTAATAATATTTTTATTAGTATTTTTTAAATCAACAGTAAATTTTCTATACTCAAGTATACTCATGATGATTTTCCGCTGATAGATTCTCTAATTCCTTCACCGATAAATATTAATAAAAGCAGTGTTCCTACCAATACGAAAAAAGTAGTTAATGATAGCCACCATGCAGATATATTATCTTTTCCTTGTGCTAATAGCTCTCCAAGACTTGGAGTAGTTGGTGGAACGCCTAATCCTAAAAAATCTAGACTAGTTAAAATTAAGATTGCCCCGCTAATCCTAAAAGGTAAAAAGGTAACGACTGAGATTAAACTATTAGGCAATATGTGTTTAATGATTATTTGCCAATCTGTTAGTCCTAGTGTACGTGCTGCATTAACATAATCCATGTTACGCCCCTTTAAGAATTCAGCTCTCACATAATCAGATAATCCTATCCAGCCAAATAGTGATAGAAGAATAATAAGTAAAAAAATACTTGGCTCGAATATAGAGGCAAATATTATAAGAATATAAAGTTCAGGCATAGACCCCCATATCTCGATAAATCTCTGCAGATATAAATCAGTTTTACCAGCGAAATATCCCTGAATAGCACCAAAAAATAGACCTATGATAATTCCAATAGCAGTTAAAGCTAGAGCAAAAATAACTGACAGTCTAAAACCATATATAAGCCTCGCTAATACATCTCTCCCTCTGTCATCAGTGCCAAGAAGATTATGTGCCGATGGAGGTGATGGATTAGGTTGTGAGTTATTAAAATTAATAGAATTGTAGGAATGTGGATTAAGAGGAAATAAAGCCCAGTTTTTATTTTCTTTCAATAAACTGGTTATATAAAATCCTTTATAATCTGGAGTAGTCTCTAGTTCGCCGCCAAAATCTTTTTCTGTATAGTTTATAATATATGGGTAATAGATATTACCATCAATGTTCATAATGATAGGTTTGTTATTACTTATAAGTTCAGAAAAAAGACTTAAAATAAATAATGTACTAAAAATATATAATGAATAAATACTTCTTTTATTCATTTTAAATTTTTTCCAAATACTATTAAAAGTATTCATCAAGCATTCCTCTGTGCATCTGGGGACGAAAATTTAATTCTAGGGTCCACATAAACATACATTATGTCAGTGAATAATTTGGTTAAAAGGCCTATTAAAGTAAATATAAATAGTGTTCCCATAACTACAGGATAATCTCTTTGAATAATTGCTTCATAAGAAAGCAGGCCTATTCCATCGAGTGAAAATATTGTCTCAATTAATATGCTCCCTGTAAAAAATGCAGATACAAATTGTGCTGGGAAACCAGTTAGAATAGGTATTATTGCATTCTTGAAAACATGAGAATAAAGAATTCTATTCTCGCTTAAGCCTTTAGCTCTAGCTGTAACAACATATAATTTATTTATTTCATCTATGAAGCTATTTTTAGTAAGCATAGTCATAACTGCAAAGCTACCTATGACAAGACATATTATTGGTAAAGTTATGTGCCAAAGATAATCAGTAATTTTTCCAAAAAAAGTTAAATCTGACCAATTATCTGATATTAAGCCTCTAGTTGGAAAAATATCAAAAAAACTCCCTCCACCTAAAAGTACGATTAATCCTATTCCTAGAACAAAGCCAGGAATAGAATATCCTATCAACACAATTGTGGTAGAAACAATATCAAAATTACTGCCATCATTAATTGCCTTTTTGATGCCAAGCGGTATGCTAACAGCATATACAATTATGAATGACCATAATCCTAGAGTGATTGAAACAGGAAGTTTACTTAAAATTAATTCACCAACGCTTTGGTTATGAAAATAACTCATTCCTAAATCAAAAACAGTATAGTTACTCATCATGATTAAAAATCGATCAAAAAAAGGTTTATCAAAACCATAAAATTTATTAAGTTGCTGTATATGTTCTTCTGATAGGCCATTAGAACCTCGGTATAAATTAGATGCAGATGAAGATTCTGTAATAGCATTTAACCCTGACAATTTATTGACTAATTGTTCGACAGGTCCTCCTGGTACAAATTGAATAATTAGAAAAGTAAAAAATAGAATGCCTATCAGTGTTGGAATCATTAAAAGTAATCTTTTTAAGATATATAAAATCATTTCATTGACCACGTTTGTAAAACATAGTTAGTTGCCTGATAGTATAAAGGCAATATATTAGGTTGAATGAATTTGTCATAATATGCAATGCGATGTGTATTTATATACCAGTTAGGTACTAAATAATATTCATTCCAGAGTAATCTATCCAATAAATGAGCTGCAGTAATTAATTCTTTCCGATTTGAGGAATAGATTAATTTATCAATTATTTTATCTACATCATTATCTTTTATTCCCGGAAAATTAAACGCACCATTTTTATCATAGCTAATTGAAGAAAACATGCCTAATAACTCGCTGCCTGGTGATTGTGACTGAGGATAACTAACGACGGTCATATCAAAATCATAATTGTCTAATCTTTGTTGATATAAAGAAAGATCAACAGTTCGATAGTTGAGTACAATTCCGAGTCTTTTCAAATTATTCCTAAAAGGAGCAAGAATTCTCTCGAATCCTTTTTGCGCTAAAAGAAAGTTAATCGAAATCAATTCATGTCTAGGAGAATAGAGTTGATTCTCTTTTATATAATAGCCAGAATTATCAAGTATTTTTTTTGCTTTAACTAATGATTTTCTATATTCAGCAGGACTATTATTAATTGGCAAGATAATCTTATCTTTAATTCTAATAGAGTTTATTGAAAGATTCCTAGACAATAATAATTCATCCTCTGAAACATTTACGCTGGCTGATAGTTCACTATTACTAAAATAGCTGTATGATCTTAAATATTGATTATAGAATAAATTTTTATTCGACCATTCAAAGTCAAAAACAATACTAATGGCTTTCCTAAGATGAATATCAGAAAAAATAGCTTTGCGAGTATTAAATGCAAAACCTTGGATTCCAGTATTATTCTTATGAATAAGTTCGGTTTTAATTATTTTCTTATTTACAAAATTAGGACCATTATAATCTCTAGCCCATCTTTTAGAATGATTTTCTAAAATGTAATCATATTCACCAGCTTTGAATGCTTCTAATGCTACCGTCATGTCTTTATAGTATTTGATAGAAATAGAATCAAAGTTATACATATGCTTGCGTGAAGGTTTGTTGATAGCCCAATAGTCTTTATTTCTCGAATAAATAATGTATTTACCTATACTGTAATCCTTAATATCATAAGGGCCGCTAGCTATAGGTATTTTTTTTGTGGCGTTTGGAAAATTTTCAGCAGATAGCCAATCTCTAGAAAGAATTGGCAAGTCTCCAATCATCATGTGTAGTTCAGGGTTCTTTCTTTTGAAAAAAAATATAATAGTTCGCTCGTTAATAACTTTAGCTCCTTTTATGTCGGACCAATAAATTCTATATTGTGGATGAGCTGATGCAGAGGTTAATAATTCGAAAGAATACTTTACATCAAAAGCAGTAATAGGTTGAGAGTTACTAAATCTTGCAGACTTATCTAGTGTAAATGTCACAGATAATTCATCATCAGCGATTGTATAAGATTCTGCAACTAGAGCATAACTTGAAGACGGTTCATCTAAACTTCTTGTCATTAATGTATCAAACATTAAGTTGTTTATTTGAGCTGGCGCTAATGATTTAAGAAGAAATGGATTAAGAGAATCAAAAGTACCAAAAGCAGAGATTGTTATATCGCCTCCTTTCTTTGATTTTTTATTTACATAATCAAAACTATCAAAATTATTATATTTTGGAGAGTATCCTATGCTTATAGATTCATTCGCATAAATATAATTATTATGAAATATTAAGATTAATAATATAATAATTACTTTCTTTAATCTCATTACTCTATAATGTACTATATTACAAATATATTATGAATCTAAATGAAAAAAATGTTTTAGTAACAGGTATAGCGAGTAATAGATCTATATCGTATGCAATTGCAAAAAAACTGAGCGAATCTAATGCAAACGTAATCATCGCATATCAAAATGAAAGGCTCAAAGATAGAGTATTGAAGTTAAAAGATGATCTTAAAATAGACTTAGATGCATATCAATGTGACCTATCAGAGGATAGTGAAATTTTATCTATGAAAGAAAAAGTAGTTAGTAAATATGGAAATCTTGACGGTATTGTCCATTCGGCAGCCTTTGCACCAAGAGAAGAACTTAGTGGAAAATATCTTGATAATGTCACAAGAAACGGGTTTTCTCTAGCACACGACATAAGCTCGTACAGTCTCACAGCACTCTGTAAAATATTTAGAGATTCACTTAATGAGTCCTCATCTATCGTAACACTTTCTTATATAGGTGCTCAAAGAGTTGTTCAAAATTATAATGTCATGGGTATAGCAAAAGCTAGTTTAGAGACAAGCGTAAAGTATCTTGCTGATTCTCTAGGTGGGCAAAAAATTAGAGTTAATGCAATATCAGCTGGACCTATTAAGACACTTGCAGCGGCAGGGATTAGTGGGTTTAATCAAATACTTGATATTTATGAAAAAAAATCACCCATTAAAGAAAATATAACTACTAGCGACGTTGCTAATGTAACCTATTTTCTACTATCAGACTTATCGTCTTCGGTAACAGGACAAACCTTGTATGTTGATAATGGCTTTAATATAGTTGGTTATTGATCTAAATATTCTTCATTTACATCAATTTCAAATTCATCATATTTCGACACATAAAAACTATTATAGTCTCCTTCTGAATTAGTGTTATCTAAAAAGTCATAGAAATTATCATTATTAATCTTTTCGTTGTCTAGAACCTGATCAAAAGAATCAAGCTTCAGCAACAAGTAGTGTCCTGAAGATAATTTATGAGAAACAAAGCTATTAGTAACAGGCTGTTGATTAATTATAGTCATAATTTCTTTATCGTATTGATCATCATAGTTGTATACCTTAAATGATTGAAAATTCGAATAAGTGCCATTATTAAGTGATTTCAATGTTTCCTGAGCAATTTTACTAAGTTTACTATTAATTGCTTTTGTATAAAGCAAAGCTTTAATTGCATCTTCAGTATCTTTGAGTGGTAGTTGTTTAGATGGATAATATTTTATCTTTTTTACAAACAATACATCATCATTGCCGATATAAATAGGGTTATATGGTGCATCATTATTGATATTATTAAATAACTGTTTCAAAACATTGGATGATAAAATATTATTTTTATAACTTTCACTAATCCTAGGTGTTTTTACAAGTTTTAAATTAAAGCTTTTGGCAACGTTATAAAGAGAAGTATTTTTTATAAATAAATTATTTTTTATATTATCCAAAGTTGCGAAGTAATCAATTGACCCTTTATTTGTTAATAATTTATTTTTTATATTACCTTTTACCATGTTAAAAGTTTTATTACCTCTTTTATGAAGTTCCATTAATTTGATAATGTGAATAGCATTAGGTTCAGTTGTTATCATTTTCAAGTCTTCATTATTCATGCCAATGATATTATTTTTAATGATATCAGGCATCTCACCGAGAGAAAGTTTACCTAAATATCCTTTATTATTTTTAGAATCATCATCTATCTCAAACTCTTGTGTTATTTCTAGAAAGGTTGTCCCTTTTGTAAGTTTCTCATAAGCTTTTTTAGCAGATTTTAAAGTTGCATCTTTATTGCCTTCAATAGGAAATACTAGGTGATTTAATTCATATTGATCATCAAGTTTATAAATTCCAGAAGATAGATTTTTCTCATATGTATTTATCAGTTCATTTTCTTCTATTTTTGTCAATTTAATAAAATCAGATTTATTTAATCTAATGTATTCAAATTCTGCCTCATCATCAGAAAGAAATGATTCCCTATTCTTTTGATAGTAATCATTGATTTGATTAAGAGTTATATTAATCTGATCTTCGATTAGATTTTTTTTGATTTCGACCAGTCTACCGGATTTTTGATGGTAATTAGCAGCAACATTAATCTTTTTGTCGTAAACACTAAGTAACGATGTATCAGTGATTGCTTTTCTCATTTGATCTCTAATACCTTTCTGATAGACATATTGTTCATATACCGCTGGGTTCATATTTATCATAAATAATCGTCTTTTATAAAGTTGTGTATTAAATCCGTTTTCATCTTTAAATGAGGATGTATTTTGAATGTCATCAATAATTGATTCATCACTAAATACTAAGTTAGCATTTGAAGAGATATTATTTTCAATATTTCTCCTAATTAAATTATCAATAGTAATTTTTTTAATAAATTTGTTTGTGTAAACTGGAGGTATTGATCCTTGATAGTTTTTTCTCAAAACATCTTTAAATTGTCCTATTTCTTGAAGAACTATAGATTTGCTAACTTCTTGTTCATTGACCCTAAATGCATATCGTTCTTGATTAGTTCCATATTCACCAACACCAAGAAAAATTAAAGGTATAGCAACAAGTACTATTAGTAAAACTACTACCCATGTTTTTAATTTATCTCTTATAGTTGTTAACATCTCTTTTAATATAAAGTACGGAGACGAAGGGACTCGAACCCTCGACCTCCTGCGTGACAGGCAGGCATTCTAACCAACTGAACTACGCCTCCGTGGAGGTATGTTAACATAAAAGTCCTATAGTAAAGAAGCAGCTTGTGCTGCTTCTTTTGAAAATTTGTGGTGGGTGATGTAAGATTCGAACTTACGACCCCCGCCTTGTAAGGGCGGTGCTCTAACCAGCTGAGCTAATCACCCTTAATTAGAACTACTAATTAAGAGCATCTTTGAAAGCTTTACCAGCTTTGAAAGAAGGTACTGTAGAAGCTGCAATTTGGATAGATTCTCCTGTTCTTGGATTTCTTCCTGTTCTAGCTTCACGTTTTTTTGCTTTAAATGTACCGAATCCAACAAGAGTTACTTCGTTATCATTTTTTAGCGCATTAGTTACTACATTGATTATTGCCTCAACATGAGCAGTTGCATCAGATTTACTACTTCCAGCTGCTTCAGAAACGGCACTTATAAATTCTGCTTTATTCATTTAACACCTCTTTAATATCAGATTTATAGAATGTTGATTTCTTAATCAACATACGCCAATTCTACAACAATATTAAACAAAAAGGTGATAAATTGTTGAAAAAAAAAGCTGATAATCGTTTGTTTTTTCGTTTACGACGGTATAAGGCTAGTTTGACTATTGTAGGTTTTTAGGTAAATCTACTTTTTTTGATTTTGATGTAATAGTTTTCTTTTGTTTTATTTTTCTTCTAATAGGTTTACCTTTGAGAGCAAGTGTAAAGACTTCATCAACAAATTTAACAGGATGAATTTTTATTTTATCTAGAATTACTTTTGGCATATCTCTTAGATCTTTTTCATTATCTTTAGGGATGATTACATCTTTGATACCAGACCGAAGAGCAGCAAGAAGTTTTTCTTTTAAACCTCCTATTTCTAATACCTCGCCTCTAAGAGTTATCTCTCCCGTCATAGCAATATCAGATCTTATAGGAATTGATGATAACGTAGATGCTACAGCAAGAGCCATGGTTATGCCGGCACTTGGGCCATCTTTTGGAGTCGCGCCTTCTGGTACATGAATATGAATATCATTATTGTCGAACTGTTCAATATCTATACCTAGAAAAGCGGTTCTGGTTTTTACTACAGTAATAGCAGCTTTGATAGATTCTTGCATGACATCACCGAGTTGACCTGTTTGCGTTACTTTACCTTTACCGGTCATAGCTACACATTCTATTCTTAACATTTCTCCACCCACAGATGTCCAGGCAAGGCCGTTAGCTTGTCCAACCATATCTTTCTTGTCACAAACCATTGAAGAAAACCTTTTAACACCCAAATAATCCTCGATTTGAGAAGGAATTAATTTTATGACCTTTTTATTAGACATTAGGATATTCTTTACAGCTTTCCTACAAATCTTATTGATTTCACGGTCTAAACTTCTTACACCGGGCTCTCTTGTATATGAAATGATTATAGATTTTATTGTTTGAACAGGAATGGTCAATTCTTTATTCTTTAACCCATTAAGTTTGAACTGTTTAGGGATAAGATATTTTTTCGCAATCTCAAGTTTTTCATTCTCTGTGTATCCTGGCAGTCTAATGATTTCCATTCTATCTAATAGTGGTGCAGGTATTGTGTCTATAGTATTTGCTGTAGCAATAAACATTATATTGGATAAATCAAAGTCAACCTCTAGGTAATGATCATTGAAAACATTATTTTGTTCAGGATCCAATACTTCTAAAAGTGCAGATGAGGGATCGCCACGAAAATCCATAGCCATTTTGTCTATTTCGTCTAACAAAAACAAAGGGTTATTAGTTTTTACTTTCGCAAGATTTTGCATAATTTTTCCGGGCATAGAACCAATATATGTCTTACGATGCCCTCTTATCTCAGCTTCGTCTCTAACGCCGCCCAGTGACATTTTAATGAACTTTCTAGTAGTTGCTCTTGCGATAGATTTTGCTAGGGATGTTTTGCCAACTCCAGGTGGACCAACTAAACAAAGAATAGGTCCTCGGATTTTATTTACTCTTTTAGTAACAGCAAGATATTCAAGTATCCTTTCCTTGATTTTTTCTAGACCATGATGATCTTCTTCAAGAATATTAGTTGCATTATTCATATCAGTTGATATTTCAGTAGAATAGTTCCATGGAAGGTTGATTAATATATCAAGATAGTTCCTGACTACTGTAGCTTCGGCTGACATGGGAGACATCATTTTAAGTTTATTGAATTCAGAAATTGCTTTGTCTTTAGCATCAATTGGTAAATTAAGATTATTAATTTTTTTCAATAATTGATCCAAATCACTTGATTCATCGCCTATCTCACCTAATTCTTTCTGAATAGCTTTCATCTGTTCGTTAAGGTAATACTCTCTTTGGCTTTTTTCCATCTGCTGTTTAACTCGACTTCTTATTTTCTTCTCTACTTGAAGAATATCGAGTTCACCTTCCATAGATTTAATTAAATATTCACATCTTTTTTTAATATCTAGCAATTCAAGAATAGTTTGTTTTTCGTCTAATTTTAGAGTCATGTGCGCAGCTATGCTATCAGCCAATTTAGACAAATCATCTATACCGGTTATTGATGATATAACTTCAGGCGGAACTTTTTTATTTAATCTGACATAATTAGAAAAAGTATCTTCGAGTGTTCTAAAAAGAGCATCATATTGGTTATCTGAGATAGACTCTTCACTGTCAATATTTAAAAAAGTACATGATAACTTTTCATTAGATTCAACTTTATCAATTCTAACCCTAGAGGTCCCTTCAACAAGGACTTTCATAGTACCATCCGGGAGCTTGAGTAATTGTAAAATATTTGCAACAGTTCCTACAGAATATAAATCTTTTAAATGAGGTTGGTCTATCTCTGCACTTTTCTGAGTAACTAATACAATATTTTTATCATGATTCTTCATTGAATCATCCAATGATTTTATTGATAAATCCCTTCCAACAAATAGTGGGACTACCATATTTGGATATATAACAACGTCTCTGAGAGGTAGTAAAGGGAGGTTTAAATATTTCTTTTTCATACACTATTAACCTATGGTCTAATTAGCAGATATCAAGACTTATATAATTCTTTTTTTGTATTTTTTGACTTATATATTAAAAGTGGTTCTGATTCTGAATTAACAACATTTTTATCAATGACAACCTTAGAAATATCATCCTGAGATGGGAGATTATACATAGTATCAAGAAGGATACTCTCTATGAGGGTTCTGAGTCCCCTCGCACCAGTTTTTCTTTTCATGGCTTTTTTTGAAATTGCTGAAAGAGCATCTTCCCTGAATTCTAATTCACAACCCTCCATGTCAAAAAGTTTTTTATACTGGTTAACTAATGCATTTTTAGGTTCTGTAAGTATTCTTATAAGTGATTCTTCATCTAGCTCATCAAGTGTAGCTATAACTGGTAACCTGCCAACAAATTCAGGTATTAATCCAAATTTAATTAAGTCCTCAGGCCCAATGCTCTCGATTGATTCTGCAAAAGTTTTATCAAGTTTAGTATCTTTGACTTTAGCAGAGAATCCAATACCTGAGTTATTTTTTCTTTGGTTGATGATTTTATCAATGCCAGAAAATGCCCCCCCTACGATGAATAACATGTTAGACGTATCTACTTGAAGAAACTCCTGTTGAGGATGCTTTCTTCCTCCTTGTGGCGGAACGGAAGCTATCGTGCCCTCAATTAATTTAAGTAATGCCTGCTGAACACCCTCACCTGATACATCCCTTGTGATAGATGGATTATCAGATTTCCTTGATATCTTATCTATCTCATCTATATAGACGATGCCAGTTTGTGCTTTTTCAACATCATAATCAGACTTTTGAAGTAATTTTTGAATAATATTTTCAACATCTTCACCAACATAAC
Organism: Gammaproteobacteria bacterium; assembly: GCA_016779485.1. Taxonomy (GTDB): domain Bacteria; phylum Pseudomonadota; class Gammaproteobacteria; genus CACLCV01. The sequence continues at coordinate 101,341 of JADHNN010000002.1, forward strand.
CGGCTTCAGTTAATGTAGTAGCATCAGCAATCGTGAAAGGTACATTCAATAATTTAGCCAACGTCTCAGCAAGTAATGTTTTGCCAGAGCCAGTTGGGCCTATAAGCAAAATATTACTTTTATTTAACTCTACATCATTTTTTTTAGGAGTTATATTAAGTTTTTTATAGTGGTTATAAACAGCCACAGATAATACTTTTTTTGCGTAGGGTTGTCCTATCACATAATCGTCAAGGATAGCATTTATTTCATGAGGTTTAGGAAGTTTATCTTTAGACTTTGAAGATTTTTCCTCTAATTCATCACTAATAATTTCATTACAAAGATCCACGCACTCATCACAAATAAAAACTGATGGGCCTGCAATAAGCTTTGCTACTTCATTCTGGTTTTTGCCACAGAAAGAGCAATGCAAAAGTTTAGATGAATTTTTTGTATTATCTTCCATATCAATACTCTAATCTAAGTATACAAGGAAACTTGTCTAAAGCAAATGGAGTGGATTAATGGTTACTTTCTTGAGCGTAATATTTCATCAATTAAACCGTAATTCTTAGCATCTTCTGGATTCATAAAATTATCTCTATCGGTATCTGACTGAATTTTCTTTATAGTTTGACCAGTATTTTTAGATAAAATTTCATTGAGTCTTTTTCTGATACTTAATATTTCCTGTGCTTGTATCTCAAAATCTGTTGCTTGACCTTGGAATGATCCCAGAGGTTGATGAATCATTACACGCGAGTTTGATAAACAGTATCGCTTCTTTTTATCACCTGCACATAAAAGAACAGCTCCCATGCTAGCTGCTTGACCAACACATAGAGTACTAACAGAGGGTTTTATAAAATTCATAGTATCGAGGATAGACAACCCAGCTGTAACGCTGCCACCTGGTGAATTTATATATAAAGATATATCAGCTTTAGGGTCTTCCGATTCTAAAAAAAGAAGTTGAGCTACAATGAGATTAGATAGGTTATCGTCAATGGGTCCTGTCAAAAAAATAATTCTTTCCTTTAAAAGCCTTGAATATATATCAAAAGCTCTCTCTCCTCTTGATGTAGATTCTACAACCATGGGAACTAAATTATTGTATAAATTACTCATCCATTATCTCTGCAAATGTTTTCTCAATTTTAGTAACAGACGCTTTGTCTAGAACATATTCTACTATAGCATTTTCTACCATTTTATTCTTTATATCCATAAGAGTAGATTTTTTATCCTTTTTAAGCTTCTCACTGTAATATTGTCTAAATGAAGGTGATTGCTCATTACAAAAGTCAATTGCTTCTTGATCTGAAATATTTACATTAATCTCTTTAGCAAGTTTGATATATAAAATATTAAGTTTGACTCTTTTTACAGCTATGTCATAAAGCTTATCATCAATATTCTCATCCGATTTCTTCAATGCTGAGTATTGCTGTTGAAGTTCAAGTTGATGTTTTTTAAGCATACTTTCAGGAGGTGTAAATTTAAAGAAGTTAACTAGTTGTTCGTTAACAAGGCTATATTTTTTTGAGATCATTTTATCTTTGAGTTCAAATTCCATATGATTTTTAACATTGCTTTTAAATATTTCAAGATTATCTGTTGTAACACCTAATTGGTTAAAAAAATCCTTATTCAATTCCGGAAGAGTTCCATTTAATATTTTTTTTATTTTTACATCATATATAACTGTTTTTCCCGCAAGTTCTTTATCCTGAAAATCATCTGGCATATTATTAGAAACAGTAACTGTATCGCCAATATTTCTATTAATACACTGTTTGGAGAATTCATTGAATAATCCTACAGTAGCCGGATCTCCTTTGACTACTCCATCAATAACAAATGAAAAATCATCTTGTTTGTTATTTTTGAAACTTTCTCCATTAATTTTACCTTCGTAATCAACAACTATCTTGTCAAGACTTTTTGATTTATCTGATGAGTCTACCCAGACTGTATTTTGCTGCTGAATATTGTTAATAACCTTTTCTATATCCTTGTCTGTAATATCAGAATTAGGAAGATTAATCTTTATATTTTCAATCTCTGCAAGATTGATACTAGGCATTTTATTAAATGTAATTTGAAATGATAAGTTTTTATTTTGTGATGGAGTCTCTAGTAGTTTTACTGAAGGAGAGTCGATTAAATTAAGTTTTTTATCAAGGTTGATTTTTTGTGTATGAAGTTCTATCAAGTTACTAATGGACTTTTGATGACATTGGCCATCATATTTTTTTTTGACTACAGAGATTGGAACTTTGCCTTGTCTAAATCCATCTAGTTTTGCAGTTTTAGAAATTCCAGAGAGTTCTGTATTGTATTGTTTTTGGTATTCTTCATCGCCTACAGTAACTGCAATTACTAATTCAGTTTCTGTATCATTAATTGTTTTCAGTCGTGTCATTGGTGCTCAATTATTAATCATATTTGAGGTTTTATCAATAAAATAAGTAAAAGCTTTTTCTGTGCTAGTGAAAAATTTAGAATCATCATACTCATCTTTTTCCCTGTTATATAACAAAAATTCCCAAGTAATGATAATTTCACCCTCATCTTTGGAGAATTCTTGTAGAATCAGAGTATTCTCAAACAAAGAATTTTTAGGTCCATATTTCATTGCACAAATATCGTAAGATCTATCGCATTTTTTGATTATTTCATTGTCGAGGACTGACGTTAAGGCTTCTTTGAAAAAAGATCGTTTTTCGTTTAGATTTGATTTAAATTTATTCTCATGTTTTGGCTCATTAGTCCAAAGAATCTTATTTTTTTCTTCTAATTTTTTTCTAAATTCTTTATGATAAATTTTTGCCATATTATTCTATTATTATTTTACGAGAGGAGAGACTCGAACTCTCACACCAAAGGTACTGGTACCTAAAACCAGCGCGTCTACCAATTCCGCCACTCTCGCAAAATTATGGGTGGATGATGGGATTCGAACCCACGACAACCGGTACCACAAACCAGGGCTCTACCACTGAGCTACACCCACCATGTTAATTATTATAACATACGCGCCTGGAAGGACTCGAACCTCCGACCCTATCGTTCGTAGCGATATACTCTAATCCAACTGAGCTACAGGCGCATATTTTTCGGGGTGATAGGATTCGAACCTACGACCTACTGGTCCCAAACCAGCCGCGCTACCAAGCTGCGCTACACCCCGTTAGTGTGCTTATTATACCTATACTCAAAATTTAATAAATAATTCTAACGCTTAATTTTCCAAGTTACGCCCGATGGTCCATCTTCGAGCACCACGCTTAACGTAGTTAATTGATCACGTATAGAATCTGCTTGAACAAAGTCTTTATTTTTTCTTGCCATTTCTCTTTTTTCAATGAGATTTTCAATTATCTGTTTCTCATTAGGATTAATTTCGATACTATTTCTATTGCTGACAATACCTATAAGCTGACAATTATATTTCAACTTACTCATTACTTTTATATCGTCTCTTGCTAGCTTAGCTTGTTTTATTAAATACTGTATCGCGTTTGGAGTATTTATATCATCACACAGTAGTTCTAGAAAATTATCATCTCTCGTTACATCTAGTTGTGATGTATTATTTAAAGTTCTTGATATTTTCTCATAAATATTTTTTGCATTGTTAATTGTGTCATCAGTCCAATTTAGAGGTTGCCTATAGTGAGTGCTCATTAGCGCTAATCTTATAATGGATGGGTCGTATCTATTAATAATGTCTGAGACTAATATTACATTACCAAGTGATTTAGACATCTTCTTCTTATTAACAAGGACAATCCCGTTATGAAACCAGTAATTACAATATTTTGAAGAGGAACAGCATGATCCTTGAGCAATCTCATTTTCATGATGAGGAAAAATTAAATCGTTACCTCCACCATGTATATCTAATGTATTATTATTACCAATGATACTCTTTATCATACTTGTGCACTCAATGTGCCATCCAGGACGTCCGAAGCCCCAAGGACTATCCCAGCCATGTTTATCATTTTGTGAGGGTTTCCAGAGTACAAAATCTTTTTGATTTCTCTTAAAAGCTTCTGGTTTTATTCTTGCTCCATCAATGAGGTCATTAGCAATTTTTTTAGATAAAGTGCCATAATTCTCAAATGCAACTGTATCAAATACTACATGTTTTTCAGATATATACGCAGATTTATTTATTAATATTTTCTCAATAGTAGATATTATGTTATTAATATTATCAGTAACTTTAGGCTCATGTGTAGGCTTTAGCATGTTCAGCTCAAGCATATTTTTCTGATAAATACACGCTACATCCTCAGTGAGTTTACTGATTGGAATTCCAGTTTTACTTGATTGATCAATAATTTTATCATCGACATCAGTAAGATTTCTTATATAAACTACATTCTCAAACAGCTCCTTAAGAACTCGATAAAATAAATCACCAGTCAATGCGGCTCTTGCGTTACCGATGTGTGGTTCGCTATATACAGTAGGTCCACAAACATACATATTTATGGATTTAGCGCTAGAGCAAGGTACAAATAGATCTTTCTTATTTGTTAGAGTGTTATGGATGTGTAAATTCATTTGCTGTATTATTGCTTATAATGTTACAGAATAATATTTACAAATATTTATTGTTTTTTCTCGTATTCGTAACTATATCTTCATGTAGTAATATTATACATGATAATCAAAAAACTAAGGAGACGAAATTGATTAAGCTTTCAACAAACATGGGTGATATTACAATTGAATTATTTCAGGATAAGGCTCCTGAAACAGTTGCAAATTTCTTAAAATACACAAAAGAAGGCAAACTAAATGGAACAATATTTCATAGAGTAATACCAAACTTCATGATACAAGGAGGTGGACATCTGCCTGATATGTCACAAATTGATACATTTGATCCAATAATAAATGAATCTGAAAATAATATTAGTAATAACAAAGGGACCATAGCAATGGCAAGAACAAGTAGTCCGAACTCGGCTACCTCTCAATTTTTTATTAATTTGAGAGATAATGAGTTTCTTGATCGAGCAAATTCAGCAGATGGTTATGGATATTGCGTATTTGGACAAGTTACAGAAGGAATGGAAGTTGTGCAACAAATAGGAGATGTGGTAACTGGAAACAATGCTGGACATTCAGATGTTCCTATTGAAAATATTATTATTAATGAAGTAACATTGATTAATTAGATATTTTATGTCTGTTGACTTTATCTCAGATTTACACCTTGATAAATCTAGACCGCATGTAAGTGATTACTTCATCGCTTACATAAATAATATTAATAATAATACATCAGACCTATTTATTTTAGGAGACCTATTTGAATATTGGGTTGGAGATGATGACCCAATGGATGGATTAAAAGAGGTAAAGACTTCAATAAAAGCGCTAAGTAAGAAAATTAATATATGGTATATGCATGGTAACCGAGATTTCTTAGTCTCAAAAAAAATATGTGATCACTTAGGAATGAATAATTTAACTGATCCATATATGTATGAAACGAATAAATTAAAAATTTTACTCCTACATGGCGATACTCTGTGCACAGATGACATTGATTATCAGAAGTTTAGATCTTTGGTTAGATCAAAAGTGTGGCAGAAAGAAATGCTTTCAAAGTCATTAGATGAACGCTTAAAAATAGCTGATGAATTAAGAAAAAAGAGTATTGCGGCAAATTCTGAAAAAAATGAAGAAATAATGGATGTTAATGTTAATGAAATAGACAAGCTAATAAGTGATTATAAGCCAGAAGTAATTATCCATGGACATACTCACAGACCTAATATTCATAGTCATAAAATAAATAATAAGCAAGTAACAAGATATGTGCTTGGTGATTGGTATGATAAGTTTTTTGTCCTAACTTTGAATAATAATAAGTTTTCAATTTCAAAAGGTAAATTAAAATAGTTTATCACCTAAAAAGTCAACATCTGGATAATGTTGCTTTAAAATTTTTTTTATAATAAATCTTAATAAATTTATATCATTAATATTAACGAGTGTATTTGAGTAGAATTCTTTTAATGCAGTACCACGAATTATAAATTTATTAGTTTTCTTATCTACAATTTTGAATCCTTCATTAAAATCATATGTATAAAATGAATTATCAAGTATATTAATGTCGCATCCCATATGAAGACCATATCCAAGATTATTTAAAAGGTTTTTCTCAAAAAGCATTGCCAATCTACTAGAGGAGCTAGTAGAATTTGACAGCTGGGCAAGAAAGCTTTTATAAAATTCATATATTCTCTCAAAGTCATATCCTTCTTTTATTGTTTTATAAAGTAATTCATTAGCATATAAACCTAATAAATAATATTTTTTATGGAATGATAGATTGCTCACGTTCTCAAATTTTGATAGATATGGAAAATTATATTTATCATTGAAAGTAAATAAATATTCGTTAAATAATGAAAACTTAAATTTATCCTTATTATTGTACTTACCTTTGAAAATCAAAGATTGAATGCCTTTACTAGGAAATAGCACATATATTATGCTGCTCGTTTCTTGATATTTTCTTGAATGAATAAGAAACCCGTTATACGAGACAATCATTAGTCAATATAACCTAGATCTTTAAGTATATTGGGATTATTTTTCCAATTACTTTTAACAACAACAAAAAGTGAAAGATGTACTTTTTTCACTAAAGAATCTTCTAGTACCTTACGAGCTTTGATGCCTATATTCTTAATCATTGATCCTTTCTTACCTATAATTATTTTCTTATGATTTTCCTTTGAAACAATTATATCTGCTTTTATCACAATACTATTATTTTGTTCCTTGTAATCATTTATAAGAACTGCTGATTCATAGGGTAATTCCTCGTTTGTCCTGTTTACAATAGCCTCTCTAATTAATTCTTGAATATTAGACCTACTATAAGACAAGTCTTTATCCGATGATTGATAAGATGCAGTTACAGTATCAATATGCTTATCAAGTAGCATATAAAATGACGCAAAGTTGATAGACTCAGTTACAGATATATAAATTGCTTGTTTTATTGAAAGAGAAGATAATAATTCTTTTTCAAACCTTTTGTTTAAATCGAGATCAATTTTATTGACAACAATAATAAAGCTTTTACCAGATTCACGTATTTGATCAATAATCTTCATTTCATAATCATATTTACTCTGTGGCTGTGTTAATAAAATAATAATATTTGCAGATGTGATATATTTCATAGAATTACTTTTCATAGCTTGAGATAATAAATTATTATTAGTTACTGATGCGCCTGGAGTATCAATTATTTCAATATTAAAATTCTTATAATTAAATCTATAAGTTGATGCAATTCTAGTTGCATGTAGTTTATTTGATACTAATGCAGAATGATTTTTTAATAAATGATTTATTAATGAAGATTTACCAACATTACTTTTACCTATGATAAGTAGCTTAATTGTTTTCATAAAGTTTTTTTAAGATTATATTAGCTAATTGTTGTTCAGCAGGTTTTACTTTATTTGATTTAATAGATTTTTTAATTTTTAGATCTTTTAATTCGCATGTGATTATATATTTTTTTTTTTCATTTTTTAAATATTTCGTACTATAAATAGGTAAATCAAGTTTCTTTGATTGCATATATTCTTGAAGAGATGTTTTAGGATCTTTCTCAATAAGTTGTTCTGTTATATTAGATGAAAATAAGTTATGAAGAATCGACCTAGTATTTTCATAATCGCTATCAATATACAAGGCGCCAATGAGAGATTCAAATATGTCTGAAAATATATTTCCTTCCTTGAAATCCGGATTAATTTTATTAAAGATAGCCCTTAAATTAAGTTTTAGAAAATGTTCATTCAAACTTCGTGTGTTTACAAGATTTTGTCGTGCTACAGTTATTTTACCTTCAGAATAACTCGGATACTTTTCATACAACATTTCAGTTATAACAAGCTGCAAGACAGAGTCTCCTAATATTTCTAATCTTTCATAATTATCATTAGATGTAGATTTATGTGTCAGAGCAGATATAAATAAATGAATCTCTCTTGGTTTATAGCAAAAAGCCATATTTATAGAGTCAAAAACAGCTTGATCAATGTTCTCACTCAATACGATTGCCTACCCTATCAAAGAAATCATAATAACTATCAAAGTTCCAAAACATCCAAATATAAAAAGCTTTTCCTACTAAATTCTCTTTTGGCACTGGGCCCCAATAACGACTGTCGTTCGAATTATCTCTATTATCACCCATAACAAAGTAGCTATCATCAGGTACTGTATACTTGAAATTGAATGTAGGAGCTTTTTGATTTAAAACAAGATATTCTTTATTTTCATTTTTTTCCAAAGACACAGTGCCATCAGCTATTTCAATCGGGTCAAAATTATGTTCTATATCAGTTTGTAAATATTCTATACCATTAATAAAAAGTACTTTATCTTTATATATTATTTGATCACCTGGGAGCGCTATGACTCTTTTAATATAATTAATTTTTTTGTTTTCTGGATATTTAAAGACAACTACATCACCTCTTTTCGGTTCCTCATTCTCAAGAAAAGTGATACTAGTTAGAGGGATTTTATATCCATAAATATTCTTATCAACTAAAATAAAATCACCTATCATTAACGTTGGTATCATTGACCCTGATGGTATTTTATAGGGTTCAATGAAAAATGATCTGATGAGTAGTACGGCAAAAAGTACAGGAAATATGGAAGATGAAAATTCTGACACTTGAGTAAGTAGTAACCGCTTAGTCTTAATTAATGAAAATAATCCCGTAATTATAGTAAGTAATACAAGTATTAGAGTAAAATCCATTCTATTCCTCAGAGGTTGATAAAAATTTGTAGAATGCTTCTCGTGGTATTTCTACATTACCAATTTTTTTCATTTTTTTCTTACCTTCTTTTTGCTTTTTTAGCAGTTTCATCTTTCGCGTGACATCTCCGCCATATAATTTAGCTGTAACATCTTTTCTATAACCTTTAATAGAAGTTGATGAAAGTATTTTAGCGCCAACACATCCTTGAATAGTGATTTCAAAGCTCTGCCTCGGAATTAATTTTTTAAGATTTTCAATAAGTTCTCTAGATCTTCTATATGAATTATCTTTATGGAGTATCTGTGACAAAGCATCTATCTTTTTTTTGTTTACATGAATATCTAACCTGATCATTTTACTTTCTCTATAATCAATTATATCGTAGTCGTAAGAAGCATATCCTTTAGATGCAGACTTAAGTGTATCGAAGAAGTCATATATTATCTCTGAAAGTGGGATTTCATATTTAATTTCAGCCATATTAGAGCGGTATATTAAATCTTTCTGAATTCCTCTTTTAGAAGTACATAATTCTATTACAGAACCTAAATGTTGCGAGGGTGTAACAATTGAAATTAATGCTATTGGTTCGTAATAACATTTAATACTATTATCATCAGGTAAATCACTTGGTTTTCTAATATCATTAATATCCCCTTTTTTATTTTCCACACGATAAGTAACGGATGGAACTGTCATCAAGAATTCAAGGTTATATTCTCTTTGTAAACGCTCACGAATAATTTCCATATGTAACAATCCAAGAAATCCACATCTAAATCCATGACCCAATGATTGCGAACTCTCAGGTTCATAAGTAAATGAATTATCATTTAATGAAAGCTTATCCAAAGCTTTTTTAGATTCTTGATAATCATTAGAATCAACGGGATAAAATCCAGAATAAACTCGAGGTTGAATTTTTTTAAAGCCAGCAAGTGCTGTTGCATTATCATTTTTAGCTAAAATAATGGTATCTCCTACAGGTGCTGAATCCAGTGTTTTTATTGAAGCTATCATAAACCCAACTTGACCAGACTTTAAAATTGATGAGTTAGTCATAGCTGGGTTAAATGTTCCAAGTTTGTCTACAATAAATTCACGTTTATTTGAGAATACTTTTATTTTATCTTTTAATGATATTTGACCATCTATAATTTTGACTAATACAACGATACCAAGATAATTATCAAACCATGAATCTATTATAAAAGCTTTGAGGTCTCCATTAATTAACCCTTTTGGTTTGGGAATATTAATGATAATTTTTTCTATGAGCTCATCAACACCTAAACCTGATTTAGCACTAACATTCAATATTTCTGATGAATCAATTTCTAACAATACTGATAAATCTTTTTTCACAGCTTCTGTATCAGCTGAAGGCAAATCAATTTTATTGATTACAGGAATAATTTTTAAACCTAAGTCACGTGTAACATTAAAGTGAGCTATAGTCTGTGCCTCAAGACCTTGTGTTGCATCAACTAATAAAATAACTCCGTCACATGCAGATAAAGAACGAGAAACTTCGTAGGAAAAATCTACATGGCCAGGAGTATCAATTATATTAATGTTATAATCTTGTCCAAGATATGACGTATTCAAACTAACTGTTTGAGCCTTGATTGTTATACCGCGTTCCCGTTCTAAATCCATTGAATCTAGAATTTGTTCTTTCATTTTCCTTGAGCTTATATCGCCATACTTTTCTATCATACGGTCAGCAAGAGTAGATTTTCCGTGATCTATGTGAGCAACTATAGCTATGTTTCGGATATTCATTTGCTCTATAATATATTAGAGTCTTAAAACATCAAATCATTTAGCGATTTTTAGTGCAATAAACAAAGGTGAGGATTGTCTGTAAACTAGAAGATTAACATATGAATTATTTTTTGCATTCTTCATTATTTTCGTGAAATCATCTGAATCTTTAATTACAGTATTATTAATCTTTGTAATAATATCATTAATCTTAAGGTCATAGTTGTTATTAATGTTACTGTCAACTGATGTTACCAATACGCCTGTTTTAATATCTGAAGATTTCATATCTTGTAGAGTTAAATTTCTTACTGAAATACCAGAAATAGAGTTAGACATAATTTTTCTAGACCCTATTGAAGCGATTTTTTCATCTGTAGGTAACTCCTCTAAAGTTACAGACAAGTTTCTAATAAGTTTATTTCTTAATATCTGAACCTGAAAAGATTTACCAACTTTTGACTGGCCCACGACTAATGGCAAATCTGTTGATTTATTTATGTCAGTCTTATTGAATTTTAAAATTACATCCCCCTGCTTGAAGCGAGCTTTTTCTGCTGGACTGTTGGGTAATATTTTGCTTACTAGGGCGCCTTTTGCTTTATCTAGTCCAAAACTTTTTGCAAGCTTATCATCAATCTCTTGTATATAAACACCCAGCCAACCTCTACTTACCCTGCCTTTAGTCTTTAACTGGTGGTATACGTCATTAACTGTATCTGAAGGTATAGCAAATGACACACCCATAAACCCGCCTGTTCTACTGTAGATCTGAGCATTGACGCCTATAACCTCACCAGAAAGATTGAAAAGAGGGCCTCCAGAATTACCAGGATTAATTGCAACGTCAGTTTGAATATATGGTACATAATTATCCCCAGCTAGTTTCCTCTGTTTACCACTAACTATTCCTGCGGTAACCGTCTGATTGAACCCAAAAGGTGAGCCTATAGCTAAAACCCATTCTCCTAGCCTCACATTATCTTGAGACGCTATCTTTACAACTGGCAAATTCTTTGCATTAATTTTTAATAAAGCAAGATCACTTCTTTTATCAGAGCCAATGAGTTCTGCATCATATGAAGTCTTATCATTTGCAATAATAGATATTTTATTTGCTCCAACTACAACATGATGATTTGTCATAATATACCCATCGCTTGACAAGATAAAACCAGAACCAGAACTAGGTTGATTTCTTCTAGGTTGATTTTGTCGCTCGTCAAAAAATTTTTTGAAAAGATCATTAAACTCATCAGGCATACCAGGAGGTGTCTGGAATTGATTACTATTATTATTTGGATTCGTTGATCTTGTTGCATTTACAATAACCACTGCCGGCATATTTTGCTCAACAATTTCTGTAAAATCTGGATAAGATGCTGCATATAGTGAAAGAGGCATGTAGCTCAGCACCAATAAAAAAGTAGCAATAAAATAATTCTTCAAATTATTTACATTCATCATTTTGTTTACCTTCCTGATTTTCTAATTTTATACATGAACTGTCATCAGTGACACGTTTTATCAAATCGTTCTCTTTTTGAATATTTTCTTGGGCAATAATATTACTTTCTGTTTGTTGAAAACTTATTAATCCATAAGCTGTTACTATAGCAAAAAACACTGATGCAGCAATGTTTATAAAATTTTTGTAATTGAAGTTTTTAGAATCAATATTCATATGTATATTTTTCATAACATTATCTGAAAATGTCTTTGAAACATAAGGAGGAAAATCATTATTTAAAATACCCAATATTTTCCCAAGAACACTGTAGTTTTTATTCTTCATCATTTATCCTTTTAAAATCTGAGATTAACATGTTTCTAGCTCTATGCAACCTAGAGCGAACAGTTCCAATTGGAATAGATAATTTTTTAGATATTTCATCATATGTAAAATCTTTTATTTCATATAATTCTATCAATGTTCTCAAATCATCAGGCAAATTATCCATTAGTGGTTGTAGTGTATTAATTAGTTCATTTAGCTGATAGTAATCTCTCGGGTTATCCTTAGATATATTCATGTCTATAAGACAATTTTCTTCTGAAATAGTTTCCTTTTCGTTTCGTTTTTCTTTTGAGTTAATATAGTTAAGGCTTGTATTTACGGCTATTCTATATAGCCACGAGTAAAACTTACTATCTGATTTAAATGTCGAAAGATTCTGATATGCTTTTAAAAAAACCTCTTGAGCTACATCTTCAGCATCTATAATATTTTTTGTGTATTTATAACAAGTGTTGATAATTCGAAATTGATACTTTTCAACTAAATATTTATATGAATCTGTATTTCCAGAAAGACACTCTGCAATGATTTCATCATCTTCTTTAATAATCATATTTCTAGTTTAAGGTTGATATGGTACTTTATAGTATATGTCTACTAGACTTAATACTGAAGTTTTAATAGTTGGTTCTGGAATATCTGGACTATTATGTGCCATTGAATTGGCTAAGAGTCGCAAAGTCTTAATATTGAGTAAATCACATACCGATGATTGTTCAACGTCTTGGGCTCAAGGCGGAATTGCTGCTGCTATCAATGATCAGGATGATGTTAAGAAGCATGCAGAAGATACAATCTTAAATGGACATTATATCTGCGACAATGAGTCAGTATTAAAAATAATAAAACAAGGAAAAGATAGTATCGATTTACTAATCAAATATGGTGTTGATTTTAACAAAAATGGTAAAAACCTTAAACAGACATTAGAAGGTGGTCATTCAAAACGAAGAATTGCCTACCACAATGATAATACTGGCGAAGAAATTCATACATCTCTTTTAAAGAAAGCTAAGAGTAATAAAAACATTACTATTAAAGAAAATATTATGGCGATAGATTTAATTGGAGATAAAGATAAACATTGCGAAGGCTTATATGCTTATGATGATATTAGTCGATCTGTTATCACGGTTCAAGCTAATATTACAATTCTAGCTACAGGTGGTGCGAGTAAAATTTATCAATACACAACTAACCCTGACACATCTACAGGTGATGGCGTAGCCTTAGCCTATAGGTTTGGCTGTACGATATCAAACATGGAATTTATACAGTTTCATCCAACATGTTTATATCACTCTAAGGAAAAAAGTTTTCTCATATCAGAATCATTGAGAGGAGAAGGAGCAAAGCTTGTAAATCCTGATGGCGAATACTTTATGAATAAATATGATATCAGGGGTGAACTAGCGCCGCGAGATGTTGTGGCGAGAGCAATAGATATAGAAATGAAAAATAACTCTTATAAATGTGTATACCTAGACATATCGTTTAAAAGTAAAGGTTATATTTTAAAGCGTTTTCCAAATATATATAAAAAATGTTTAATGTTAGGTATTGATATTAGTAAATCTACTATTCCTGTAGTGCCTGCTGCTCATTATACCTGTGGTGGGATAAGAACAAACGTATCGGGTGAAACAGATTGTCCAAATTTATTTGCCATTGGAGAAGTAGCTCATACTGGATTACATGGTGCTAACAGATTAGCTAGCAACTCTTTATTGGAATGTTCTGTTATGGCTATGGAGTGCAGTAAAATGATCAATAGAAAAAATATACCATTAAGAGAGAAGGCTCTGCCTTTGTGGAATGATAGCTATGTAACAGAAGGTTGCGATGAGAATATATTAATTTCACACAATTGGGCTGAGTTAAGAAAAATAATGTGGAATTATGTTGGTATTCTAAGAACGGATAAAATGCTTAATAGAGCAAAAGAAAAATTATCTGTTATTAACAGTGAAATTAATGAATTTTACCACACACACAAGATAAGCAAAGACTTGCTAGAATTACGAAATATTATTGATGTAGCTAATATTATAACTGATGCTGCCATTATAAGAAAAGAAAGTCGGGGTTTGCACTACAATAAAGACTATCCAGTTACAAAAGATGAGTTTAATAAACCTACAGAATTAAAGAATACAAAAAAAGACTTCATAATGAAGCTTGTGTCTAAAGCTTAAATATTGTTTTTCTATAATAACGTAATTCATCAATTGAATCTCTTATGTCGTCTAATGCTCGATGATTAGAATTTTTTTGAAAGTTATCCATATCTTCAAAATACCACCTTTTACCAAGTTCACGTATTGAACTAACATCAATGCTTCTGTAATGACAAAATTTCTCCAAATCAGGCATACATCTTGCCAAAAACCTTCTATCTTGACAAATAGTATTACCACATAAAGGGGACTCTCCTTTTTGAACATACTTAGACAAAAAATCAATTGTTTTCTTTTCAGCAATAGATTCTGTGACATTACTGCCTAGTACTTTCTGAACCAAACCGCTTCGATTGTGATGATCTGTATTCCATTTATCCATACCATTAAGAATTTCATTAGGTTGGTTTATAACAAGATTAGGGCCTTCCTCCAGAATATTGAGATTTTTATCAGTAACAATTGATGCAATTTCAATAATGTAATCACGTTGGGTATCTAGGCCTGTCATCTCTAAATCAATCCAAATCATGTTACTTCTATCTTTCATCTGATAAGATTATTATAATAAGTGATTAAAGTAAAACCACAATATAAATGAGTGAAGTTTCAATAATTCTTACTTTCTATCTTTCTGTAAAGTTGGTATTAGATTTATCACAAATGTATACCATTAAAAATGCATCTGTAGACAAGGTGTCATTGAAATTATTAGATATAAATCAGGATGATGACAAGATTTCACGTAAATATAATATTTCAAAATTAAATGTATCTGTAATAAGAAACATTACCTATGTAGGATGGATATATATTATATTTCAAGGTGGTTTAATAAAAGAGTTGAATATTTTTTTTGATTCAACAGATTTACATACATCTTTATCAGATTTATTGGTGATTGTATCTCTATACATAATGATAAGTATATCAATGCTTGTTTTTGCTTTTTATTCAAATTTTGTCGTAGAGGAAAAATATGGGTTTAATACATCTTCAAAGTCTCTATTTTTTAAAGATAATATAATCTCTTTAATATTATCTATCGCATTAATTTCAATGTTGAGCTTAATATTTTTTTATTTATTTAGTTTTCCTGATTTATGGTGGTTTCTAATGTCCCTGACGATATTATTTATTATAATTATAAGTATATTTATTTACCCCACATATATTTCTCCACTATTTAATAAGTTTCAGAATTTGAACGATGATGATATTAAAAATGAAATTAAGGATCTGTCTGAAAAAACCAGTTTCCCAGTAAATAATTTATATGTTATGGATAGATCAAAAAGATCTAAACATCCAAATGCATATTTTACGGGATTTAAAAATAACAGAAGAATAGTATTTTTTGATACACTGCTTAGTATCCTCACGCCACGCGAAGTTAAAGCAGTTCTTGCACATGAAATTGGACACTATAAGCATAACCACATTGTAAAATCTTTATTACTATCTACATTCATAATCTTTTTAGGACTGTTCCTACTATCCAGTTTGGTTAATAGCACAACATATCTTAATTTATTGAACTTGCCGTTTAATGCAAGTTCACAATTGATTGCGTTATTTTTTACATATCAAGTTGCAAGTTTTTTCATAGACCCTCTTTTTTCATCATTATCTAGAAAAAATGAGTACGAAGCTGATGCTTATGCAGCTGATCAAGTAGATAAAGAATATTTAATTTCATCATTAACAAAATTGTATAAATCAAATCTATCGTTCTTGGTTCCAAATAAATTTTATGCTTTATTTTATTATTCACATCCAACTGTACTAGAAAGAATAAATAAATTAAGGAGTAACGATGGAAGACTTTGATAAAAAAAAATGCTTACCCTGTGAAGGTGGTTTAGAACCTTTATCGAAGGACAAATGTAATTTGTATATGAAAAAACTTCATAAAGATTGGGTCCTGGATCCTGATGCCAAATCAATCAAGAGAAGATTTACAAGAAAAAATCATTATGAACTTTCATCTTTGATTAATCTAATAATTCATATATCAAATTCAGAAGATCATCATCCTGAGATCACTTTTCGATATAATACAGCTGATGTGAATTATTTTACTTATGCGATCGATGGTTTATCTGAAAATGATTTTATTTGTGCTGCTAAACTAGATAAGTTTACATCGATTTAAATAATTTTTCTTTCATTAAAGGCATGAGATATTGTCTCATTATCTAAAAAACCCAGTTCGCCGTTCAAAGGTAGGCCGAATGCTAACCTAGAAGTCTTGATATCTTTTTGGGAAGCCATGTTCTTAATATAATGGGCAGTTGCCTCTCCTTCAATGGTAGTATTAGTTGCAAGTATTAATTCTGATACATTCCGAGTTGTAAGTCTTTTTTCTAATTTATCTAACCCAATTTCAGCTGGCCCACGTCCATCTATTGGTGATAAATTGCCTTGCAGTACAAAATAATAACCATTGTAATTAGTAGATTCGTCAATAGTATATACATCACTAGCTGATTCAATTACGCAAATAACTGAAGTGTCCCTATTTTGCCTTTCACAGATATGGCAAGAATCTAAAGTTTGTTGTTGTACTTCTTCAATATCCATAAAAACACCACAAACTAAACATTTTGATATCTTATTTTCAATATTTTTTAATTCTTCTGCTAGGTGTAGAGATTTTTCAGGATTAGAGTTTAATAATTGATAAGCTATACGTTGAGCGCTTTTCCTACCAATGCCAGGAAGAATTGTAATAGCATCAATTAAATTCTCTAGATATTTAGATTTTATCATAAATTAAAATGGAAGCTTCATGCCACCAGGTAAGTTTATAATATTTCCCATTTTTTCTTTTGTTTCTTTTTCTAGTTTATTCATTGCATCATTGCATGCAGCTACTAGATAATCTTCAAGAATCTTCTTATTTCCTTTATGTGCATCATTATCAATATTAATACTAACTACTTGATGATTACCTTTTACGATAATTTTGACTGCACCCGCCGCAGCAACACCCTCAACCTTTATTTTATTAACTTCATTTTGAGCTTTTTTTATATTGCTATACATATTTTTAGCTTCTTTCATTTTATCAAACATACCCATTAGTACTCTCCTTTTATAATTTACTTATATTATCTTTATCAATCTTAGCATCAAAGATATTTTCTATCTCTTTTAGATTTTCATTATCTTTTATTGATTCATACATCTCATTCTTTGAGTTAATGTTTTCTTTTATGGATTGCTTGTATAGGCTGTTAATATCCTCTACATATTCAATTGATAAAACATGGTCAGTCTTATATTCAGAACATATCAGGATACTAAAGTCTGTGATACATTTTTTTGGATAGGTATTTTCTTTAGCTTTATCAACAAGTAACACTGTCGCATCTTCTCTTAAATCAAGAATTGCATTATTAGCAAGGTCAAGCATTAAACCTTGAAGTTTAAATTTATCAATAGACAATTTCCATTTAGATAATTCAACTCTAGTGTTTTTACTTGAATTTAATATTATGCCTTCATCTTTTTTTTTTAAATCTGAATTTGATTTTTTCATATTTACAGATTTACTAATATTATTGTTATTTTTATATTCTGTGAATAGAGATATTCTTAATAATATCATGAGCAAGTGATCAGATTTTGAAACTGCAAAATGAATCTGTTCTTTTGCCTGTAATAAAATAGAATACCAGAGCTGAAGATCCTGAATAGGAACGTTATCGTCCAGGAACTCTAAAGGTAAATTATATTCATTATTATTGAGTTTACGCGATAGTGAGACTTGGAAAACTCTCTCAATAAGTAAGTCTAGTAATTTAGTATAGTTAGATATTTTTGAATTATTTAAAATTTCTTTAATGTTTTGGATAGAATTATTAATTAAATTAAGAGTAATGTCATCAACAATTGAATTATCTATTACGCCAAGTAAATCGATTAATTGTGCTTTTTTTAGCTCACCATTTCCGTAAGAAATACATTGCTCCAATATACTCATCGAATCCCTTGCGCTTCCTCGTGCAGAATTAGCAATTAGTTCAGGAACATCGTTATCAGATGAAATATTCTCTTTACTTAAGATATTTGTAATATGATTTGATAGAGATGAAATAGATATCGACTCAAGCTTAAAATGAAGACACCTAGAAATTACAGTTTCAGGTAGTTTATCTGGATCTGTTGTAGCTAATAAAAACTTAACATGTTCTGGTGGCTCTTCTATTGTCTTAAGCAAAGCATTAAAACTTTTTATGGAAAGCATGTGAACTTCATCAATTAAATAAATTTTAAATCGTGACGAAGTTGGCGCATATTGGACATTTTCCATGAGTGTCCTAGTGTCCTCAACCTTAGTACGTGAGGCGGCATCAATTTCTATTAAGTCAAGATTATTATTATTGTCAATCTCAAGACATGAATCACATTTCCCACATGGAGTTTCGCTTATACCCTCTTTACATAAAAGTGATTTTGCAAATATTCTGGCTATAGTAGTTTTACCAACACCTCGTGTACCAGAAAATAAATACGCATTATGTATTTTATTAAGTTTTATTGAATTACTAAGAGATTGAACACAAAACTCTTGGCCTACAACCTCATTGAAAAAATGTGGTCGATATTTTAAAGCTAGAGTTTTATTATTCATTATGTTCTATCAAGAAGATGACCTGTTTTTACAAAAATTAATGCCCCGTCTTCTAAAGTATATGGTTTATGTTTACTTTGGTGCGGGCTTCTAATCCAAGTATACTTGGGATATTTTCCATACTCATCATAGAATGTCCCATTAAGCACAAAAATTTCCTCGCCACCATGATGTTGATGGAAGTTAAACTCAGTATTAGGATCCCACTTCACCAAGGCTGTATTTTCATATTCATGATTATGTAGGGGCATTACTGCAAGACCTGGTACAAGACCTTGTAGCCATTCTTGTTTATTTGTATTAATGACAACTCTAGTATTATCTGATTTATGGAACTGTCTTAATTTAACAAAAAGTTTGCAGCCTTTTTTACTAAAAGGAGTATGCTTTGAGCTATCAGGATTTCTTAAATATGTCCCAGCAGGGTAATCTCCATTTTCATCAGAAAATGTTCCCTCTAATACAAAAAGTTCCTCACCAGAATCATGTATGTGCTCATCAAAAAAAGAGTTTTGTTCAAAGTCGACTATTGTTGTAGAAATTGCATATTCAGAATCTTCATTTCTCTCTAGAGGAGTTCTAATAACTCCATTACATGGTGATACAACAGATGATAATTCATCAGACTGCAGTACTACTTTTTCATGAAAGTTTTGGTTTAGCATTTTTTTAATCTTTTCTATTATCGATAAGATGTACAGTCAAACCTTCATAAACATCATAAATATCCATTTGACAACATAGGCGACTTCTAGACACATCAAAATTTTCTGATCTTTCAAGCATAAATAGTTCCATAGACCCTGGGTCCATTGGTTCAATCTTATCAATCCATTCAGAATCAATATGTACATGACAAGTACCACAATTACATGAACCATTACATATAGCTGGTATCTCAGGTATATTGAGTTTTTTTGCAGCATCTAACATTGTGCGACCTACCGTCATTGTTGTAGTCAATACCTCATCACCTCTAACAAAGTTAATTTTAACTGACATCAGTTTTCTCCATATATATCTCTTGTATAAACCTTATTTTGAACTTTACTAAGCTCTTTACAGCGCCTATTAGTAACTATAAGGCTTGTTTTAGCTAAAAAACTATTAAAATCATCAACCACAGTACATCCAAATATATTCGTTTTCTTGCCAAGCAGTGGTTCATAAATATATATGGTTTTCCCATTCTTTTTAAGTAGCTTAATTACATCAATAATACTAGATTCCCTGAAGTTATCAGAATCTTTTTTCATTGCAAGAAGATATATGCCTATGTGTATGGCTTTAGATTTTAAAATATCATCAACAATATACCTTTTTCTTAATTGATTAGATTTTTTTAAAGATTTAACAATAGCATTTGGGACATTCTTGAAATTAGAACTAAGTTGCAATGTATCCTTCGGTAAACAATAACCGCCAAATCCAAATGATGGATTATTATAACCATCCCCTATTCTTGGGTCAGCACATATTCCGTCAATCAATTGTTTGGTATCTATATTTTGACTTAAAGCAAAAGAATCTAATTCATTAAAGTATGCTACACGCATGGCTAAATATGAATTAGCAAACAATTTTACTGATTCAGCTTCCCTGCTAGTCATGGTAAACGTTTTAACATATTTATTTAAAGATGAATTTTTAAGAATAGACAAGAAACGTTTTGAATATTTATCGGTATTACCAATAATAATTCTAGAAGGATAGAGGTTGTCATATAAAGCTTTGCCTTCGCGGAGAAATTCAGGTGAAAAATATATTTTAAGATTTTTATACTTTTGATTTGCGTTATCTGTATATCCAATAGGTAGTGTAGATTTAATAATAATGGGCGCATTACATTTTAATTTATTTAGCTTTAATAAAATACTATCAATAGATGAAGTATCAAAGGTATTTTTTAAAGGATCATAATTAGTAGGTGTTGATATTATAATAAAATTAGACTTTATAGTTTCTTCATTTACATCAATAGATGTTGATAATTTTAATGGTTTATTTTTTAAATAGCTTTTTATTAATAAATCCTTAATTGGAGATACTTTTTTATTAATTAACTCAAGTTTAGATGGATTGTTATCATGACAGGTGACAGTATGCTTTACAGCCAGTAAGATTGCGTTAGAAAGGCCTACGTATCCCATCCCTATTACAGATATTTTCATATAAAGCTTTCACCATTTATAATAAATCTTTTATATATGTCTGTTACTAAATATGGACTTTTATATAGTTTAAGAAATTGTTTAACAATCTGATTAGATACAAGTTCATTTCCTGAGTTCATGTCATCATGAATATTCATTCCTTTGTTTGTCTCCATATATATGAAACCATCAAAATCATCATAACCGCATATCTTGAGAACAAAGCTTCTTGTTCCTGTATAAAGTAGTGAGAAATTAAATTTATTGTGTCTTGCTGACGCCTCTATACGTCCTCTATCTTCAGAATCTAAAGTGAAATGTAGATTAACTAAATTTTCTTTGAATAATTCAATACTAACATCTACCTCAGACGAAACTTCTACAATTGAATGCACGTATGGAACAAGAAAATCAACCGCATGATTTATATTTGTTTTTTCGTTTGGATTAAGTGTTCTAGCTGATTGATTCATTTAACCTAAATATTTTATCATGTCTCGAATTATATTTTATGGAAATTTATAAATAGATACACATTATAATATAGGTAGGTAAGGGATTCGAATTCCTCCTCATACGCTAGAGACTAATAAAATAAGAGTTTTTAAAAAAGTGTGTGTAAATTATTACAAAAGTGTGTGTAAGGTCAGTTACTTTTCATTATCACTAAACTTAAGTTTATATATCCATGGTTCTAGGAGAATCTTATTTTCCTTAACATATGAAAGAGGATTTTTAATGATTCTTGTTATTTTCGGATTAATCAAAGCATCAGTAACATGATATATATGATATTTATCCGCATATTCTCTTGCTGAACTGACTTCATTATCACTAATTTCAAAAAAACTTTTTTTCTTTGTTTTTGTTGACTTAACTTCTATATATATTTTGTTACCATGTTCATCAAAAGACTGAATATCATACCCTGGATAAGATGATAGGTCTTCAAACTGTTTTACAATTTTGTCTGCCATATCACTTCTACCCATTTTTAGTAACTTATTTCTTTCATAGTCAAATACATGATTTTCACCAGCATCACCAACTTTTTTTGAGGGTTTACTATATGAATAATGATCTTTTTGCTTTTTCTTTATTTTTTTCTTAGGACTAGAATCAATAATATCTGGGTTAAAATCTTTTACTTCATAGTTTAAATTAACATCCTGTTTTTTGTCAGATTCCTCAAAGACAGTCTCATCTAAAACCTCTAGAAGGAGACTGCTGCTAGGGTCTAATACAATTTTTCTATAACTATCAACATATCTAGATATATCATCTATAAATTCTGATTCTGTAAAATCACCATTGACAAGATCATATGATTTTGTAAAAAATGAACCCCCTTTATAATAGTCTGCAATTCTAATCATATTTTGTGAATACTCTCTTATTGTAAAATCTTCAGAGATATCCATGAGATCCATTTCATCAAATTTACTTGCTGGTGAGTATTTAAGATAGTTCTGAACAAATTGATTCTTTGTTTTAATTATTTTTTCAGTAGTTTTACTATTTGCGCCATATTGCTCTTCAAATTGAGTAGCACCAAGTGCAACTGAAATATGTATTTTCTTTGCATTTCTTGAAAATAGATAAGAAATGTAAAAACCATCTTGAGTGATTCGGTAATCTCTCTGTCCATGACGGCAATCCATGGTATTCCTGTAATACTGGACTGCCCAACAGAACCTTTAACTTTGTAAATCCTTTTGTCAATTAGTCCTGATAATTCATTTGGAATAATATTGATTAATAAGTCATATATTCTATGATCTTTTTTTACATAGTATCGATTAGTATTATCAACTACACGCAAACAATCTCTAATATAATCTTCCCAACCCTGAGAAAATTCTAGTAAGTGTTGCTTTATGTTCGTGTTACTCATCAAGTTCATTATACTTTAATGACTTGCCTTTTGACTTTTCAATTGGATACTTTTTTTCATTACGATCAATTTTTTCATTTATGATTACATCTAAATCAAAATCTAATTTGCTGGATATTTTTATAAGATAGATGAATATGTCAGCAATTTCTTCCTTGATCTTTTCTCTTTTTTTAGGATCTGTTATTTCATCTAAACCGCCACTATTAGACCATTGAAAAATTTCGACTAACTCAGCAACTTCTACCGAAAGTGCCATAGAAAGATTTTTAGGACTATGAAATTGTTCCCAGTCTCTATCTTTCGTAAACTTTTCTAATCTTTTTCGTATTTTATCAATATTCATAATTAATCTTAAGGTGAGTATGGGATTCGAACCCATGTATGTTTGCACATAACTACCTTTCCTAGGTAGCGCATTCGACCACTCTGCCAACTCACCGGTATATTACTATCATTGTATCATGCTGGTAACAAACCATTAAAAAGTGTGTGTAAAGTGTATGTAAGAGATTTAAGCAAAATCCTTATAAACACTACACTTTAAATTAGTAACATCTTATTCGAACCCTTGTAGCGATTGCTCGCTCACCACCTTTCCAAGGTGGCGCATTCGTCCACTCTGCCAACCTACCATCTAAAAAATATGAAAATTAATGTACCAGAAAGCTGATGATAATGGATTAGTTTATATTATCAAATATTTTTATAATTTAGGCTTTTGTTGAACATTATAAGGCCAATAATAAAGAAAATGCTTATACTTAAGATGCCCAATCGTGCATTATCTGAAAAATAAGTTACAAGACCAACTAAAAGCGGACCTATAAGGGCAGCAAATTTCCCTAACATATTATATATACCGAAATATTCAGAGTGTTTACCATTAGGTATGAGGCGTGCAAAGTATGACCTGCTCAAAGCCTGAATACCTCCTTGAACAAATCCTATTAAACATGCTATCAAATAGAATTCATATATACTGTCCAATGAATACGAGAGAAAAGTGATGATGAGATACATAATAAGGCAACCAGAAATTGTAGTTACAACAGAGGATAACTCAGAAATTTTATTAATTATTAGAGTGCCAGGAAAAGCAATAAATTGAGTTACCAGTAATGCAACAAGTAAATCATAATTAGTAAAGCCTAGGATTAATCCATAATTTATTGCCATCCTTATAATAGTATCTACCCCATCAATATAGATCCAATATGAAATTAAGAAAAAAAGAATAGGTCTATTTAGTTTAATTTCTTTAAAAGTATCAATGATATTTGTAGTGTGTATTTTATAATTAGGTATTTCAGACCAATAGATTATGAGTGGTATCATAAATAATAACCACCACAAAGCTGCAAATACAAATGCAATTTTATTTGACGAGATTATCTCTATTGAGGAGTTAGAATTAAAATATAAAAAAACTAAAGTAAATACAAAAGCAATTCCTCCGCCTAAGTAACCTACCGCATAACCCGTTGAAGATATTTTATCATATTTATGAGATTCAAAATTAAGAAGCATTGAATCATAAAATACATTTGACATCATAAAACCTAATAATGAAATAGAATAAAATATAGAAGCTAGTACATAACTATCTTTAGTAATAAAAGATAATATTAATGTAGAAAAAATACTCAAGCTTGCAAATATGAGTAAAAATAATTTTTTATTTGAAAACTTATCAGATAGAAGTCCAAATATAGGTGCGATAAATATAAGGATTAAGCTTGCTGCAGAATTAGATATACCTAGATATAAAGTTCTTTCTGATGATAAAACTGACATTGCAAAATATTCAGCGAAAATTATAGGGAAAAAACCTGCAAGTACTATAGTTGCGTAAGCTGAATTAGCCCAATCATAAAGTACCCAGCTATAAAATTTTTTAGAATCCAAAATCGATTTTAGGAGACGGTGGGATTCGAACCCACGAGAGCTTTGACACCCTAACGGTTTTCAAGACCGGCCCATTCAACCACTCTGGCACGTCTCCGTAAGACGGTATTATAGATGAAAAGTAATAACTATTACAATTCAATGGTCTTAAAATCTAAATATTTATGGAGAACTGATGGAATATTAATTTTATTACCATCGAAATAGTTCTCAACTAGACTAGCAAGGGTTCTACCTACAGCTAATCCAGACCCATTAAGCGTGTGAACAAAATTTTTCTTTTTGTCTTGTTTATATTTTATGTTTAGTCTACGTGCTTGGAAGTCACCGAAATTACTACATGATGATATTTCTCGATACTTATTTTGGCTAGGAAACCATACCTCAATATCATAAGTTTTTTGTGATGAAAAACCTAAATCTCCTGTGCATAGTTCAACCAACTGGTATGGTAACTCAAGATCGTCTAATACTAATCTAGCCTGAGCAGTAATGTTCTCCAGTGCTTGTTCTGAATTATTAGGATGAACAATTTGTACAAGTTCAATTTTTTCAAATTGATGCTGTCTTATTATACCTTTTGTATCTAGACCATAAGAGCCGGCCTCTGACCTAAAACATGGTGTATGTGCAGTCATTAGTATTGGAAGTTCACTGATGGATAAAATCTTATCTCTGTAGATATTTGTTAACGGGACTTCAGCAGTTGGAATCAAATATAAATTAGAGTCAGATAGTTTAAATAAATCCTCTTCAAATTTGGGTAACTGCCCGGTTCCAATAAGACTTTGTGAATTACATATATATGGCACATTGTGTTCAACATATGAATTTTGAGTGTGCTTAGCCAACATAAAGCTAATCAGAGCTCTATGTAAAGATGCAAGTTTGCCCTTAAGGACAACAAAACGTGATTGAGTAATCTTTACTCCATCTTCAAAACTAATTAAGTTCAAAGATTCTAAAATATCACCATGCTCACGTGTATTATTTACATTAGTATCTAAAGTTTTTTCAATAATCATGTTGTCTTTATCATTATGTCCAACAGGACAAGAATGGTGAGGTAAATTAGGTATTTCAAGAAGATGATTATTTAAAGATGCTTCAATTAACTCAAGTGATGATTTTAAAGCCTGAACTTGTTCATCAATTTTCTTTGAATCAGCCATAAGTTGTTCTTTATAAGTACCATCCTTAGCTTTTCTAAAAGAATCTGATATGACATTTTTATCACATGCTAGTTTTTCTTTTTTTTGAATAAGATCTTTTCTTTCTTGTGATTTATTTTCTATAAAATCAATATCTAACTTATATCCTCGACTCAACAGGAGCTTTGCCACTTCATTCCTATTATCAAGAATATTTTTTAAATCCAGCATAATTTATAAGATATCTCTATTACCATTACTCTGAGGTTCTGAAAGAATTCCTTTTGCCTCCATTGCTTCAATTAAATTTGCTGCTCGATTATAACCAATTTTTAGTTTTCTTTGTAAAAAAGATATTGATGTCTTTTTAGTATCTTTGATGATATTCACAGCTTCATTATAAAGCTCGTCAGACGTTTCATTAATTTCCTCTTGATTTTCTGTTTCATCATTGTCAAGAAGAATAGATTCGATATCATCGTTACGTTTCTGGTCTCTTAAAAAATCTGCAATCTTTGTTATTTCTCCCTCACTAACAAATGCGCCATGTATTCTTTGAAGAACATTTGTTCCAGACCCTCTAAATAACATATCCCCTAAACCTAATAGTTGTTCTGCTCCCATAGAATCAAGTATCGTTCGTGAATCTATATTAGATGACACCTTAAGTCCTATCCTGGTAGGAATATTAGCTTTAATCAGTCCAGTTATCACATTAACAGATGGTCTTTGGGTTGCTAGGATTAAATGAATTCCTGCAGCACGTGCTTTTTGAGCCAAACGAGTAATGAGATCTTCTACTTTTTTACCAACTGTTTGCATCATATCTGCAAATTCATCAACAACCACCACAATATAAGGAAGCTTTTCATGAAATTTTTCATTATTACCTTCTGTAGGACCATAAACAGTTTTAATGCCATCATCAATATTTTGCTTGAGCTGCTTATTATAAGATTGAATATTTCTAACATTTAGATCCATCATGAATCGATAGCGGCGCTCCATTTCTTGTACACACCAATGCAAAACACTTTTAGCTTCATTCATATCTGTTACTACAGGGTGTAACAAATGTGGCAGGCCTTCGTATGTACTCAGTTCAAGCATTTTAGGATCTATCATTAAGAATTTAAGGTTTTCTATATCATGTTTATACAACAAACTCACAATCATGGAGTGTACAGCAACGGATTTACCTGATCCTGTGGTACCTGCAACCAATAAGTGGGGTAATTTATGTAAATCAACACATACAGGTTTACCTTGAATATCTTTTCCTAAGGCCATTGTAAGAGCAGCTTTAGAGTTTTCAAATTCTTTTGAACTAATAATATCTTTTAATGAAACAGTTTCACGATCATCATTTGGTATTTCTATTCCTATGTGAGCTGTTCCTGGAACTGTCTCTACAACCCTGAGACTAGGTACAGTCATAGTTCGCGCTAAATCTTTACTAATTGTGCTTATCGTAGCTGCTTTCGTTCCAGCTATGGGCTCAATTTCAAACAATGTAACAATCGGACCAGGCTTAACCGCCTTGACTTTGGCGCTTATCCCGTAGTGTTGAAGATTCTGCTCTAACATTTCAGACATCAGCTTAAGCGATTCTTCATCATGATTAATAATTTCTGAATTATGCTTTTCAAGAAATTCTAATAAAGGCAATTTATTATTATCGGTAAATAACGTTTGTTGTTTTTCTTTAAATTCTCTTTTGCTTTCTATTGATTTTGGTTTGATGATTTCTACTTCAGTAGCACTTGGCTTCTTTTTAATCATATTTTCGTTATTATTTTTTTTTTGTTTGGCTAATTGAATTTGCAAATTAGTTTTTTCATAAAGTTTTAAAACTTTATATTTAATTTTTAGGTAGAGATAAGTAAATATTTTTTTAAATTGGTTA
>JADHNN010000003.1 GCA_016779485.1 Gammaproteobacteria bacterium
CAAAAACTTTATATCTTAACTGTTGCGCTTGACGTTGTTCTTTTTTGGTATCAGCAGTTTTGATAATATATTTAGGATAAGTATCTTTGAATCGAATCAGATTCATTAATTCAGTTCTATTAGAATAGATTTTCTCAAACACAACTTAATATTATCTTAAAAAGATGATTATTATTTGACATAAATGTTTAACTTTTGTTAAGTATTAATTATGAAAATCATTGAGGTCAATATTTAACTGTTTGTGTTTTTCTCTCCAATAAATTAATTCAAAATTAACTGAAAAATCCTCAACTAGTGCCGAACAACTGTCTACCCAATCTCCGTCATTCATATATCTTATAGTTTCTATATCTCTAATTTTGGCTGTATGAGTATGGCCACATATGACTCCTGAAAAATTTCTAGATTTAGCATGCTTACAAATATATTCTTCAAACTCATATAAATATTGTAGATACCCCTTGGCCTTAGTCTTCATCATTCCAGAAAAACTCCAGTATGGTCTATTAAAATACTTTCTAATCCTATTTATGACACCGCTAGTCCATACCGCATAAGAATATGCTCTATCACCAAAGTATGATAGCCATGGGTATTGCATGGTTTTATCAAAATAATCACCATGAGTGATTAGATACTTTTTATCGTCCACTCCAATATGAATAAACTCATCAACGATGGATATTGATCCGAAATTTATATCAAATTCAAGATATTTACGGAGCGCTTCATCATGATTGCCAAGCACATATATAACTTTTGTGCCACGTTTAGCAGCAGTAAGAAATCTTCTGATTACATTCGTGTGTTCTTGTGGCCAATGAAAACCATTATTGACTTGCCAGCCATCTATAATATCACCTATGAGATATAAGTTTTGAGATGTATTTCTTTTTAGAAAACTCAATAGTACATCAGCCTGGCACCCTGTAGTGCCTAGATGTATATCTGATATAAAGATTGAACGGTACTGCTGTTCCACTAATGAATGATTAAATTTTTAAATTACAAGGTAATTACGTTTTCTTTAAATAATTGTGAAATTAATTTGGCATATGTTTATTTATAAACATCATAAGTATTTTTTTTGCATCAATACTAGGTTGGGAATTATATTGAACATATGCACCCTGAGAAGTGCATTCGTCAAGAAACCTAGTCCTATTTTTGAGACTACTTAGGTCCATGTTGTCATTTAGATTGACTGTTTGAAATATGGGGCTTATTTTCAATAGACATTTATCAGTGTTAGCATTAAGAACAGGTTGCCAAGGAAGATAAGATCCAAAGAAAAAAGCATAATTGTCAAAACCATGATATGCATCAGCAAGTATATGATACTCAATATTTTCATCATTAAGTTTAGAAATTAATTCTGAGCAATAAGAGGCAGGTGTAATTTTATCTTTGTTTCCACTAATTAGTAGCATAGGTATATCAGTTACATTTTCTTTATCAATATCAAATCCACAATAAGTATACATACCAGCTAAAAATTCAAAATCATTTTTGTAAACGAGTTTGTCATAAAGATGTTTATTTTTTAGTAGAATAGGCCCTATACCTCCCTTGGACCAACCAATATAACCAATTTTCCCATTTAATCTTGGATGTGTTCTTAGTATTTTTGCAGAATTTATAACATCAGACACCATCATCGGTTCTGTGACATATTTGAATGTAAAATCTATGATAGTATCCCTTGGTGTAAAGTGATCAATTATTAGCACTGCATACCCATGTCTTAGCATCATATCCTTATAATCATAATGAAAACGAAAGATACCTCCAGCGCCATGAGATATTATGATTAACGATACAGGGGTGTCAATATTTGGAGGAAAGTATAAGTGGCCTGGGATAGCGATGTTTTCAGGATCATTGTCATTGAAATCATAGATATTCTTACTATCTATACAAATAGTTGAGGCCTCTTTATCGGAGAACAAAGAAGTTGGATGTTGGTTCTCACATGCACTTACAGGATAAATATCTGGTTTGACAAAGATAATTATTAAAAATAAAACAAGCAGCACATAGAATATTTTTTTCATCAGTTATTAATATACAACACATTTATTATCAATTTGTGAAATAAATACCTATAATTGTTTCATGAAGTATACAGAAGTCCCCTATACATTCATATTCTTATATGCGTTTTCTGTAGCATTAAATGACTAACAGTTAAAAATGACCAGAATAAAGGTTTTTGACCCTAGTAATGCAAACATTATCTACACTAACATTAGAGAGACGCTGAATAATTATAAATGGAGAGAATAATATACCCAGCGCCCTACACTTGGAGGTTATAAATTATTCTAGGAGGTATATGTTAAAGAAAAATTAAAGGTTTGTTTTTGTTAGTTTAAATATTTTGTACTAGAAGTGTTTTATTCATATCTTAATCATAACAAGAAAGTGTGTGGCTAGAGTAGTCTTTTAATCAAATTTACTCACTATAAATAGTAGCAATATGGAGTGTATTGTGTGCTTGTGTACTGTGTGTCTTTACTTGATTAATAAAACAAATCTTTTAGCTCTTTATTCTTTTCAAGTAAGTCTTTCTTATATCGTTCTTGATAAAACCGCACGATATCTAATTTTGTTTTCCTTAACTTTCTTTATGGCTTTATTAACATCAGAAAATTTAAATTGCTCTACTATAGGCTTAATATTTTTTTCAGCAGCAATTTTCAACATTTCTTTCATCATTTTTCTGCTGCCGCCTGGGTTACCAGATATCTTGATTCTTTTCATGATCAAACTAAATGCATGGATGCTAATTGGGCTTGGCGGTATTCCAACAAAACAAATATTTCCATCTACATCTAGGGTATTAGCGAGACTAGTCCAATCAAGGTCTGCGTGAGCAGTCACAAGTATAAAATCAAATTTATTTTTTAATTTAGAAAGATTTTTATAATCTACTGCAATAGTTGCTCCAAACTTTTTAGCTTCAGTTTTCTTGCTTAATGATGATGTTACTGCTGTAACGTGATAACCCATGGCTTTGCCATATTGAATTGCCAGATGACCCAAGCCACCTATTCCTATCACAGCAACACGGTCCTTTGGCTTAACCTTGTAACCTCGATAAGCACCATGTACAGTCCATCCAGCGCACATTAATGGGGCTGCATGTTCCGATTTTAACTTTTCAGGTATAGGATATATAACGCTTTTATCAGCCTTAACATAGTCTGCAAATCCACCATTGCGACCAACAGCTGTCATCTCAGGAGATGCACACATATTATCTCTATCAGTTTTACAGTATGTGCATTTTTCACATACTTTAGAGAACCATCCGATCCCAACACGTTGTCCTAATTTTAAATTTTTTACCTGAGAACCTTTTTGTATTATGAAACCAACAATTTCATGACCTGGAATAAAAGGATAATTCGAGATGCCCCAGTCATTATCTATTAGATGTATATCGCTATAGCAAATTCCGCAGTGACTTATTTCAACAACTACCTCTTTAGGTGCTATCTTCTTTATTTGATAACTTTGAGGTAACAATTTTGAATTAGCTTTTTTAGCACCATATCCACTAACGATTCTATCCATTTATATTTCCTTAAAATTACATTATATGCTTCTTAGATCTTATGTATTTGTTAATTTCGTTAATTATACCAAGAAAGCATGTTGCTAGGGTAGTCTTTTAATCAAAAAGATAATACTTGTCTGTTAACTTGGGTACATAACCCCAAGCCATTATTTGTAATGGTCAGAATCATTTGTTCATAGCTCATACCAAGATTGAGCAAACATGATCTATAAAAATAACCTTTCTGAAGACCTGGCATAAGGTTAGCTTCAATAAAATGAGGAACGCCGTTATGATTCATTTTAATGTCAATTCGTCCCAGTGACTTACCGTCCAATGCTTTAAATGCGTCCTTTGCAAAATCAGAAAGTTGATTATAAATCTTTCTATCTGTAATCGGAATGACACTTTCTTGATCATTTTTTTTAATATCATAGTCAAGAATATAATGACCATTTATGTTTTTATCTACAATAATTTCTATCGGCATTGCTCTTAGATTTCCATTAGAGTTATCTTGAAGAATACTGACAGTGTACTCTTTACCAGGCAAGTACGTCTCTACCATAGAACATGAATTTTGATTATGTTTAATATCTAATATCTTTTTTTGAAAACTTAAAAAATCATACACGATAGACTCTTTATCTACTCCTCTACTGTCTCCACCTGTTAAGGGCTTTATGAAAAGAGGAAATGCAATAGGAATCGACATTTCAGTTAGGTACTCGTTATGCTCTGTTGTAAAAAAATCAGCTGTCTTAATATTAGCTTTTTGCATAATTTTTTTGGCTATACTTTTATCATGCTCATTATGGAGTGCTTCTCTGTTTGAAGCGATGTATGAAATATCATAACTTTCTAAATAGTCATTAAGCCAAATAATTCCATCATCAAAATAAAAGTATTTAACACCCGAGAAAACTAAATCTGGTTTTCTTAATGCTAATTTTTTCAAATCATTTTTAGTATTGATTGTGGTAATTGAAACATTTCTATAATGCCTTGATAAAATTTCTAAAATGAGATTTTCATCTAATTTAATCGCGACGTTTTTTTGACTTA
Organism: Gammaproteobacteria bacterium; assembly: GCA_016779485.1. Lineage (GTDB taxonomy): Bacteria > Pseudomonadota > Gammaproteobacteria > CACLCV01. Next base: position 4,631 of record JADHNN010000003.1, read on the forward strand.
GTGCTATGTCATCTAATTTAGGAACAATAACAATTTCAATTGTTTTATCTATTTTTTGCGGAAAAACATACTTTTTATCAAAGGGTAAAATCTTTTGTACATTATTAGATGTTGCTACAATTTCTATATTTTTTATTTCTTCTATATTCAAAATAAATTCTTATGCTCCATCTACGCACGGTTTTCTTGTGAACCCGATTGGTACTATAGTCTAGTATTGGTTGATAATATTTACTAAAATATTCAGGTTTGCAGAGTGTTGATTCTACGGCAGTGAAACACACACTAGCATGATTTGCGGGGAATAGATATGAATACTATCTATATATTTATTGTATATATCTTTTTCTAAAGAAGATAGACCCTTTAAACATGGTTGGTAACCATAAACAAACCTAAATATATACAGCCGTGTGAGTGTGTGGCTAGAGTAGTCTTTTTGTAAAGTTAAAGCACGACAATAATGCAGTAAGATAATCTATACAAAGTGTGTATAGATTGTTGCTATTAATAGTTAATGCATTTTTTTACAAAAGTATTTGAGATTATAATACCTATTAAAAAAGCTGGTATTGATATATAAGTATAAGTCCAGTCACCATGCATGAATGCTGGGTAGAAAGGTATTATATAAAACAGTTCTAGCATAAAGAAAAACCATGCTAAGAAAATAAATATTCCATAGTCAGGATAGATGTCTACTAAGAGTTCATGACCTGCAGCAAATCCAACCAAAAACCCAATTGCATAGCATATATTTGTTAAAAGCTTGAAAAACCATACATGCGAATTTCCCATCATATACCCCCTAGCTACAATTAGTATATTATGGTTATATTTAAAATTACAAGCAATTACTGTTATGTTCCCCCTGAGGTGTGTGGCTAGACTAGTCTTTTTGTAAAGTTAAGATACAACTATTTAGATAATAATAAAGTCTATCAATTTATAATAGTTATTTACCCCATGCATTCGTTTCGAATACTTCATCAATCTTTGTATCTGTTATATGGTTAGTGTAATTTGACATGACTTTCATTGCAGTTCCTACAATAATATCTAATATTACCTCTTTGCTATAACCAGCAGCAAGAAAATCATTTACTTCATTTTTACTTGGCCATCCACGTGTCTCATTTATGATAGAAGTAAATTTACGCAAAGCCTCCAATTTTTTGTCTTTAATTGGTTTGTTGTCCCTCAGAGACTCAATTACATCATAAGGAATTTTTGCCATTTGTGAGACAGTTGTATGTGCAGCCATGCAATAGGGACATTCATGTTTATTTGCATTGGTCATGAGGATAATCTGTCTTTCCGTTTCTGTTAATGAAGTTTTGTCAAAGATATCATTAATTGCCATATAACTTTCTAGCATTGCTGGAGATTCTGCTATAACCGCCATGAAATTTGGTATAAAACCCCATTTATCATTAATTTTTTGTAAGATATCTTTTGATTCATCTGGTGCTGTCTCAACTGTGTGTATTTTAAAATCACTCATATACATTTCCCATAAGATTTTATAAATTATTTATTAACTTTATTATATCTCAGTGGAATGAAGTCACAATATCTGATTACCAATCAGGATGAAAATACTATTGAGGGTTATCATGAGATATTAGGTTATGTTGTGTTTCACAAAAAGCTAGAAACTCTTTATCAAAAATTACTAATTCTAGATCCACTTGTAGGCAATTATAAGTGAACTAAATACCTCTAGTAAAACAACCAGATAGATCAGTGCCACTTATTAGTAATTTACCTGTACTAGGGCTTTTGATGAATTGATAAACCTGACAAGTACGTGTAAGCATTCTATCTGTACCTCTATACATACCGCCAGTTGTCAATTTAACAAAACAGGTATTATTATCCATAATAATTTTTGTACTAACTCCATTAGCATTAGCAAGTGCTTTAAAAGCTGGGCCTACTGAATAGGAGGTGGCTACAAATTTTGTAACACCAATATCATCTGAAGATTCACAAATTTCATTTATAAATTCTTTTGTTACACATTTATTATTGTCTCTATCTTTACATGATCCGTCAGGATAATAAGTGTATTGAATACCTGTTTCCATATCATCAGCTGGATTAGATGAACAAGCAGATATAATTAAAGTTAACATTACCATATAGACAATTTTTAGATTAGATTTCATTTTTTTCCTAGTTGCTGATAACAATAGCGCGGTACTTAGCAGCACTTTTATTAAATAATACTTTATTAGTTAATCTGTCGTATATTTTAACATCTAAAATTAGAGTATCAGCAGAGTTTTGTGCTTTTATTTTAAAGTTAGATTTTAAATCAATTACAAGGCCTTCTCTAGTCTCTCTCCCGGCACGATTAACATTATGTGATGGATATAGTTTATAAAATGAACCATTAGTGATTTCAAGTTGAGTATCGGCACCGTATCGTCCAGCACCAACAAAACATGCCATTATATTCAGGTGATTACCATTCATGCCACATGAAATTACAGCCTTATAAGGGTGTTCTTTAGCATATCTTGCAGCTTGCTCTTTTCTTCTAATTGCCACCTCCTCAGCATCTTTTTTTCTTTGAGCATCAGCAATTTCTTTTGCTTTCTTTTCTTTTGCTAATCTAGCATCTCTTTGCTTTAAAATATCAATCCCTTTTTCTCGAGCTACCTGCAGATCTTTCAAGTACATAAGTACATTTTTTATTCCTTTATCTTTAGAATAATCAGACTTGATCATCTTTGATTCAAGCTCATAAAACTTATCTATATTAGTAACTTTAAACTTTTTAAGCTGATCAAGTTGTGATTTATTACCTTTGAGGGCACTGATAAAACTATAGTCTGCATATGATCGATAACCTTGATATAACGCAAATCTCTTTAAGGTTTCATCGCTAGAAATAGATGTAGAGTAAGTTGTTATAATTTTATCCGATTTAAGAGCATCATGAAGCTTTACAATATTTTTAGGATAGTCAATGAAATAAGAACATTGAGATTTGTTTTCTTTAATTTCTAAATATGCATCATTAATATCTTTGTAAACTTTTTTAAATTGATGAGATGGTTTTTTATCATATTTATCAGATAATATTAGATTGTGTCCAATTACTTTTGGGCCACTATCGTTTTCTGATGAATAATCTAAAGTGCAACGGTTTTGTCCATCTTGATTTAATCTCAATCCAACGGTGTATTTAATATCGTCGGTATTAGCTTGTTGTTTAATTTTTTCCACAAACTGATTGTATTTATCAATTTTAGCTTGCTCTTTTTTCTTAATAGCATTGGACATTTCAAGAAGAGAGTCATATGAAACTGTGTGTATGACATCATTCTTACTAAATGAGACAACATTGTTGTATTGATCAAACCACATATTAAAGATATCAAACATATATCTTGGTAGAACTACAATCTCATCTTCGAACCAATTAAAGGAATCTTTGTTTACCTTTCTTGGTGTAGGAGAACCTGGTTTTTGCCTGATGAGACGACAGTTTACACTTAAATCAAGACCTTTGCCCAAGCTTGATAAATGCATACTTACTTTTTCAGAGCCTAATGTAAGAACATCATGTATACCAACACCCTGATAATTTTTGTGAACATCAAGAAAAAATAATTTGTCTTTATCTACCTTAGTTTCAATAAACGTAAAAACCTTATCATATTGTTCTCTTTCATTTCTATCAAGAAGACTGCACGTATCAATGTCTATACCTTTTATTTTTGAGCTAATGACTCTATTGCCATCAATATCTTTTATAAATACAGGCGGTTTAGCATTGGGGTTAGATATTATCAGTAAATCAAATAGTTTCTTATTCTCTTCTGATACTTGAGATAGTGCAACTGAAGAGAACAGCAAGAAGGGTAGTAGAATTAATTTTAAATAAAGCAATATACAAATACGCTCTTTGTTAGAATTTATAATTAAATGAGGAATTAGCTGATTCATTTCTATATTATTGGTTACAAGCATATTATATTTTATTCTAGACGGTAATTAAAATTATTTTATGCTTTTTTTTAATGTTATGAAAAATATTGTATTTATATTAATGCTTTCTGTGTGTGTACATCATGTGCATGCATCTGAGAGTAGCTATAGTGTCATTGAAATCTCTAGCAATCTTAATGAGCCGTGGGGTATGACATTTATAGATCATAAATCATTGCTTATTACAGAAAAAACAGGTTCTTTAATTAATGTCAATAGCGTAACAGGCGATAAATTTGAGATTGAGCATGACTTAGATTTTTATTATTACGGTCAAGGAGGATTACTTGATATTTTATATCATGATGACTATGTATATGTTAGTTACTCTGAAGACAGAGGTGATGGAAAGTCATCAACATCTATAGCAAGAGGATTATACAATGATAGAAAAATAAATTTCCAAAATATCTTTAGAGCAGAACCTCCGATCGATAGTGGATATCATTTTGGCTCTAGGATTGTTATCAAAGATGATTACTTGTATGCAACTGTTGGTGAACGTGGAAAAGGTATGATTGCACAAGATGTAACGAACCATCCAGGTAGTATAATAAGAATACATTTGAATGGATCAATACCAAAAGATAATCCAAAGTTTATTGATAAACCAGATTGGTTACCAGAGGTTTATCAAATTGGCGTAAGAAATCCACAAGGAATGTCCCTTTCCCCATTTGATAATAAGATTTATATTTCAAATCATGGAGCTAGAGGTGGTGACTTCTTTGGAGAAGTTAAAAAAGGAGAAAATTATGGGTGGAAGATTATAGGCTGGGGCGGAAAGAACTATGTAGGAACTAAAATTGGAGATGGAAGTAACTGGAAGCTAGGCTTTACAAAACCATTATGGACATGGGTGCCTTCAATAGCACCAAGTAATATACTCATTTATAGTGGTAATAAGTTTCCCGAATGGGATGGTGATGTATTAGTAACCTCTCTGAAAAGCAAAACTTTGTTTAGACTCGATTTTGAAAAAGGGGTTATTAAAAATCAATATATAATTTTTGAAGATCTTATAGGAAGAATTAGAGATATTGAAATAAATAATAATGGAGAAATTTTCTTAATAGATTCAGATAGTTCCGCAAGTTTATGGCAATTGAAAAAATAAATGGGAGAGATAAATGTTCAGAATAATTCAATTTTTATTGGTATATATTTTTATAGTACCTACATCAAGTGCAGAAACATATATAGCAACAAGGCAGGAGTTGTGGTTCAATGATTCAAGCTACACTAAAACTTCACATCATATTAAAGTAGGAAAAAATTTCATAATGGGTGATTATAGATTTTTTGGTGAGCTGGGCGTTGGTGAAGATATAAGTGAAGGGACGCCTATAGGATCAGGGTTATCTTATGATTACTTGCGTTTTGGTGTTACTAGAAAGTTTTTTAATTCACTAAGGTTAAACGTGAATTATCGAAGTAAAATGAAATCTGTTGGAAAAGACCTTAATTGGATTGTTATTAATACTAAATACACATTTTGACTATAATCGGTTATGAAAGATATCTTTATTTTAGTTTTATTATTTTTTATAGCAATAGTATTATTGAATAATAAAATACTTAATAGAAACCTGAGTTATCTCTTGGCAGGAATAGTTTCCTTCTTTTTTGTGATCATGTTAATTTATTTAGTCATGGAAGAGATAATGATGTATTTTTTAAATATATAGAGATCATGATTACAGATAAAAATATAACAGAATTCATTTCTTCGTGGAAGGATGGAATAATACTTATTCAGGAAGCATACATCACGAATAACGATTATAAAGAACTGGCACGTAACTTTGTTGATAATCATTACCTCTTTAATGAAGAATTGGTTTTATTTAAACCTACACTAACTAATGATGTAGTTTTTCGAAATACTTCGGATGATGCTCTTTCATATTTTATCGGAGGTAAGTACCCAGAAGATAAAGGTTTTGCATTAAATGATTTTGAAGATATTGAAATTGATGAGATAAATACAATCATAGAAAAAGAGCTTATAGCTGTAATGGGTGTTTTTATTCTTAGACTAAAAAATACTAATGATCCTCTTAGGATAGCATTTACTTTTATATTGAAATCTACCAATATTGGCTTAAAAATTAAGATTCATCACTCATCACTAATTAAATAAAGATTTAATCTTAGCGACTGCTGTGCCTAGATACTTTAGATCTTCCTTTAGCTTTACTAAAGAATGGTTTTTTGCTAGCTGATCTCGAATTAGTTTTACTATAGGGTTCTTTTTTACCGGTATCGGTTTTTGTAGATCTAGATACTGTATTTTTTGAATGTTTCTTTTGATTAGATTTTTTTTTACCCTCTGATTTTTTTTGTGTGTCTTTTCCTATGATAGAATTATTTCTTCTTCTTGGACCGTTACTTTTTGAAAAGCTTCTTGTGGGTTTTTTTTGTCTCAATGATTCCCTACTTCTTTTTCTTACAGCTCTACTATTAGTCTTTTTTGGTTTCTTAGCTGTATCAGGATGTAGAAGATAATATATTTCATCCCAAATATTCTGCTCTTCTGATGAAACAAAACATATAGTAGAACCAGATGATCCTGCTCTACCGGTTCTACCAATTCTATGAATATAATCTTCTGCAACCTGAGGCAGATCATAATTTATAACATGTTGAATGTGATCTATGTCAAGTCCTCTTGATGCAATATCTGTTGCGACAAGGACTTTAAATTTCTTAAACCTAAAGTCTGACATTACTCTATCTCTTTTGTTTTGATTTAGATTTCCATTAAGAGCGTCAGCTTTAAAACCATCTTCACAAAGTTTTTTTGCCATCCTTTGTGTACCAAATTTAGTTTTTGTAAATATTAATACTGAACCTTCACGAGTAGAAAGCTGATTAAGTAATTCTTTATATTTTTTATTGTGATCAATATTAAGAATATTATGATCAATATTAGTAAGCAGGACATTGTCTGACTTTATTGCTACTCTTTCAGGCTCATGTAAATATTTTTTTGATAATTCTATGATTTTATCTGGTAAAGTTGCTGAAAAAAGCAGTATTTGTTTTTTAATAGGGAGATATTTAAATATCTTATCAATTTGTTTGCCAAAACCCATATCTAACATTCTATCGGTTTCATCTAAAACTAAATAAGTACAATTATTCAAATCAATCTTTTTATTTTCTAGATGATCATTAATTCTCCCAGGAGTTCCAACTATAATCCTAGGGTGATCTTTTAATTGTCTAATCTGAATTCTTAATGCTTCACCGCCTATCAAACATGCTGATTTAATCTTATCGCCATTATTAGTTAGTTGATTAATTACATCTATAACTTGTCTGGCTAATTCCCTTGTTGGCATCATAATTAAGGCTATAGATTTTTCATCTTTTGATAACATTTCTATGATTGGTATACAAAAAGCAGCAGTTTTACCTGTACCAGTTTGAGCTGAGCCTAATATATCTGAACCATTTAATACAATTGGTATAGCTTTTATCTGAATAGGAGTAGGTTTTACAAACTTCATGTCTGCTAATGCATTATTCATTTTCTTAGACAATCCAAAGTTTTCAAAATTATTCATTTATATCCTTACTGTTAAATTAAAAATTATCTTATTAGAGATATTTACTGGTTCTATCTATTTAAAGTTGCGGAAAAATATTGAGTTATGTAATTGATAGCCAATAACTGAGATCAATTTACACCTCATAGAGAAGAATACAAGTTATTATTGTAAACTTACACCTAAATAGTTATAAATATATTAGATAAACGAGAGAGTGATAATGACAGAAATGAATTATGAACAATTAATTGCACAATGGCATCAAGATAGAAACCTTATTGATGGAAGTACAGATAAAGATCAATATCTTAAATTAATACAAGAGGCAGGAGAGTTATCCGATAGTTTATGTAAAGGGAAAGATATACGTGATGACATTGGAGATATGATGGTAGTGTTAATTAATATTATGGTTAGAAATGGATTGAAAATGAATGATTGTCTTGAAGTGGCTTACAATGATATTAAAGATAGAAAAGGAAAAATGGTGGATGGTGTTTTTATAAAAGAAGGTGATAATTAGTAAATTGTTATCGCTTTTGTAATATGATTAAGTATATTGTCCAGCGACATAACCAGATGACCATGCCCATTGGAAATTGTGTCCGCCAAGATGGCCTGTGACATCAACCACCTCCCCTATAAAGAAAAGGCCATGATATTTCTTAGACATCATGGTTTTTGATGATAATTCATCTGTATCGACTCCACCTCTCGTCACCTCAGCTGTGCGGTAGCCTTCAGTATCTTTTGGAGCTATAGTCCATTTTGTAAAATGATTGCGAATATTATCTATTGACTGCTTTGAAATCTCAGAGATATTTCCTGAGTAGTTATATTTCTTACAAAACATACTAACAAATCTTTTCGGAAGAAATTCAGATAAGATATTTACAATACTTTGTTTTGGACTTGTGGCTCGCTTTTGATTAATAGTATGATCAAAATTATGATTCGGAAGGAAATTAATATTTATGTTGTTTCCCTTGTTCCAGTAGGATGATATTTGTAATATTGATGGACCGCTAAGTCCACGATGTGTAAATAGCATTCCTTCTTCGAACGAAATATTTTCATAAGATATTTTTGAATTAAATGACAATCCTGATAATTGATTACACATATCTAATATTTCATCTGTAAATGTAAATGGTACCAATGCAGGTGACGTGTTAATTACATTTATATTAAATTGCTTTGCAAGCTTATAACCAAAGTCAGTTGCGCCTATTTTTGGTATGGAGAGTCCTCCAGTTGCAATCACAAGAGATTTTGAAATATAAGTATCATCATTGCTAATAACAGAATATTGATTATCAATATTTTCTACTTTATCAACAGTGAATTCTTTCTTTATTGTGACATTTGCTTTATTGCATTCTGACAGAAGCATATCTATTATCAATTGAGATTTATCATCACAAAATAATTGACCAAGAGTTTTCTCATGATAGGCGATATTATGCTTTTTAATTAGTTTGATAAAATCAAACTGAGTATATTGAGTAAGAGCAGATATAGAAAAATTAGCATTTTGTGATAAAAAATTATTCGAACTAGTATGTAAATTCGTAAAATTACATCTACCGCCACCGGATATACGGATTTTTTCGCCTATTTTATTTGAATGATCAACAACAATGACTGACTTTCCCCTCTTTCCAGATTCGATAGCGCACATTAGACCTGCAGCTCCACCGCCTATAATCAGAACATCAACATTATAATTCATAAGACATATTAACAATAAATTTAGTGAGAAAATAAGTTTTAGTATAATTATGTTAAGATATTTTTTTATATATTTAAATTAACATGCATATAGAAAAGAAAGATTCAAAATTTTGGAAAGATACGGATACCTGGCGTAAAGAACCTGATTTTTGGCGAAAAGGCATAATGAAAAAGTTACCTGTTTTGGCATCATTATCATTTGTTATGTTCGTAGGAATTATTTTAACAATTATCTTTAAATAGCTAAAATGCGATATATTATTCTTCTAGTTTTTATCAGTCACCTGGGAAGTTGTTCAATTTTTAATAATTCCAATCTAAATGGAAAAGAGTTTTTGTGTACTTTCAATAACGCATCTAATGAACTAGTAGACTTCTCATTAAAGTTTTCTGATAACAAAGTTCATATAATTTCATGGTGGATAGACCGCGAATATAAAAATTTAGTAATAGATTATCAAAAAGGTGAAAGTGATATTTTTAGAGAATATAAACTTAATAAGAGTATTAATATTTTGGGCAAGAATGAAGATTTTAAAAATAAAGCTTATTTGAAAATAGACAATAATACATTACGGGGAGAATATATTAATAATGATGTTAAGAGGGAAGAATTAAAGTGTTTCGTTGACCCTAGGGCTAGTTATAAAATGAGTCTTAAAATTGCTATCGGTAAGAAAAATTATGCTGCTTATGCGAAACAGAAAGGTTTTAAGTAAAGTTACTCCTAATAGTAATGGAAATTCTTTAAAAAATAATAGTTAATCTTTAAGAAATAAATCTTTTGTTCTAATAACTTTATCTATAATAACAGGTATGTTTTTTTTGAAATTAAAAAATCCTTTCTTAGAGAATTTCCAACAAAATAAATCTTCCTCCCTATAAATATAATTTATTTTTGTCTGATTTCTATATCTTTCGATGAAAGAGTAATTCTCACCTATACATGGATAAATAACATCAACCTTTTCAGAATTAGTTAGAATTTGATTTAAATTAGTCTCATTTATTATTTCTGCTTGATTAAAATTTTTTTTACAATCATTGAGACATAAATATTTGAACTTTAATACATTATCGCTAAGTTTAATATTACGGCTTTGATTAGAAATATGAATTAGATAAATATTCTCATAGTTATTATAAACACTCTTTCTATCTTTGATTGACAAGTCATTGTCAAAGATAATTAATTTAGAACTGGATGGTTTAGATTTGACTATATTTAAATCTATAGGACTATATGTAATATCTTCTTTAATTGGGTCAGCATATTCATCCAAATCATTTGCAGAATACTTGCCATTAGTAAATTTGTTAATATTTGATGTTGTTGCTAAATAATGTTTACCAACTGTTTGTAATCCTGCTACCCACCTCCAACTAAGAGTATTAGAAGCACTGTCTCCATCTAAGAGATGTTCCATAAAGAAATTTGCTCCTAACTGCCATGGTAATTTTAGAGTAAATATCCAAATGCTCGCAAACCACATGCGAGTATGGTTGTGAAGATAGTTATTATTAATCAATTCAGAAACCCAGCTATCAAAACAATCAATGCCTGTATTTCCCTCAATTGCTTTATTTAATTTATCAGTATTTATTTCTTTTGGTTGATAATTGTAATAGTCTTCCCAAACTTTAGGTCGATGCTCGAGCCATCCTTTCCAATATACTCTCCAGAATACTTCTTGCACATATTTGTCTATTTTAGAAATTGGGTGCTTAGACAAGGCAGTATTTATGATATCGTATTCTACAAGAATTCGGTGAGAAACATACTTTGAAAGAACTGAGACATTATTTCTCTTATCAGGACCATAATCATAATTCCTTTCTTTAGAATAAGAAGGGAGATTTTTATTGATGAAGTTATTTAACTCATCTTGAGCTTGATCATATACATCCATGGTATTATTAATAATATTATATTTATGATAGATAAAAAAGATATGAGGGACATAAGTGGTTTTATAACTGATAGTAATATGTGGAATATCGATTTCGCTAATCAGGTAGCTGATGAGTTTGACTTAAGTTTAACCGAAAAACATTGGGAAATAATAAATCTGATTAGAGAACTATATGAAAAAACCCAAAAAGTTCCGGAGCTTCGAACTGTGCTCAAAAGTGTCAGGCTCAAAAATACTGAATTCGAAATAGATAGAAAATATATATATAATCTTTTTCCATATGGATATGGTCAACAAGCCTGTAAAATAGCTGGAATGCGTGAACCCAAAAAATTATGGCTAGATTTATAGATTAGGCAAGTTATGGTTTTAATATTATTGACAGTCTTAATTATTTTATTATGTGTACAGTCTCATAAAATTTTTTTAAATTTATCAAATGAATTAAATATATCAATAATACTAATTATCATATCTCATTTTCTACATGTTCTACTATTTACATTATTATATTACTTAGAAATAGATAATATGATGGGTACGCATGATAATGCTTATATTGATTTAATTTACTATTCAATAAGTACATATACAACACTTGGTATTGGAGATATTTATTTTATTGGAGATGCAAGAATTATTTCCGGTATACAAGCAATAATCGGACTAATAATGATCGCCTGGTCAGCTTCACACATATATCTTAAGATTAAAAAGGAAATATAAAAAGAGGAGCAATAGTATGAGAGAACTAATGCTCCTCAAATATCTTTATCCAGTCAACAATTGTATATATGGGTTAAAGGCGGACAAAGATATTATTTACATCCTGAATTTGGATCAACAGCTCGATTCTTGGCATCTTGAGCTAATGTGTTACCGACCCATTCACTAATATAATCAACCTCTTCAATTCTATTTGCTCTTGACGCAACCAACGCTTGGCCAAATTTATCAACTCCCCAAATTATATAAGCAATAAAATCCTTTAAATGTATGGGTACCTGCTCCTGATGGGGTACACCAAATTTGGTTACAAAGTTACTTCTCGGACTTCCGTTAGACTTTTGTTCAGATTGTATGCGTTGAATCTCTTTTTGAAGATCTTTTATATGATCACCATTCCATGATCCAACAACAGCACCATCCGGAAGGGTTATTTGATCTTCAACGGGAATGTTAACCAATGATTGTTCTGTACTATTCATATTTTCCTCCTTGTTGGATTTATATTACTTAAAATAAAGTTATTTTTAATTGACCTAAATCAATTTCTATTAATTTGATTTGCGTCATAATATGCTTATAGTATGAAAACTGATTGTAAATATAACATTGACTGTACTCATTGCGAGATAAGATCAAAACTCTTTTGTAGTAAGCTAAAAGAAAAAGAGCTGGAGCAATTATCTAAATCAGTATCACAATTAGAATATCCAAAAGATAGTGAAATATTGTCCCAAGGGGAAGATATAACTCATATATACAATGTTGTAAATGGCATGGTAAAAGTTTATCAAATCAATGCTAAAGGTGATGAACAGATTATTGGATTTTTGTATCCAGGTGATTTTTTTGGGTCACATGAAGGTGGTAAATATGATTTCTACACAAAGACGATTGTACCTACAAGATTATGTAAAATCCCAATAATAGACTTTAGAAAGCATCTTAATGATAATATTCCAATTTATGAAGATTTTTATGATGCAGTTGTTAATGAACTTAAACTAGCAAGAACACAGATTAATATACTCGCAAAAAAAAATGCGGATGACAGAGTTCTAGATTTCTTTAAGATATTATCAAACAAACAGATTTCTTATGGCCAGCCTAGTTCGCCAATTACACTAGCAATGTCTAGAAGTGATATAGCTAATTATCTTGGTTTGACAACTGAATCAGTTAGCAGATCACTTACTCGATTGAAAACAAATCAAATTATAAAGGCAAGATCTACAAATCTTTTTGAATTAAATTTTAGCAATGCTGATATTTAATTATAAATTGAAATATATAATGAAGGGAACAGAAACGCCTAAACTAATGCCGCCAAAGAAAAAGAATGCAAAGTGAGATACCCAAATTCCGGTAATTATTTTTCTTGAAATACTGCTCATATGATTAAGTTTTTCATCTACAGATTCTTTTGAAAACATGTATTCATAATTTGCATTCACCCATTTGCAGTAATAAACATAAGCGATAGAAACAATTACAAATACAAACATATTCGTTAGCAGAATATCATAATAAAAGGATAGCCAGTACAAGGATGATATCAGTACTGGTAAAATGATATCTCTCATTAATATAGGCATTAAAATATAATACATCATTATATGATAATTGCATGAACTAAATTTGATGTAGGTTAAGTGTGGTTAAAATAAGTGGTACAGAAAGTAACTGGAACAGCTAATTATAGTCAATACTCCCCAGCTTTTTATCCAAAGTTTTTTGGCTTTTATACCAAAATAAAGAAATATAAAACCTATAATAAGTGTATATATGACAGTTCCATCAACAATATTTTCTGTCGTGAAAGGACCATGTTGAGGATTGATACTATATCTCACAGTTTCTAAATAACGGTCTGTAAGAGTTCAGCAAATTTAAATATCACAATAAACATTCCAACAAGTGCGCAAAAGAATATAAATGATATGACCGGTAAAACTAAATGCTGAGCGCTAGAACCTAAAAAACTAATAACTCCTTTTTCAATAATCTTTTGAAGAAAAAACATTATATTCCCAAAAACAATCGATGCAAAAACGGGGCCTACTATGAAGTATACAAATGGTTTTAATGAATATACATCTGAAAAGCCTTCATCGATTGAATATAAATACAAGCTAGACAGAAACCAAAAAACTGCAGCAATAATATATTTATTTTTTTTAGCTTTATGCTCTTGTATAGCCTGCTCTACTGCTTTTCTACGTTCTTGTGCTTTACTCATTCTTTGCTCTTGATGAATATTCACCTGTAGATGGATTAATTTTAATATCTTCATCTTGCTTTATAAACGCAGGAACTTTAACCGTGATACCATTATCAAGTTCCGCATCTTTAAGTGTAGAAGATACTGTATCACCTTTTGCAACGCTCTCTGTTGATACAACTTTACAAACAACAAAGTTAGGAAGCTCCACATCGATTATTGCATCATTCCATATGATTACGTCACACTCATCTCCATCATTAAGCCACCTTGGATCAAAATCAATAGATGAGACATTAAGCTCTAATTGTTCATATGTTTCAAGATTCATGAAAAATAGATTATCTGACTCTTGATAAAGAAATTGCATTGAAGTATTTAATACATCTGCCTCATCTAATTCCTCACCAATTTTTACAGTCTTTTCTATTGTTTTTTTATTTAAAAGATTTTTAATTTTAATCTTAGTGAAAGCCTGTCCCTTACCAGGATTAACAAAATCGGTATCCATTATCAGATATGGCTGATTATCAACAATTACTTTGTTGCCATTTCTTAAAAGGGAATGATCAACCATCAGTTGATTTGTTCTTGTGATACTGATTGGATATCAGAGTTTTCAAGAGCTTCTATTCTTTTTCTTAAAGGTGGATGTGTAGAGAATAATTTTTGTAATGTGCTTGATTGACCTTTATTGGAGATACCGAAAGCTAGCATTTGATCTGGTAGAGGTGCTGCTACTTGTCTTTCAAGTGCTTTCAGTGCATTAATCATTTTAGCTTTAGATGTTAGTTGTGCACCACCAATATCAGCTCTGAATTCTCTCATTCTTGAGAACCAACAAACTATTGTAGATGCTAGAATACCTAAGACAACCTGTGCAAATATAACAGTGAAAAAATAACCTATTCCATACCCTCTTTCATTTTTTAGAATTACTCTATCAACAAAATGTCCAATTATACGAGAAAAGAAAATTACAAATGCATTGACTATACCTTGTACTAAAGTAAGTGTAACCATATCGCCATTAGCAACATGGCTCATTTCATGTCCTATTACAGCTTCAATTTCGTCTCTACTCATAGCGCTTACAAGGCCTGTGCTTAGAGCAACTAGAGAATTATTTTTTGAAGAACCAGTAGCAAAAGCATTTGGTTGCGGAGAATTGAATATGCCTACTTCGGGCATTTTCAATCCAAGCTGTGATGACTGTTGTTTTACAATATCTACATACCATCTCTCAAATTCATTTGATGGTGAGGTTATTAATTTTACACCAGCCATAGATTTGGCCATCCATTTAGACATATATAACGAAATAAATGAGCCACCCATGCCAAAGACGAGCGAAAACAGCATCAATGAATCATAATCCAAATCAATACCATTGGATTGCAGTATGCCAGTGAATCCAGTAAGCGATAAAAATATGCTCAATACTAATAATATTGCTATGTTTACAATGATAAAATAAAAAATACGTTTCATAATTAACCTATATTATAATTTAATTTTGCATTCTTGTGGATAAATTTCTGTTCAATCTTTTTACCACGTCTCGTCCTACCCATAATATATGGTTGAAGGTCTTTAAATTCAATGAATTTACTTCTTTTATTTTCTGCAGATATCTCTAGTCGCTGACCTTTTTTTATTACCCCAGAAAATATAATATTTTCTTGTTTTTCAGACTTAGGAATATTGATTAATTTGACACCCTTACCTTTTGATAATATTGGTACGTCATCTAACTTGGCAACTATCATGTAGTGATTATCTGTAATCAAGACATAGTAGATATAAGATTTAATATCAACTGATATAGGTTTGATAATGTTAGATGATTTATTCTTTACAATAGATTTACCATTACGGTTTGAGGAAGATAAATCTTTATTTAAACATAAGAAACCGTAACCAGACTCCGTTACTAACATTGTATGTTTGTCTTCAGATGAATTAATCATGCCTGTAACTTGTATTCCATCAGCAATATTAAAATATTTTTTCAAAGACTCTCCATAACCCCTTCCAGAAGGGACATCATTAACCAGCATTGAATATAAGAAACCATTTTGATCAAAAAATGATACTTCTTGATCATTATTAATATTTATGTGTGAATGATAATAATCGCCAGATTTAAAAGACAGTTTATCTATAGACTCAGTTTCTCCTTTATTAGATTTAATCCAACCGTTGATTGACAGAATCAATGACATTGGCTCGGCAGAAACTTTGACCTCTTTAATTATTTGTTTTGATGATATTGCATCCTCAAGAATATTTGTTTTTCTGTCATAAGCATACTCATCACTTAAATTATCTAGTTCATCAATAATCAATTTATTTAATTTTGATTTAGATTTTAGAATTGAATTTATTTCTTTATTTCTAAGTTTGAGCTGATCATATTCATCTTTGATTTTAACTTCTTCAAGTTTTGCTATATTTCTAAGTCGCATATTAATAATTGACTCATATTGTTTTTCAGAAAATTTAGCAATTTTAATTATTTTAGGTTTAGGGTTATCTTCATTTCTCAAAATTTCAATAATCTTATCAAGGTGCTTATATACAATTAAAAAGCCTTCGAGAATATGCAACCGATCAAGTATCTGTGTATTTTCGTGATTTAGCTTACGCTTATATGTTTGGATTCTAAATATCACCCACTCAGATAGGACTTCTTTTAGATTCATTACTTTTGGCTTTCCATCTGCTGAAATCATATTTAAGTTGACTCTATAGTTTCTCTCTAGATCAGTAGTGAAATATAAATGATTCATAACATCTGCTTGATTATGGCTATTACCTTTAGTTTTAATTATAATTTTTACAGGGCTTTTCTCATCGGACTGATCTTCAATAGAACTTATGAAAGAAATTTTTTTATCAATTATTTGAGATTGTATTTGTTCAATAATTTTTGTTGTTGATGCCTGGTATGGTAAAGAATTTATCTCTATGTATTTTCCATTGGTATTATATTCAGCTCTTAATTTTATATTACCGGTTCCTTCTTGATATATTGCGTCAATATCAGATTCGTTTTTAATCAGTTGCCCAGCAGTTGGATAATCAGGAGCAGGGATAAAATCCATGAGTTCGTTTACAGTACATTGAGGATTATTAATGACATACTGGGTGGCAAGAACTACTTCTCCTAAGTTATGTGGCGGAATATCGGTAGACATACCTACTGCTATACCAGAACTACCATTAATAAGTATATTTGGAATTTGCGATGGTAAAAATTTAGGCTCATTTAATGTTCCATCAAAATTAGCAATCCAATCGGCGGTACCATTCTTTAGATCTTTAAGGAGTAATTCAGAATATTTTGTGAGCTTAGATTCTGTATACCTCATAGCCGCAAAAGATTTTGGATCATCTTGTGTTCCCCAATTACCTTGCCCTTCAATTAATGGCATATTGTAAGCAAATGATTGAGCCATAATAACCATTGCTTCATAACATGCTGTATCACCATGAGGATGAAATTTGCCTAATACATCGCCTACCGTTCTTGCAGATTTTTTATACTTAGTGGAGTGTTTTAAACCAAGTTCACTCATCGCATAAATAATTCTTCTTTGCACTGGTTTTAAGCCATCTAACAAACTTGGGAGAGCTCGATCCAATATGACATACATCGAATAATTTAAATAGGCGTCTTCACTGAAGCTTCCTATGGAAACTCTATCAATATTTGTTAAAAATAAATCTCTATTCTTTGTCATTAACTTGTTTGTGCTAGATTACCTTTTTTTTCTAACCATAATTTTCTATCTGCTGCAGTTTTCTTAGAAAGCATCATATTGAGTTTTTTTAAATCTTTACTTTTATCATCAAGAGATAACAAGAGAAGTTTTCTTGATATTGGACTTAATGTTGTATCTCTCAACTGCGAAGGATTCATCTCCCCAAGACCTTTAAATCTAGTAATAGCTAAATTATTATTATCAGACTTTATTTTATGCTTATTTAATAGTTCATTCATGTGATCATCAGAAATAGCATACAAAGTACTATTTTTATAATCTAAACGATATAAAGGTGGTAGTGCAACATAAATATGATCATTTAATACTAAATCGGGAAAGTGTTTTACAAATAATGCGATAAGTAGAGTTGCTATGTGAAGTCCATCAGAGTCAGCGTCTGCTAATATACATATTTTTCCATATCTCAAAGACGACAGATCGCTATCCCCAGGTCGAACTCCTATAGCAGTAGTAATGTCTTGAACTTCTCTGGATTCTAATATTTTAGAGGAACTTACCTCCCAGGTATTAAGAATTTTTCCTCTTAAGGGTAGAATAGCTTGGAACTTTCTATCTCTAGCTTGTTTAGCAGAGCCGCCAGCAGAATCACCTTCAACAAGAAACAATTCATTTATATTAATATCTTTACTAGAACAGTCGGACAGTCTACTTGGCATTATAGAATTTTTTGTTGTGTTTTTAGTTGTTTTATTCTTACTATTTGTAAGCCTTTCTTGGGCATTTTGAATAGCAAGGCTACATATTCCCTCAGCAGATTCAGAGTGATTATTTAGCCATAATTCTAGTCTATCTTTTAGTTGACTTGATAACTTAGAGGCAATAGATGTAGATTGCAGTTTATTTTTTGTTTGCCCTACAAACTGGGGGTCTGATAATTTGATCGACATCAGATATGATGTGTTTTTCCAAATATCATCAGGGATAATTTTTAAATTTTTTGGTGTAATTTTATGTGAAATCATAAAATCGCGAATAGAGTCAGCTACAGCTGATTTTAGAGAATTTACATGAGTGCCTCCATCAGATGTTGGAATTAAGTTCACATAACTATCTTGAATAATATTTTCAAAATTATTGTGCCAGCAGACAGTGGCAGCTACCTCAAAAGAGTCGTTTTCTAATTCAATTAATAAAGGTTTTTCAGGGAGAAGATTAGACAAATTAAGTTTACTTTTTAAAAATTTATCTAATGAGCCGCTATGACAATATACTTTCTTACCTGTGTTATATTTAGAATCATCAATCGTTATTTCTAGACCGGGTTTTAGAATCGATTTAGCTTCTATTAGCTTATGTAATCTAGTAATTTCTATATCTTGGCTATCAAAATATTCATTATTAGGCTTAAATGTGATACTCGTACCATGAGAATTTATAGATGATTTACCTATGGCATTTAGTTTGTTTTTTACTAGACCATTAGAGAATGTAATTTGATAGAGGTTTGTATCACCGCTCCTCTCTATATTAATAATTAATGATTCTGATAAAGCGCTAACTACAGAAACACCTACGCCATGTAAGCCTCCTGAATATTTGTAATTTTTATTACTGAATTTAGCTCCAGAGTGTAAATTAGTCATAATTACCTCTACGCCTGTTTTTTTATATTCAGGATGTATATCAACAGGCATGCCTCTTCCATCATCACTAACTGTATACGATCCATCATTATTAATTTGAACATCAATGCTGTTACAAAATCCAGCTATTGACTCATCAACGCAGTTATCAATCACCTCTTGCAGTAGATGATTTGGGTTAGATGTATCTGTATACATGCCTGGTCTTTTTTGAACCGGCTCGATGCCCTTTAAGATTTCGATATCAGATGCAGTGTATGTTTTTTTAACCATTTTTGTGTATAATAAGATTACACTATCCCACATGCAATATAAATGAATTATGTATTTTATGATTTTGAAACCTCAGGGTTAAATTATTACTTTGATCAACCTATCCAACTTGCAGCAAAGTTAGTTGATGAAAAATTTAATCTTATAGACAAGTTTGATGAAAGATGTCGTCTCAGAGACGGTGTTATTCCGTCTCCTATAGCAATGTTGATAACAAAAACTAATTTATGTCAGTTAAATCAACAACAATCCTTCTATGAATTTATGGATAAAGTACATAAAAAATTTACATCATGGTCGCCTGCTGTATTTATTGGGTATAATAATATTAATTTTGATGAGAAGTTTTTAAGATCAAGTTTATATCAATCTTTGCATGCACCCTATCTAACTAATACAAATAAAAATTTAAGAGCTGATTTATTTAAGATGATCCTGACTCTTTGTAATTTGAAAAAGTCATATTTAAACATACCTACCGATAGTATTTCAGGAAAAAGAAGTTTAAAGCTTGAAAAACTATCGGAAAATAATGGAATTAAGCATGAATACGCACATGATGCTATGAGTGATGTAGATGCAACTATTGGAATTGCAAATATCATAAAATCTAACGAGCCAGAATTTTGGGAGCATATGATTCAGTTTAACAATCATAATAATGTTAGTAAGTACATTGATGAAAATAATATTGTTATCATGCCACCATCAACCGCTACTGGTGAGTATATCCCAGCGTCGTTCATAACAAGGAATCCTGATAATGCTAAAGAAATGATATTTTATAATTTAAATGAAGATGTAACAGATGATGTGATAAATTCAAGAACGAGAGGTATTGGAGGTCTATTTAGAAATAAAACTTTAAAAAAAGTTAAAAGTAATGATTATCCTATATTTCTAAAAATAGAACATATGAGTGATGATCTAAAAAAGAAATTTATTAAGAATAAAAAAACTTATATTGATAAAGCTAAGACTATTCAATCATCCAGTAACTTTGTAATGAATATAAATCAATATCTTGTGGATCAACTTGCTGATTATCAGGTAGATAATAGAGATTATCTATCTGCTTCGGAGCACGTAGATGAAATGTTATATAATGGGTTTACGGGATCAAGCGATTGGTTAAAAATAGATGATTTAAAAAAAATCAACGATCCGATAGAGTTAACTAAACAATTAAATACCATAGAAGATAAAAGACTAGTCGAACTATTTAAAAGAAAAATGTTTTCTGATAAAAAATATATACTTACAAATGAAGCATTAGACAAACATAAACAATATATCAGTCAGAAAATATTCAACGAAGAGGAGAAATTGCCTTGGACTACACTTTCAAAAGCTAGACAAGAGTTAATCAAAGCATCAAGTGATGAGAGATTTGAAAACATGTCTGATGAATTTACTGCTATAGAGAACTATCTTGATGAGATTGAAAATGAATTTTCATAGTTAATTATTTTTTGATAAAAGCTATAATATTTTCTGCACTTTGATACCCTGGAATAATTCTTCCATCTTCAAGAAAAATAGTTGGAGTACCTTCAACTGATAACAAACCTGCATGTTCTAGATTTTTAGCAATAGGATTATCGCATGGCTCTGCATCATCCAATATGTCGCCAGCAAATAAGTTTTCTAAAGCTTCGGTCTTATTTTCTGAGCACCATGCTGATACTAATTGACTATATGCATCAACATCATTCCCATTCCTTGAGAAAAGAACATATCTAATTTCAATATTATTATCCAACAAGTCTGGTATCTCATTATGCAGTTTTTGACAATACGGACAAGAGGTATCAGTAAATATTGTTAATATATGATCCGTTTTTTTAGGTTTATAGATAACAAAATTTTCTTTATTAATAGAGTCAATAATAGACAGTCGTTGATTCATTTTAGTATTTTCAGTAATGCTTTCTTTGGTATCTAAATCAATCACGTTACCTATAATTAGATACTTACCATCGTTAGTTGCATAATAAACTTGGTTGTTAATGATTAATTCATGAAATTTATCGTCTATTTTCCTAATTTTATCTATAGAAATAGACGGATATGCATCAGAAACTTTTTTACCAATATCTATGTCAGTATTTTCTTTTTTTGCACAGGAAACTAATATTGTTAGTGCCAATGACAATAATACATATTTCATAATTATCCTCTTGGATGATATTTTTGATGAAATTTAACTAATCTATCTTTTGCAATATGAGTGTAAATTTGCGTTGTTGATAGACTAGCATGTCCTAACAGCATCTGTACAGTCCTTAAATCAGCTCCATTATTAAGAAGATGAGTAGCAAATGCATGTCTTAAGTTATGAGGTGAAATCTTTTTATTAATATTTGATGCTGATGCATATTTTTTAATCATCTTCCAACACTCTTGTCTTGAGATTACAGTTCCTGTTTCTTTAATAAATAGCATTTCAATATTATTAATATTTTTAATATTACATCTATACGTATCTATATATGTAAGTAATGAAGACATAGCTGATGATCCTATCGGTACAAGTCTCTCTTTACCTCCCTTACCTTTTATTTTTAAAAATGACTTATCATGAGTTATTTGATTAACTTTTATGTTTAGCAATTCGCTTATTCTCAAGCCAGAAGAATACAGTAGCTCAAGTATACACTTATCTCTCATACCTGAACTCGTGCCTGTATTCGGACAAGATAATAAAGCTTCAATTTCATTTTCACTAATAATAATTGGTAGTTTTCTTCGCTTCTTAGGATTATCTATAAGCTGAGCAGGATTAGATTGAATAAAGTTATTTTCATATAAAAATAAATAAAATGATTTTATGCATGTGATTATTCTTTGAATAGTACTAACAGATACACCTGAATCAAGTCTTGAAGCTAAATAATTGTTAATTACAACTCGATCAACATCACAAAATTTATTGTTATTATTGGATATCCATGACAGAAAAATCTTAAGGTCTGATTTATAAGCAATAATTGTGTTTTGTGTTAAATTATTTTTAAAAGACACATAATCACAAAACTGATCTATAAATTGAGATTCAATTGAATTATCTGATATTGACATAATATTTGATATACTAATTATACATAAATTACTAAATATAAAATAATGAAAGATAGTTGTTTTAATGAATTTGATCCATCTGCAATAAATGTTGATAAAGCTATAAGCAAGATTTTATTTGCGTCTAAAATAAAAAATAGAGTTGAAAGTGTTCCTCTCAAAAAAGCTTATGGGAGAATATTGGCAAAGAGCATAAAATCTAATAAAAATATACCTAATTATAAAAATTCAGCAATGGATGGATATGCAGTAAATTTTATAAAACAAAAAAATAATAAATATATTTTTGATTGTGTTGGTGAATCATTTGCAGGACATCCTTACAGAAAAAAAATAAAAAAAAATCAAGCTATAAAAGTAATGACTGGGGGAATGGTTCCTAATAGTTGTAATGCCGTTGTTATGAAGGAGCTGGCTAAAGAAGATAACGATAGAATTACAGTAAACTCAATCATTGTAGAAAATCAAAATATAAGATTTCCTGGAGAAGATATATTAAAGAATCAGGTTGTTCTGCTAAAAGGTAAAGAGATTGACGAAGTAGATATCGGTATTTTAGCATCTCTTGGTCAATCAAATATTTTAGTTTATTCAAAACCATTAATAGGATATTTTTCAACAGGTGATGAATTGGTTAGCGTTACTCAAAAAATTAAAAAATCACAAGTTTATGATAGCAACAGGTATCTATTACATGGATTATTGCAAAAATATCCTATTAATATCAAAGATTATGGAGTAGTAAAGGACAATTTAGTTAGTGTAGAAAAAAAGTTAGAGAAAGCATCTAATGAATGTGATTTACTTATTACGACTGGTGGTGTTTCAGTAGGAGATGCAGACTTTGTAAAAAATGCATTAGATAAAATTGGAAAGGTAGATTTTTGGAAAATAGCTGTCAAACCTGGAAGACCTTTGGCTTTTGGAAAAATAAAAAAATGTTTATTCTTTGGATTACCTGGCAATCCTGTATCAGTTGTAGTTACATTCAATTTATTTGTTCAGACTGCTATTAGAAAGATAACGGGGCAAGAATATAAAAATGAATTATCACTTGATGCAAAACTGGAGTCAGAGATAAATAAAAGAAAAGGAAGAAAAGAATTTAAAAGAGGTATTTTAAGAAATAAAAATGGAAAGTTTTTTGTTAAAACAGCAGGAGCACAAGGGTCAAATATTCTATCGAGTTTGAAAGATGCTAATTGTTATATAGAGCTTGATGAAAACATCAATAAGATAAAAAAGGGTGGCTTCGTTAAAGTCATTCCATTTTCTGTTTCTAGTGAATATTATGAATAAACATGTTAGCTTTCTAAAAAGATTGTTAATAAACTTTTATGATTTAATCTTATTATTTGCAGTTCTTTATTTTTTTACCATTCCTATAATATTTTTGACTGAAGGAAATGCAGTATTAGATAGTATAATTTATCAAATGTATCTTTTTATTATAATATACCTTTATTATGCTTGGTTCTGGAAGAAATATAATCAAACTTTAGGAATGAAAATATGGAAAGTAAAAATATATAGTAAGTATTCCCTTGAAATTACATATATTCAATCAATTAAAAGAATTGTCTTTGCATTACTGGGGGGGCATCTTCTATTATTTTTCCAATCCGAATCATTGCAAGATAAAATATCGAATACATATCTTGAACGTATAGACTAAATAGGAATATTTGTTTTTACAAGTCTATTAAATAGTAAAAAACCGAACATGATAAATATACCCATTGAAATAAGTACAGATACTAGTGCAGGGATATTAAGAATCAGAAATGCATTAATTAAAATACTTGAGATAACAAAATATGTTATTCCAAACAGTATACCATAAATGATTCTTTGGCTTTGATTAGTGGATCTAGCTTTTGTAAACAAAAAAGGTATTCCAATAAAGACAATTATACAACAAGAAAAAGGTAGAAATATTTTTTGCCAAAATACTATCTTATGATCTTCGTAATATATTCCTCGCTCATCAAAATAAGCAATATTTGTATATAAATCTTGAATAGAGTGATACCTTTTTTTATGGAAGGAGCTTTTGAGTACCTGAAATGGAATAAAGTTATCGGATGATATAGTCAATGATTTTTTATTTATAATCTTATTACTATTGATGTCAATTATTTTTATAGACTCTAAATTCCATTCTTTGTTATAGGTGCCTTTATCAGCTGTCACGATTGAGGACATCATTCCATTATCTATATAATAAATTTCTATATTTTTAAGATTGTATTCTGTAAGTACATTCTTAACATTAATAATAGTATTTTTTCCTTTGAACCAAACTTCCTTATTGTTAGTATTTTTATTCAATGCTATGTTTTTAATATTTTGAGCATGAATAGCACTATCTGATGCAAAATGATTACCAGAAAAACTAATGATTATTGATATAAAGAAAGTCTGGAAAAGTATAATGAATATAATTTTCTTAATACCTATGCCTATAGAATTTAATGCTACAATTTCCGAATGATGTGACATCGAACCAAAAGCAATCATGCTACCAATTAATAATGCGTATGGAAAAATGTCCAAGATGTTCTGTGGAACTAGAAAGATTATATATTTAACAAGTAGAATTAAATCATACTGACTAATGCCAAGATTTTTTAGCTCAGATAAGAAAATAATAAGCAAATTTATACTCAATAAAATACTGATAGCTAACGTAAAACCAATTAGGTACTTTCTAAACATATATAAGAATATTTTAGTCATGTATTATCCCGGTCGATTGAAGAATATATAAAACTTATAAGTAACATATAAGTACATTAAATGAAGATTCAATAGACTTAAAAAAACATACAACTTATTATCAAATGATTTAGAAAGAATATTGATGAATATTACGTAACTAAAATAGAATAATACTGCTGTAAATATATTTCTATACTTATCCTCTCTTGCATTAACGTGACTTAGTGGTATCGCCATATAACCTAAAATAAATGTTGCAATAATTAAAGAGAATCTCTTAATTGATTCTTGAAATGATTCGACACTATTATTTTTTAGTAAATCAAGAATTGATTTTGAATCTATATCATTATTTATTTTGTCTGGTACTTGATTGGATAATTGAATATTTTGACTGGAGTACTTCGTATAACTTAATCCATCATTGGGTTTATATAGATAAGATATTCCGTCTATAAGGGTTAGGTGATTATTATCAGATGATTCTAATCCTGACGATATATCAATTCTAACTGACTCATTGTTTTTTGACTTAATAAATATATTGCCTGGTTCAATTTTATTTTTATTTGAAACATAGAAAATCTTAGAACCATTATTATTTTGATTGAAGTTTTTTTCTTGTAGGAAATATATTTTTTGTTCATATAGTATTTTATGCTCTATATATGATCTAAAATTTATTGCATAAGGAGTTACAAAAAAATTAAAAAGCATAACTATCATAGTTGCCCCAAGAATAATTTTTGAGAGTACACTAGATATTGCTTTACATGAAAAACCTCCTAGTTTCATAATTAGCATTTCGTTTGATATATATAATCTATTTAATGAGATAAGGATGCCAAAAAATAAACTAACAGGAATTATAAGAGAGGAATACTGTATAATTTTTAAAAACAGGAGTTGAAGTAGGAATAATGACGGCAGGCCGCCCTCATTTACACTTTCCATTAGCCTTAGCCCAGTATTAGCGGTTAATATTAGCAGTAGAATTAAAAAAACAGAAATAATCGTCTGAAGGCAGTTTTTAAATATATATTGACTAATTAAATTCAAAGTAATAATTACAAGGTCTTATAAAAATGTTAATCTTTACTCTTTAGTAGTATAACTTTATTATTTGGAAATATCATGAAATACAATAAATTCAAAAAAAATGACAAGTCAGATTATAACCTAGTTTTCATATATGAGGACAAACTCTCAGGAATTAGTAAATCTATTGACTGCTCCACTGCACTAAAAGATATTAAAGAAGCAGTCTCTAAAAAATTATTGTGCGGAAAACTTGGTTCAATGGAAACATTCGTTAGCACTATGTATGATAGTAACTATTTCCTTATAGGATTAGGTAAAAAAAATGAACTAACTATTCAAAAGTTTGAAAAACAACTAAGCTCGACAATCAAGAAAATAAATAAATATAATATAGACAAGGTAGCAATAGACCTAAATAATATATCAATTAATAACTATAATACCCTTAAAGGCACCATCATTGAATTTGAAAAAAGTAAGTATAGTTTTAGAAAAGAAAACATAAATCATTTGAAAGAATGTTCTATAAAAGTTCCTAGTAATATTACTAAGAGAACTTTTGATAACACTAAAGTAATTTCTATAGCAGTAGCGCATGGGCTTAATACTGCAAGAAAATTAGGAGATACACCACCAAATATATGTAATCCAACATTTTTAGCTAATGAATCTAAAAAACTTGAAAAACTACATAAGAGCCTTAAAGTAGAAATCCTTGATGAAAAACAAATGAAGATATTGAAAATGGGCTCACTTCTGTCAGTCTCACAAGGAAGTTTACAACCTGCAAAACTGGTAATTATTAAATATATGCCAATAAAAAACAAACAGCCTATAGTATTAGTTGGAAAAGGTATTACTTTTGATACTGGAGGTATATCTCTTAAACCATCATCTAGTATGGATGAAATGAAGTATGATATGTCAGGTGCTGGATCTGTTGTGGGTACCATGCAAGCATGTGCAGAAATGAATTTAAAAAATAATGTTATAGGGATTTTAGCTTGCGCTGAAAACATGCCAAGCGGAATAGCTACTCGACCAGGCGATGTAGTAGAAAGTATGTCGGGTATATCTATAGAGATACTTAATACTGATGCTGAAGGAAGATTAGTTTTATGTGATGCACTAACATTTTCTAAAAAATATAAACCTAAATACATTTTAGATATGGCAACATTAACAGGAGCATGTTTGGTTGGTTTGGGAAAATATCCGTCTGGTCTATTTTCAAATGATTCAACCTTAACGCAAAAAATTAAAAAATCCGCTGATGTTACGGGGGATCGCGTATGGGAACTTCCGTTATATAGTGACTATTTTGATGAGTTAAAAAGTAACTTTGCAGATATACAAAATATTGGTGGACAATATGGTGGAGCAATTACTGCTGCAGCATTTTTAGCAAACTTTACTAAAGATGAAAAATGGGCTCATTTGGATATTGCAGGGACTGCATGGGAGTCAGGTAAGAATAAAGGATCCACAGGTAGACCGGTAAAATTACTTACCGACTTCGTAATGACAAATAAATAAAATTGAAATCAACTGCGAATTTTTATTCACTTAATAGAAATCATAATTTAGATTTATGCATTTGTAGTTTTGTAAAGTTTCTATATAAGAAAGAAAATAAAATAATAATAATATCTTCAGATCATAAAATTGAAAAGATTGATAAATTATTATGGACATTTGAACAAAATAGTTTTTTACCTCATAAGATCTACAAAGATGGAGATAAAGTTGATACGCCAATATTACTATCAACCTTAAATGACATCAATAACATGGAAATATATGGTGAATACAAGTCAATTATTAATAATCAATCAGCCGCTATTTTAAAATTAGCTGGTGATACAAATATATATGAGTTTGTAGAAGATGATGAAACTAATAAATCAATAAGTAGAAATAAATACTCGGACTATAAAAAATATAACTTTACTTTGTTACATAAGACATATGATGAACAAGCAATATAAACCAAAAGAGATAGAAAAAAGAATATACGAAGACTGGGAAAAGAATAAATCATTTTCCCCAAAAGAGTCTACATCTAAATTTTCAATTGTACTTCCTCCACCAAATGTTACTGGCACTTTGCATATGGGTCATGCTTTTCAACATACAATTATAGATGTACTAGTTAGATATCATCGTATGTTAGGAAAAAGTGTATTATGGCAACCGGGGACTGATCACGCAGGAATTGCAACCCAATTGGTTGTAGAGAATCGATTATCATCCCAAGGTAAAGATATTAATAATTTAAGCAGAGAAGAGTTTATTGATGAGGTTTGGAAATGGAAAGATATATCAGGTAATACGATTATAAATCAAACTAAAAGAATCGGGTCATCTGCCGACTGGTCAAGAAATAGATTTACAATGGATGAGGGACTTTCCGATACTGTAAAAAATATTTTCATACAACTTTATGATGATAATTTAATATATCGAGGTAACAGACTCGTGAACTGGGATATAAAGCTTCAAACCGCTGTGTCAGATTTAGAGGTATTAAGTGAAGAAAAAGAAGGATTTCTATATCATCTAAAGTATAAGATTGTCGGATCCGATGAATGTGTAATTGTGGCAACCACTAGACCAGAGACTCTTTTTGGTGACACTGCTGTATGCATAAATCCAACGGATAACCGCTATAAACACTTAGTTGGTAAGAAAGTCATGATTCCAATGATACATAAGGAGATACCAATCATTCTTGATGAAATTGTAGACAAAGAGTTTGGAACAGGTTGCTTAAAAATTACACCTGCCCATGATTTTAATGACTATAAAGTTGGAAAAAAACATAAACTTCCATTCATAAACATTCTAAATAAAGATGGCACGTTAAATGATAATGTAGATAAAGCTTATATTGGAAAAAATATTCATGATGTTCGAGATCAACTTATTGGTGATCTTGATAAGATTGATGCGTTCGTTGAAAAAGTTCCATATAAAACAACTGTTCCTGTTGGAGAAAGAACTGGAGAGATAATTGAGCCATTACTAACTAATCAGTGGTTTATGAATATGAAAGACCTTGCAAATGATGGCATAGAAGTTGTCAAAAACGGTAAAGTGACATTTGTTCCGGATCACTGGGAAAAGATTTACTTTAACTGGCTTGAGAATATTGAAGACTGGTGTATAAGCAGACAAATAATGTGGGGCCATAGAATACCAGCTTGGTATGATCATAAAGGTAATATATATGTTGGTGAAAGCGAGGAATCAATAAGAAAAAAATATGATTTAAGTAATAATATAGAATTAAATCAAGATATAGATGTGCTAGATACATGGTTCTCATCTGCACTATGGCCATTTTCAACACTTGACTGGAAAAAAAACGATGCTTTTTTCGAAAAATACTACCCTACAAATCTACTGGTAACTGGTTTTGATATTATCTTTTTTTGGGTTGCAAGAATGATAATGATGAGTATCAAATTTACTAATAATATTCCTTTTAATAAAATTTATATTCATGGTCTTGTTAGAGATGCTGAAGGGAAGAAAATGTCTAAATCAATTGGAAATGTTATTGATCCATTAGATGTTATAGATGGAATAACTCTAGATGACCTCCTAGAAAAAAGAACAGGAAGTTTAATTAGTGAAAAACAAAAAACAAATGTTATTAAGAAAACAAAAAAAGAATTTCCTAATGGAATAAAAGAATTTGGAGCTGATGCGCTAAGGTTTAATTTCTGTGCAATGGCATCAACTGGTAGAGATATTAATTTTGATCTTAAGAGAATTGAAGGCTATAGAAACTTTTGTAATAAACTTTGGAATGCATCTAGATTTATAATGCTGACATGTAATGACTATCACTATGAGGAAAATCTTACTACAACAGATGCAACAATATTTGATAAATGGATCATGTATAAATTAGATTATGTTATAAGTGATTTTAAAAAATACTCATCTACATATAGATTTGATTTAATGGCAAATAGTATATATGAGTTTGTATGGAACGAGTATTGTGATTGGTATTTAGAAATAGCTAAAAATAATACATCTGATACTACAAAGAAATTTTTAATATACTCGTTAATTAGAATTTTAAAAATATGTCATCCCATAATACCATTCATTACAGAAGAAATTTGGAGTGAATTATCTAGGAATGATTTTGTCTCAGAAGATAGTCTAACAAACAGCTCATTCCCCTCTCAAGTAAGGATTTCAAAAGAGAATGACATCGATAATCGAGTGACCGATATCAAGGAGGTTATTAAAAAAATTAGAAAGACTCGTACCGAATTAGGAATACATCCTAAAAATAATTTTAAAGTTGAAATAGTCATAAGTAATAGAGTTTTGGCTGGAGATGTACTTGATAATATTATGCTAGTAAATAGCCTCTCGGGCATAGAATTAACGATTATGGATGAAGAGGAACCTGAATCTAATGATTTTATTCAACTTATCGATAGCAAATTTACTTTATATCTTCATATAAAAAATATGATTAATATTAAAAATGAAATCAACAAAATAGAAAATAATATTCTCCATTTAGAATCTGTGTTAAAGAAAATAGATACTAAGCTTAACAATAAAAGTTTTATTGAAAAGGCGCCCAGCGAAATTATTAACCAAAATATTTCTAATCGTGAAAAAATTTCGAATGAGATTTTATCTTTAGAAAACCTAAAATCAAATTTATCTAATTAAGCTATACAGTCTTTCTAGAGTAAGTCTAAAGCTTGTAAGATCCGATGAAATGTTTATGTTGAAATCATTTGATAATTGTTTATATTCACTGCACTGAGAACCTATTAAGATAATATCCTCTGTTTTATTTGCATGCTCCCTTATATGCTTTATTTCATATATTTTTCTTGCAATATCTCTCGGATTATTAATAGCAAGTACAACTAACTGAGCATTAACAGATGAAGCTGCATAAGTTATCTCATCATGGGGAACTCCATTACCAATGTAAGTTAAATCCCAACCAATATTCTGCGCAACAATCATATGCATTATTGTATCGAGGTGTTCATATTCCGATAATAGTGAGGCAATTACTAATCTTGGGCAATCTTCCTTAGAAGACCTAAGCTTTAAATAAAGATTATTTAAACATGTCCTAATGCATAATTTGGACATCTTTTCTTGTGCGTATCTTATGCTGCCCCTTGAGCATTCGTCTTGTATGTAATTGCTGAGAGGTTTAATAAATTCAATCAAAAGATCATTAGTACTTAATACAGCAACTGCATTAGATAATACATTATCAAGTTTCCAGCTGTTCATTTCTTTTATGCATGATACAGATTCGTCAAATAATTCCATGATTGTGCCAGTGTTAGGCCTCTTATATCCTATTGATGCGCTGGATTCATCACCCATTACAAGCTCAAAAAGATCATCGTATGATAATGCGGCTATATCTCCAATTC
The DNA here is from genome assembly GCA_016779485.1 of Gammaproteobacteria bacterium. GTDB lineage: Bacteria > Pseudomonadota > Gammaproteobacteria > CACLCV01. The sequence continues at coordinate 36,712 of JADHNN010000003.1, forward strand.
GTCTGCCGGCAGCTATAGCTCTTTTGAGCAATGTAAGTTTATCAATATCTTTATCTGAGTATAATCTTCGGTTGGTTTCATTTCGATGAGAAATCACAGCTTGGTATCTTTTTTCCCACACTCTAATTACATCTGAACTCAGACCAGTACGTCTATTAACGACTTGAATTAAATGACGTGGTTTTGCAGATAAATCTTCTTTCATTTTCCTGCTAATATTGGACTTATCCTTGTCATTGTTACTAATTATTATATTTTCCATATGATTTGTCAAAGTAATGTCTAATATTTAACGGACAATATCATTATTTATCTTATTTGTATAGTTTTTGTTTATATTTGATGTTGACATGTCTATTTTATTGAGATATTGTCATAGACAGGATACAGACAAATTGTCATATCCCCACCCCTTTAATGAAAGGCCGAACCTACCCCCTTCGGCCTTTTTTTATACTGACTTTCTATATCCAACAGGCCTCCAAGCAGGGGCTATAACATCAGGGCTATCTTTATCATCACTCATCAAACGAGCAGGCTTAATAGTATTAGGACCAAACTTATCACTTATATTATCTAATGCCTGCTCTAAAACTAGATTCTCATTCTTTTCTTGGTTAAAAATATCAATTTGTATATTTTTCCTTACCGGATTTAAAGCTGTAACCTGTACTTGAAACATACCAATATTTTTATCAAATAAGTTGAAATAAAATAAACAAGCATTAAATATATCACTTTGATTGCATGTCGGTTTCTCCAACTTTATTTTTTTTTGTACCCAACCTGCTTTTATTTTTATGCCAATCAAAAAAATATTTGATTCATAATTAGATTTACGTAAACGCAATGATAATTTATTAGACATTCTTAAGAATATTTTTTTTATTAAGTAACGACTTTTTGTATTAGGCATTAGTACTTTTCCATGTCCAAGGCTCTTTGGGTGAACAGGGTCTGGAGTAAGGCCTTCGAAATCATTTCCGTTTGCCATTAGCCATATCTTTCTACCTACATTACCGAATCTATTAGCAAGTATACTTATAGGAAGATTTTTCATATCAGAACATTTGTAGACATTATGGTTATTTAAGAAATTTTTAATTCCTCTTGATACGCCACATAAAGTGTCTATTGAAGAATTATCTAAGTATTTATGATAATTTTTCTTAGTTATATAAGTTATTCCGTCTGGTTTATTAATTTTTGAAGCATACTTTGCTAACGACTTGCTAAATGATACACCAATGGAACATTTAAGATTTACGTTTTGATATATAAGATCTTTAATTTTGTACACAACATGGCTAATTTCTTTATAGATTTTCATGCAATGTGTTAATTCTAAAAATGCTTCATCAACGGAGTATATTTGAATATCAGGAGTTATATTCTGTAATATATTCATTATTTTTACTGATGTATCTGCGTATATTTTTGGTCGTGATGTTCGTTGAACTAGATATGGACAAATCTTCTTTCCATCACGAATTTTCATACCTGTCTTGATTCCAAATGCTCTAGCTTCATATGATGAGGTAATGATGCATGATCCGTGTTTGCCATTAGTAACAGCCACAGGTTTTCCTATCAAATCAGGATAATCTCTTTGCTCTATTGAAGCAAAAAACGCGTTCATATCAACATGAATAAAAATCTTTTTATTCATCAATATATTCTTACTTGTCCGACTACATATCCTTGAATAGAAATTCTTTCAACAGGGTAAATTTTTTCTTTATATGCTTTATTTGCAGGAATTAATTTTATTTCTTCTGAGTTTATTTTTTCTATATATTTCAAGGTAACATCTTGATTATCAACTAAAATTACATGAACTTTTGATTTGTAGAATTTTTTGCTTTCCTCAATTATTACCCAGTCGCCATCGTTTATGCCTGCATCAATCATTGATTCTCCTTTTACCTTGAGTGCATATGATTTTTTATTAGTAAATAAGTATTCAAGTTCAATTCTTTGTTGGTCACTTATCGCTTCAATAGGTCCCCCGGCTGCAATCCTCCCCAAAGATTTTAAAAAAAGAGGTCTTTTTTCTATTGTAGAAATGCCACGATGTTTATTTGAAAATCTTAGTATTTTACCTGCTTTTTCTAATGATTTAACGTATCTATGCGCTACACCTTTTGATGTAATTCCTATACCCTTTGCAATTTCTGTTAATAATGGATATTTTCCATACTTTTTTGAATATCTAACAATAAAATCATAAGTCTTTTGTTCCTTGGTAGTTAAAGTAGAATATTCTTTCATAAGTTCTCATTAAGTTCTCATATAATACATGAACTATTCAAGTGGAACAAGATTAAATTTTTATATAATTCTCAGGATAGCTTCAGGAGGACGTCCAATAATTGCTTTATTATTGTAAACAAGTACTGGACGTTGAAGTAGTTTAGGATATTTGACTATAAGATTCAGAATATCATCTTGGGTAAGATTAAGATTATCTAGGTTATTTTCTTTATACTCCTTTTCATTGCTTCGAATAATATCTCTAACTGATAGCTCAGACAAATCAAGTATTTGTTGAAGCATGCTTTTGGTAAGTTTATCCTTAAGATAAAGTATTACTTTAGTATTAATATTTTGGTTTTCAATTATTTCAAGGGCTTTTCTTGATTTACTACATTTAGGGTTATGATAAAAAAATGCTTCTGACATTCAATAAGAATAATATTTTCTGAGAAAATCTGCAAAAGTTATTGCTAATAGAATGCCGATAGAATTGGCTAGAATATCAAATAATTCAAAATAACGATCGAAATATGGTTGTATTAATTCAATTGCGAGTCCGAAAAAAGAAAAATAACTAAATATCAGAATATAATTAGTTGGCTTTCTAAGTGAAGCAGAAAAGCTTAAAAATAGATATGCAACTGTATGTAAATACTTATCAGTATACTGTATTTTCGAGGGTGTGTTAACTGAAAAGAATGAGAAAAATATTATGATAAACGATAATGCAACAGTAATAACTAACCAATTGTTATAAATAAAGTTAAGATTATATCTCATGTAATCGAAAATATTTTAAAGCTGAAAGTTTACTCCCACTCAGTAACGACGTAGTTTTTATCTAGTTTAATATCAATCACTTAGATCACCTCAGTAGTGCGTGTGTAACAAATGTGTAAGTCACCAACCACACTGCACGTTTTTTCTACGCTTGTGTAACTATTGCAATTCAATAGTTTACGCAATCCCTTGTTGCACATTGTAAGACGAGGAACGTGCTTAAACCACACGTTCTTCTGTTCTTTCTGTTCACTTGTTCTTTTGTGTTACTCGTCTGCCAAACTGCGCTTGCTTCTCTATCAGCACCTCTTATGCGTGATTTAATTAAAGTCAAAGCCTTCATTTAGCCCTCTCTGAGTTACTACGAGTTTCAGTAGTCACACGTTTGTGCAACATTTTGTGTAACTGTATGAAAAAAGACTAAAGAAATCAACAATTGATTTCTGAGCGTGAAAGTAATGTGTAAGTCATTAAATTAATTAAATCAATGACTTATACAAGAAAAACTACTCCCACTCTATTGTTCCAGGTGGCTTTGATGTAATATCATAAACTACTCTTGCTACACCATCGACTTCATTTATTATTCTTGTAGAAATTTCGTTTAATATTTTGTGACTTATATGAGATGCTGTTGCAGTCATAAAATCAGTAGTGTTTACGGCTCTTAATGCAATAACATAATCATATTGTCTTTTATCTCCCATAACTCCAACAGATTTTGAGGGTATTAATACCGCCAAGGCTTGATCTATTTTATTGTATAGATTACGACTCCATAGTTCTTCAATAAATATATAGTCTACATTTTGAAGAATTCTTATTTTCTCATGATTGATCTCACCTAATATTCGTACTGCTAAGCCTGGCCCTGGAAATGGGTGTCTATTGATAACGGTTTTAGGAAGACCTAATTCAAGGCCTACTTTTCTGACTTCGTCTTTAAATAAATCTCTTATTGGCTCGACAAGCTTCAGCTTCATTTTCTTAGGAAGGCCTCCTACGTTATGGTGAGATTTAATAACATCTGATTTGGAATTTTTAGAAGATGATTCAATTACATCTGGGTAGATAGTGCCTTGTCCAAGATATCTCACATTTTTAATTTTCTTCGCTTCAGCGTTAAAGGTGTCTATAAAGCACTTGCCAATAATTTTTCTCTTTTTCTCTGGATCGCTAACGCCTCGAAGTGCTAATAAAAATTTTCTGGAAGCATCTACAATTATTAGATTAATTTTTAAGGATGATGTAATTTTTTTTACTTCTGATACTTCATTTTTTCTTAAAAGCCCAGTATTTATAAATATGCATGATAGCTGTTTTCCTATAGCTTGATTTAAAATTGCTGCTACGACTGAAGAATCAACGCCTCCAGAAAGCGCTAGAATTACTTTTTCTTTTCCAATATCTGATTTGACTTTATTAATCATCTCATTACTAATGTTCTTTACAGTCCAGGATTTTTCACACTCACATATTTCAATAAAATTTTTGAGAATTCTCTTTCCTGATAATGTATGTGTGACCTCAGGATGAAATTGAATACCAAATATTTTTTTATTTTGATTTTCAAATGCTGCTATTTTAGAATTTGTACTCTCACCAATTCTGATGAAGTTTTTAGGTAAGTTACTTACTTTATCAGCATGACTCATCCAAACTTTATGTTCTATTTTTATTTCAACTCCATCAAATAATTTGGTTTTTTTTGTAATTATAAATTTCGAATCACCAAATTCTTTTTTGTTTGATTTAATTACTTTTCCCCCAAACTCTTTTGCTAATAATTGCATACCATAACATATGCCTAATATCGGTATCTGTAATGAAAAGATTTTTTTGTTTGGTTTAAGTGTTTGTTTAAAGTTCACAGAATTCGGTCCACCACTTATGATAATTCCTTTTGGGTTTAAGTTCTGTATGTCCTTAATGTCAGTATCATATGCCTTTACAAGGCTATAAATTCCTAGTTCGCGTATTCTCCTAGCAATTAACTGTGTGTATTGAGAACCAAAGTCTAATATTAGAATTAAATCTTTTGCTAATGTCATTACTTTGGTTGGTAATTAGGGGGTTCTTTCACAATTGTTACATCATGAGTATGACTCTCTATCTTTGATGAATTAGATATTTTTATAAAATTAGTTTTATTCTTCATAAGCTTAATATTTTTACATCCCACATAACCCATACTAGATCTTAGACCTCCAGTTAACTGATGAAGAATTGCTTTAATAGAACCTTTGTAAGGCACTCTTCCCTCGATACCCTCAGGAATAAGCTTTTTGCTATCACTGTGATGATCTTGGAAGTATCTATCTTTAGAGCCACTCTCCATGGCAGCTATCGAGCCCATTCCCCTGTATGACTTATAAGTTCTGCCTTCAAATATCTCAATATCACCGGGTGATTCATCTGTTCCAGCTAAAAGACCACCTAGCATAACTGAATCTGCGCCAGCAGCAATCGCCTTGGCAATATCTCCTGAATATCGAATACCTCCATCAGCAATAAGAGGTATTTTATATTTTTTAGCTATTTTGGCTGTATGATATATTGCTGATAGCTGAGGCACCCCTATTCCTGCAACTATTCTAGTTGTACATATCGATCCAGGACCAATGCCAACTTTGATAGCATCAGCGCCAGCCTTTATAAGAACTTCAGCTGCATCTGCTGTAGCAATGTTGCCAGCTATCACTTGTTGATGTGGATAACGTTGTTTAATGTATTTTAGTGTGTCTATTACAGACTTAGAGTGTCCATGTGCTGTATCAATTGTAATAATATCAACTTTCTCACTGACAAGTGCATCTATTCTTTCAATCGAGTCTTTACTAGTGCTTACAGCAGCACCAACAAGCAGGCTTCCGTTATCGTCTTTAGAGGCATTAGGGTAGGTTGATGCTTTTTGTATATCTTTAAACGTAATCATACCTTTCAATTGATATTTTTTATTTATGATGAGTACTTTTTCAATTCTATTCTTTTTCAAAAGATTTATAACTTTCTTTTTAGTATAATTTTCACCAACTGTGATTAATCTGTCTTTAGGGGTCATTATTTCTTTTACTTTAGTTTTTGGATTTTCTACAAACCTTAAGTCTCTATTCGTAACTATCCCAACTAGATTTTTATTATCTGTTATAGGCACTCCTGATATTCCAAATTTTTCAGTAATTTGATTTATTTCGTACACTGTTGAATTAGGTGAAGCTGTAATAGGGTCATTTATAACCCCATTTTCATATTTTTTTACAAATCTTACTTGTTTACTCTGTTCCTCAATAGACAAGTTTTTATGTATGATTCCTATACCGCCCTCGCTTGCTAGGGTAATAGCCATTTTTGATTCAGTAACGGTATCCATTGCAGCTGATAGTATCGGGGTTTGCAGAACTATAGATTGAGTCAAATGTGATGAAAGATCTACATTTACAGGTAAAATATCAGAGTAGGCAGGGACTAATAATACGTCATCGAATGCGAGGGATTCATCAGAAAATACTTTAAGTCGAGATTGATGTATACTTACTACCATTCTATATTATACATAGAATTACTATTTACAAAAAGTCTAAAAATGAAAATATATTCCGTATCAGAAATAAATACCGAAGCCAGGCAGGTAATGTTGCTTGCATTTGAGTACCCAATAAATGTTAAAGGAGAAATATCTGATTACAGACAGTCACGAGGACATCAATATTTTAAGTTAAGAGATGTGAATGGAAACTATACAGTCAGTTGCGTAATGTGGAAAGGGTCTTATGGAAATATTAACATATCACAGTATTTAGATATGGAGGTTATAGTAACAGCTAAGGTTGATTTTTATGCTGGGTTTGGACAATTTCAGTTAAATATAATTGAATTATCTGAGTTTGGCGATGGTTTTTTAAAAAATGAAATAGAAAAAATTAAAAAAAGGTTATCTGATGAAAGTGTGTTCAGCAATAAAAGAAACTTACCTAAATTCCCAAAAAAAATAGCAGTCTTAACAGCAAAAGATAGTCATGCATTAAAAGATGTCTGTTCAAAACTAAACGAAAAATATTGTATGGCAGAAATTCTTATCTACCCCTCCACTGTTCAAGGACCACAAGCGCCTGAAAGCTTAATAAAACAGCTAAAAAAAATTAATCAGGATTCATTAGCAGATATAATTCTTATTGTAAGAGGTGGAGGTTCTCTTCAAGATTTAATGGCATTTAACAATGAATTATTAGTTAGAGAAATATCCCAATCAATTATCCCAACAATAACTGGTATTGGGCACAAACCAGATATTACTCTTGCAGATTATGCATCTGATTCTGCACAAGAAACTCCTACTGCTGCTGCTGTACATGCCGTACCCGATAGTCAAATGCTTAAACAAGACATAATACATTACGAAAATTCTATTACAAAGTTGATAAATAATATGATTTTGAAGACAGAAAACAAAATCAAAGGAAACTATCTTATTATTAAAATGACAAATCCATTCAAAACTATAGAATCCTTATCAAAGGATTTCATTCAAAGAAAAAAAATATTTAAAAAAATAATACAAGATAAGGTTGTAAACAATCAAGACGATCTAAAATATGAAATAACAAGACAATCGCATATTCTTAAGAAGATTACATCTAGGCTAAAAGAATATATTGAAACTGTTGAAAAAACTTATAAAAACGTTAATAAGCTATTGAAAGTAAAGATACACTTTAATAACAATATGCTTATTTCCAAAATACAACAAGTTAAACAAATGAATCCTGAACTACTGTTAAAGAAAGGTTACGCTATAGTTCGTAATACTAACAATGATATCATTAAAAGTATCAAAGGTATTCCTAATAAATCTGAACTCAGGATTCAAGTGAGTGATGGTATTATAAAAGTTAAGAGAAAAGAGTAAAAAAACACTTGATAAGAGCCTTAGTAAATAGCAAAATAATCTATCAGCCATGGCTACTACAAACCTACAGAAATACTTAGATTTTAAACCATATAAACCTAAAAAAGGTGAAGAGTATATGTCTGTCGACCAGATTAATCATTTTAAAAATATTCTATACTCTTGGAAGAAGCTTCTTATGACAGAAGCAGAAAAAACCATGGATCACATGAAACAAGATTCATCAAAATTATCTGATCCTAATGACGCTGCAACCCAGGAAGAAGAATTTAGACTTGAGTTAAGAACTCGTGATAGAGAAAGAAAGTTAATATCTAAGATAGATCAAGCTTTAAATCGAATCAAAGACGGATCATATGGTTATTGCGAAGATACTGGAGAGCCAATAGGTATCAAAAGATTAGAGGCAAGACCTATTGCAACTTTATCCATAGAAGCACAAGAAAGACATGAAAGAATGGAAAAGACTCAGGTAGATTAGATAATCTTATTAATTTTGGTCTATTCCTTTCATTGTAAGTTTAACTCTACCTTGTTTATCAACTTCGAGTACTTTAACTTTTACCATATCACCTTCTGATAGAACATCTTTTACATCTTTTACTCTATCTTCACTTATTTGTGATATGTGTACTAATCCATCTTTATTTGGAGTAATAGCTACGAATGCACCAAAATCCATTATTTTAGCCACTTTACCTTCATAGATTTTATCGACTTGAGGTCCTGCTGTAATTTCTTCAATAATAGATTTTGCATGATCACTTTTAGATTGATCAGATGCAGCAATTTTAATTACTCCATCATCATTAATATCAATAACAGCGCCTGTCTGCTCGACTATTGATTTGATAACTGCTCCTCCCTTACCTATCACTTCTGCAATCTTAGACTGATCAATTTTCATGTGAGTATATCTAGGTGCAAACTGAGAAACATCATCTCTTGGCTTACTTAGTTCTTTATTCATCTCACTTAATATATGAAGTCTTGCATCTTTTGCCTGAGATAATGCTGTTTCCATAATGTCTGATGTAATTCCATCTATTTTGATATCCATTTGCAATGCATTTATACCTGATTCTGTACCTGCAACTTTAAAATCCATATCTCCTAAGTGATCTTCATCTCCAAGTATGTCTGTAAGAACAACATGTCTATCACCCTCTTTAACTAATCCCATAGCAATACCAGCTACAGGGGCTTTTAAAGGAACTCCTGCGTCCATCATAGATAAGCTAGAACCGCATACAGATGCCATTGAACTAGAACCATTTGATTCTGTAATTTCAGATACTACTCTTATTGTATAAGGGAAATCCTCTAGTGAGGGCATGACAGCTTGAACGCCTCTTCTTGCAAGCTTTCCATGGCCTATTTCTCTCCTTTTTGGAGAGCCTATCATTCCAATTTCACCTACTGAGTAGGGCGGGAAGTTATAATGAAAAATAAAAGAATCATCGACTCTTCCATTAAGTGAATCAATTATTTGAGCGTCTTTATTCGTACCAAGAGTAGTGACGACCAATGCTTGTGTCTCACCTCTTGTAAATAATGCTGAACCATGCGTTCTGGGTAAAACTCCCGTTTGAATACTAATAGGTCTTACGGTAGCATTATCTCTTCCGTCAATTCTTTTTTCACCGTTGAGAATTCTCTCGCGTACTAAATCTTTTTTTAAATCGTTAAATACTGAAGCTATCTTATCAGAATTATCATCTTCATCAGATGTTTCATTTGTTAATATTGTCTCTTTTAATAAAGAAAGCTTTTCATAACGATCTTGTTTGATAGTTATTTGATAAGCATCTGATATTTTTTTACCATATTTTTCTTTAATAGAAGCATATAATTCTGAGTTGTCCTCTGCTGGAGTAGGTTCAATAGGCGTGACACCTATTTCGTTAACTAAATCATCAATTGCTTTAATGATATCTTGCATTTTTTCGTGGCCAAAATTTACTGCATCTAACATTTGTTTTTCAGTAAGTTCTTTAGCTTCTGATTCAACCATAAGGACAGCATTGTTAGTTCCAGCAACTGTTAAATCCAAAAGAGATGACTCTAATTGAGTTGACGTAGGATTAAGTATAAATTCATCGTTATGGTAACCAACTTTCACTGCACCCAATGTTCCGTTAAATGGTAGGCCTGCAAGTTTCACCACAGTTGACGCCGCTATCAATGAAGGTACTTCAGGATCTATCTCTGGGTTATAAGAAACTAACGTTAAAACTATCTGGACTTCCTGATTATAAGTAGATGCAAATAATGGTCTAAGTGGTCTATCTATTAAACGACTTATTAACGTTTCTTTTTCACTAGGTCTGCCTTCACGTTTAAAAAAACTACCTGGAATTTTTCCAGCAGCATATGATTTTTCATTATAATTTACTGTTAATGGAAAAAAGTCTCTTATATTTGGCTCTGTTGATGCAACTAATGTACCTAAAATTACTGTGCCATCAATCTCAACTGTAACAGATGCATTTGCCTGCTTGGCAATTAATCCTGTTTCTATTTTTACTGTTTGTTCGCCTAATTCAAATTGTTTTGTATGCATTATTTCCTCAGTCCTAGTTCCTTAATTACCTTCTCATATGTATTAATATCTTTTCTTTTTAAATATTTCATGAGCGATCTTCTTTTCATAATCATCTTTAAAAGCCCTTGTCTTGAATGATTATCTTTCTTGTTTTTATTAAAGTGATCAGAAAGCTTATTGATATTTTCTGTAAGAAGAGCAATTTGGACTGAACTAGAACCACAGTCATTACTAGACTGTTTAAATTTCTTTATAATTTCAGCTTTTGAATCATTGTTTAATGCCATTATATCTTTTCTATTTCTTTAACGTGTGGATTTTATCATGTCCATAAGCTTTTACAAACTAAATATCATCTTTTCATCAATCTTTTAGGGTAAAGACAGTTATTTTTATATATTCCAACCCCATGGCATACATTTTGAATATCTATAATCAAACATAAAGATTGATCTGCATGAGAAACAAGTTGTTTGATAGAAAGGCCGCAATACAACTTATCAATTTCTTCAACCCTACATATTTTTTTTGGCAACTTATGCAGCATACTAGGAATTGAAATAATATATTTTTGATAGCAATCAGATTCTAGTTTATCTATAGGTATTGTCGTAAAATTATCAAAAGGCTCAACTTTAGATCGATGTAACTCATATAAACATGAATGAAGTTGCCATTTTTCAGAAATATCTTGGATGAGAGTTCTGATATATGTACCTGAAGAACATATGACAGACATCTCTAAAATATCATCTTTGAGAGATATTAGCTGTAAATCATAAATAATTCTTCTTTTTGGTTTACGCTCTATATTAATATTTTTACGTGCATAGCTATATAAAGGTTTGCCGTTATACTTCGTGCTACTATACATAGGTGGAGTTTGCATGTATTCTCCAATAAATGTCTTAAGAGTAGTTATAATGTTCTCATTATTAAGTTTAGATATGATATTTTTTTCATCATCGTATTCTATGGGGTCAGATTCAAAATCTCCGCATTCACTGAATACACCTAGTTTTGATTTTATTTCATATTTTTTTTTATCATTTTCTATATATTGTATAAATTTTGTAGCTTCACCAAAAACAATTGGCAGAACGCCAGTTGCTAAGGGGTCAAGTATTCCCATCAGTCCTGCTTTTTGGATGCCTGTTTTTCTTTTAAAGATAGAGAGTATTTCATTAGATGTAACAAACTTATGCTTTTCAATTAAAATTACACCATTTAGCGCGTTCAATTATTTTAATGAATCTAAAAGTTTATTAATACGCTGCCCTTTTAAGACAGTGTCATCATGTATAAATTTCAAATCAGGTATTCTTTTCAAGTGAACGTTTTTTGAAAGATAGAATTTTATAGTAGATTTAAGTGCATTAATGGATAACTCAATTTTTTTATAATTATTTTGAAGTGTAGTAAAATATACAATCGCACTTCTGATATCTTTGCTGACTTTTATATCTGTAATAGTAACATTATTTTTAATGTCCTGATTATCAATGCGAGTAACAAAAATATTTGCTATCTCTTTGTGAAGAAGGTCTTCAATTTTATTCATTCTGCTCATTCTAAATAGAGCGCTTTATTTCTGTTCTCTTGTAGACCTCAATTTGATCACCTGATTTAATATCGTTGTAATCTTTAACCCCAATCCCGCATTCAGTTCCACTTTTTACTTCTTTAACATCTTCTTTGAACCTTCTTAATGATTCTAGTTCTCCCTCATAGATGACTGTATTATCTCGCAATACTCTTATTTGCTGATCCTTCTGAATAGTTCCCTCAATTACAATTGAGCCGGCAATAGCGCCCAATTTAGATGAACGAAATACATCTTTAACAGTTGCTATACCAATAATTTCCTCTTTTACTTCAGGTTCAAGTTCACCTGATAAATCATACTTTACTGCATCTATCAAATCATAAATAATGCTAAAATAATTCAAAGATATATCATTCATTTCGATTAGTTTCTTTGCTTTACTATCTGCCCGTACGTTGAAGCCTATAACATGAGCTTGGGCGCTTATTGCAAGATTTATATCTGATTCAGTTATTCCGCCTACACCACTGTATATAATTTCCAATCCAACATCTGGGTTTTCAATTGATTTTAAACTGCTAATAATTGCCTCACAGCTACCTTGGACATCAGTCTTGATTAGGTAGTTTATGATTTTTTTATTATTTGCTGAATTTCCAAATGATTCAATTGAAAAATTCTTCTGTTTAGACTGCATATCAATTTCTTTTTGTTTCTTCTCTCTTGATGAAGCAATATCTTTTACTTTTTTCTCATCATCGGTAGATATTAATTGATCACCCACATTTGGTGTGGCTGAAAGACCAGTAAGTACAACAGGAGTACTTGGCCCAGCATTGTTAACAGATTTACCAAATTCATCAAATAATGCTCTAACCCTACCAAATGTTTGTCCAACTAGTACAAAATCTTTTTTATTGAGAAGTCCGTTTTGAATAAGCACTGTCGCTACCGGACCTTTACCTTTATCTAATGATGACTCAATAACAACTCCAGTTGCCGACCCTTTATCAAGAGCTTTAAGCTCAAGCATTTCTGCTTGCAACACTACTGAATCTAGCAGTGCATCCACGCCTTCACCTGTCAATGCTGAAATTGGAATAAATATAGTATCGCCGCCCCACTCTTCAGGAATTACATTTTTGGCAGCAAGATCATTTTTAACTTTTTCTTGATCTGCGTTTTCTTTATCAATTTTATTGATTGCTACTATCAGCGGAACATTGGCAGCCCTAGCATGTTCTATAGCTTCTTCTGTTTGTGGCATTACTCCATCGTCTGCAGAGACAACAAGTATTACGATATCAGTTACTTGAGCACCTCTAGCTCTCATACTTGTAAATGCTGCGTGGCCAGGTGTATCAAGAAATGCAATTTCACCATTATTTGTTTTTACTCTATATGCACCGATGTGTTGAGTTATTCCGCCGGATTCAGTATCAGTAATTTTCGATTCCCTAATATAATCCAAAAGTGAAGTCTTCCCATGATCAACATGACCCATTATCGTAACAATTGGTGCACGTGGTTGACCATCAGTAATTTTAATTTTTGTTGGAGCAGTAATCTCATCCTCATTATCTTTAACTATCACAGGATTATGTCCAATTTCTTCTGTAATTAATACTGCCGTATCTTCATCAAGCGACTGATTAACTGTAGCCATAACACCTAGACTCATCATTTTAGCTATTAAATCTGTATTTTTTAAAGCCATTTGATTAGCGAGTTCTGCTACAGTCATTGATTGGCTAATCTTCACATCCCTTTTAATTGGTTCTGTAGGTTTTTCGAATTTATGGGCTGGAGCCATATCTTTGATATCGCTTTTATTTTTATTATTTTTATCTTTCTTTTGTTTAGGTAATTTGAGATGAAGTTCTTTATTCTCTAATTTCTCAATTTTTTCATCTTTATCTATTTTTTGTTTCTTAGGAGTTTTATTATCAATGACGTATGCTTCTGATATTTTAGGCGATTCTTTAGTTATTGATTTTGTAGTGGCAATTTTATCTTCAGAGGGTCTTGAGTTTTCCTTTTTTTCTACAACGCTAGTATCATTTATTTTTTGATCTTTAATAGCCGGTTTAGCTATGATTTTTCTTTTTCTTTTAACATGCACACCTAAAGCAGGTGATCCGCTTTTTCTAGTTGATAAAGTATCGGTTTTAAGTTTTATGTTGTCTTTTTCTGACATTATTCCTCTTCTGACCAGCTCTCGCGCGCCTGCATAATAACTTTTCCTGCAGATTCATTAGATATATCTATAAAATCAAGTAATTCATCTATAGATAAGTCCGCTACATCACTTATAGTTAATATATCATTGTTTTTAAGTAATGTTATATGATCATCATTTAATTCATTAAGATTCGAGAGAGATTTTTTTTCATCTAACTCTTTTTGTTTCTTCTCGTATACGTCAATCGCTCTTTTTCTAAGCTCATTGACTAAGTCATCATCGAAGCTATTTATTTCTTGAAGCTCTTCTATTTCGCATAATGCTATTTCATCTATTGAACTAAAACCCTCTTCAGCGAGTATCTTAGCTACATCATTATCTACATTAAGTTCAACTTGGAATTTTGTTGCTGTTTCTTCCTCTTCCTTATTGTTTTTGTCATCTGCATCGTCTTTACTCATCACATTAAGATTCCAGCCAGTTAATTCACTTGCTAATCTAACGTTTTGGCCACCTCTTCCAATAGCTTGAGATAGCTGTTCTTCAGCAACTGCAATATCCATCGTTTTATTTGTTTCATCTACAACTATTGATAAAACTTCTGCTGGAGACATTGCATTAATAACAAATTTCGCAGGATCTTCATCCCAAGCTATTATATCAATCCTCTCTCCTGCAAGCTCATTAGAAACTGATTGAACTCTCGATCCACGCATACCTACACATGCTCCAATTGCATCTAATTTTGGATCGTTTGATTTAACTGCAATCTTAGCTCTTAGACCCGGGTCCCTTGCAGCTCCAAGTATTTCAATGATCCCTTGACCAACTTCAGGAACTTCAAGTCTAAATAGTTCAATTAAAAATTCAGGACATTTCCTAGAAATATATAACTGAGGACCTCTTAGTTCGGACTGTACATCCATTAAAAATCCTCTAATTCTGTCACCAGGTTTGATATTTTCTCTTGGTATTAGATTTTCTTTAAGAATCATTGCTTCATCGGATAGGCTTCCACCTTCATTGGAATTAAGGTCAAGAAAAACGTTATTTTTATCTACTCTTCTGACGATACCAAATAATAATTCACCAACACGAGGAGCATATAAATCGACAATTCTATTTCTTTCTGCTGCTTTTAGGCTCGCCACAATATTCTGCTTCGCAGTCTGAGCAACAATTCTTCCAAACTCAACAGATTCTATTTCCTCAGTAATATATTCACCTACATTTATGTCATTATTTTTTTCTTTAGCAAATTCAATTAACATTTTCTTTTCATATTCGTCATCAATTAGTATTTCATCAACAACTTCCCACTTTCTTATTGTCGTGTATGTCCCGTCATCTTGATTTATAGTTACTTCAACGTCTATTTCATCTTGTGTTTTATTGTCTAGCTTGTATTTCTTTTTTACAGCAGATGCAAGTGCAGTTTCCATAGCGTTAATGATAATTTCTCTATCGACATTTTTTTCATTAGAGACTGTATCGATAATTAAAAGTATCTCTTTGTTCATATTTTTATCTCCCTAACTAAGTTGGCTTTTTTGATATCACTAAATGATATTTCAATTGTTTCTTTTTTATCTTTAATACAGATTAAACCCTCAATAACTTCATAATATCCTTTAAAGCGTCTCTGATTATTTATGTTTCTTTTTAATTCTATAAATACTTTTTCGCCTTGAAATTTAATAAAATCTTTAATACTAAATAAAGGTCTATTTATACCTGGTGACGACACTTCTATATTATAGTTATCGTCAACAAATTTATGCATAATAATTATGTCTTCAGCTAGTCTTGATGTATCAACACAATCATCTACTGTAATGCCTTTTTCAGACTCAATCATTATTTGAATTTTTTTTACCCCACTGTTGGAAAATATACCTACATGGATTGCTGATATATCATTAGTTAACAGCTCATTAATTTTAATCATCATATTTTCTTCAATTTCATTCATAATTCACGCATTAAAATGGCCCCATTAGGAGCCGTGTTTGTATTGTATATTAAAATATCTAAAATGCGAGAGCGAATTTTATAAATCTATGGTCGCGGGGGCAGGATTCGAACCTACGACCTTTGGGTTATGAGCCCAACGAGCTACCAGACTGCTCCACCCCGCACTGCTATGAAGTCTATAATTTATAGATTTTATTTTCAAGTTAAAAAGAGATGGCAAAAAGTAAGCCGATTAAGTAGCTGCTAAGATCAAATAGATAATATGGAAAAATCCCTAGAATCAACAAAGATATACTATTCAAAGATAAAATAAGGGAATCATTGGAATATACTGATATGAGATCTTCTCTACTATCAAAGTAAATAGTTTTAATGATTTTGAGATAATAGTACGCTGATATTACTGTCATTATAACGACTATAACCGACAGAATGATATACGAACTATCTATCAATGCAGTTATCACAATTAGTTTTGCATGAAACCCAATCATTGGAGGAATGCCTGCAGATGATAGCATTGTGATAAGAATAAGAATTGCATAATATGGATGAGTTTGAGATAAACCAGACAAATCGCTTATTTTCTCAATTCCATGACTATTACATGTAATATGAGTGATTATCCCAAAAGATGCTAAAGCAGTTAAGCTATATACGATTGTGTAATAAAGTGATGCTTGAATACCTTCATTCGATACAATTCCAAGTGCTAATATTATAAAACCAATATTTGAGATTGCTGAATAAGCTAACAACCGCTTAATATTTGTCTGAGTTAATGCAAAGATACTTCCTATAACAATAGAAAGCATACCTACAAAGAGAAGTATATCTGACCACATGCTCTTCATGCTTATAAAAGGTATATAGTAGAGTTTTAAAAAAACTATAAATACTGCGATTTTCGGCAATGTACTTAATAGTGTAGTCGTACTGACAAGTGAACCTTGGTATATATCTGGAACCCACATATGGAAAGGAGCTGCACCAAATTTAAAACACAGACTTGCAGTGATAAATACAATACCAAATATTATTCCAAAGTATTCGACAGAATTCATTTCAGTAGCATTTATTACTTCAGCAATGTCAGAGTATATAATAGAACCTGTGAATCCATATATAAGTGAAATTCCAAACAATAAGATACCTGATGACATTGCTCCTAAAACATAATATTTGATTGCAGCTTCTGAAGAAAGCGATGAGTTTTTATTAAAACCAATTAACGCATATAATGATAATGATAATAGTTCAATTCCAAGGTAAAGCATTAACATACTATTTGCTGAAATCATTATCATGGTCCCAATTAAACCAAGAATAGAAATAGTAAAATATTCTATTTTAAGATTATTTAAATACTTTAAATGTTTGTATGTGTAATGAAAAATAATAAATGATCCAAATAATAAAATAAATTTTATAACATTTAGAAATTCGCTAAGCTCATATGATTGATATATTGATGATACTTGTCCATTAATAGAATAATAACCGCTCAGCAATAAAAGTAATTGTATAAATTTAAATGTAATTCCTTTATGACTTTGTAAAAATAAATCAATCACAATGATTATCATTACGCCAATGGATAATATAATTTCAGGTATAAATAGTAAATTGAAAATCATGTTCTTCCTAAATTAATAGAATCTATAAGATTAATTGTAGTATGGTCAATAATCTTAAATAAATAATCAGGAGTTAACCCAAGATAAAGGATAAATATAACCAACACTCCAAGTACAAATTTTTCATTAATTGTGCACTCTTTGTATCCTTGGATATTTTGAGTGTTTTCACCAAATAATACATTTTTCCCTAACTTTAGTGAATATGATGCAGATAGAAGTAGTGATATGGCAGCAAGAAATCCAATTATGATATTTGATCCAAGTGCAGATGTTATAACAAGAAATTCTCCTACAAAACCAGATGTGCCTGGCAATCCTGAGTTAGCCATTAAAAAAAATAACATTAAAAAAGAAAATAAAGGCATAAATGTTACAACACCATAATTGTCTTTAAGTAATCTTGATTTAGAGTGTTTATAGATAATCCCAATACAAAAAAATAATGCTGCTGATATTAATCCATGAGAAATCATTTGAATTATTGCGCCCTCAAGCCCAATCACTGCTGCATTTAGATTATTTCCCAACAAATGAAATACTAAAAATATGCCTAATGTAACAAATCCCATATGTGCAACAGATGAATAAGCAATGAGTTTTTTCATATCAGTTTGCGCGTAAGCAACAAAACTTATATATATAATTGCTATTAGAGATAAATAAATCATATATTCACTCAAAAAGATTCCTGCTTCAGTAGTAATGGGCAGCATAAATCTAATCATTCCATATCCGCCAACTTTTAGTAGAACAGACGCAAGGATTACTGATCCGCTTGTTGGAGCCTCGACGTGTGCATCTGGTAGCCATGTATGAACTGGCCACATAGGAATCTTTATGCCGAAACCGATTAAAAATGCTAAAAGAATAAACAATTCCTCCTCGAAAGATAAATTAAGCAAGTAAAAATCTCTTATTGCAAATGATCCGGCTAAGGTAGATAAATATATAATCGCAATTAACATGAGCACAGATCCAAATAGTGTATAGAGAAAAAACTTTATTGTGGCATATTTTCTATTTTTACCTCCCCATATACCTATGATTAAAAATAATGGTATTAATAGGCTTTCAAAGAAAATATAAAAAAGGATGCTATCAAATGCTGTAAAGGTTCCCATTAAAAGGCCTTCTAAAATTAAGAAATAACCTAAATATGCTGATTTATTCTTGTACGTCTCCGATGATGCATAAATAGCTATAAGAAAGTTAATAAATGCTGTGAGTAAAATCAAAGATACAGATATACCATCTGCAGCAAGATAGTAAAATATATTTAAACCGTTTATCCATTCAATACGTTCGATAAATTGCAGTTGACTTAATGACTGATCATAGTTGTTAGTCAAACTTAAGGAAAGAAGTAATACTAGAAAAGTTATAATGAGCGTTAAATATTCAGAGAGTTTATTGCTCAGATTATTTGAGATAACTAAAAATAATCCTACTAATATAGGGATCCATATTAATAAACTTAGTATTGGAAAATTAAACATTTAATATCTTATCCGTATTATTAGTAAAGCTAAGATTAATGCAGAGATAATTGTAAGCGAATAATGATAAATATAGCCTGTTTGGAATTTTCTTACTGTGTTAGAAATTTTATCAAACATTAGAGAAGTATTATTAATAATTCCGTTATCAATAGTTAAAATATCTATGTTTTTCCATAGATATTTAGTAAGTAAGTTTTGGAATTTTGGGATAAACTTTGTTGATAGATTATTAAAACCGTATTCATTTTTGAGAATAGTACTCAAAATATTAGGAATTGATATATTGAAAGATTTTTTATAATAGTAATAATAACTAAAAATAAGCGCTATTAACAAAATAAAAAAATTTATAGTCATAAAGGAGTGCAAAAAGAAATAGAGAGAATTTATGACATAATTATTATAAAAATCTAAAACAACAGTATTCGACATTAATGAAGCGCCAAATAGTGTACCTGAAAGTAGTGAGTCAAATATAAATAATCCTAGAAATACTGAAGGCGCTGTAAGTATGAAAAGTGGGACTAACATTTCTTTATCATTCTCTTTTTCATTCCTATCATGTAATGTGCACTCTCCAAAAAAAACTTTGAAAAATATTTTTGACGTATAAAGTGTAGTGATAAATATTCCAGCTAGAAGCATTGTGTACGGGATTGTGTGATTATAGTATCCAATTGCATCAATAATTACTTCTTTAGAATAAAACCCGGACGTAAGTGGAAAACCTATAAGCGATAATGATGCATATAAGAAAGCCAAATAAGTTATTGGCATAAATTTCCTTAGTCCTCCTATTTTTCTTATATCTTGCTCATGATGACATTTGATAATTATTGACCCAGCACATAGAAATAACAAAGCTTTAAAAAATGCATGTGTTATTAAATGAAATATTGCAAGAGAATATAATGATGCCCCCAGTGCCGCGGTCATATAGCCTAGTTGAGAAATGGTGGAATATGCAATGATTCTTTTAATATCATTTTGAACAAGCGATACAAGTCCAAGAAAAAATGCTGTAACTGATCCAACATAAAGTATGAATATCGAAACATCCTCTGCTAAGACATACAGTGGCGATAGTCTAGCAACCATGTAGATGCCAGCGGTGACCATAGTTGCAGCATGAATAAGTGCTGATATAGGTGTTGGGCCCTCCATTGAGTCTGGCAACCAAAAATGAAGCGGTACCTGAGCAGATTTTGCCATAGCACCAACAAAAAGAAGTAAACAAATTGAACTTAGTAAATTAAATGAAGTTCCAAAAATGTCTAATTCAGAATTATTTATAGTATCTTTTAAGTTAAAAACTTCTGTATAGTTTGTTGTTCCATAGGTAACAAAGACCAAGCATAAACCGAGTAGTAAACCTATATCGCCTACTCTATTAACTAAAAATGCCTTATAGTTAGCTTTAATGGCAGATTCCTTACTCGTCCAAAACCCAATTAATAGGTAACTAGATAATCCGACTAGTTCCCATCCGATAAATAATTGAAAAAAATTGTTAGATAGAACTATCAGTAACATAGAAAAAGTAAAAAAGTTTGTGTATATAAAGAACCTGTTAAAAGAAGATTCATCTTTCATATATGAAATTGAATAATAATGAACTAAAAACGAAACTGATGTCACAACAGTTGACATTACTAGCGATAGAGAATCTATATAGAGCCCAAATGACAATGAGTATAGTTTCGTGTCTGCAAATACAAGTACATCTTGCGATACTGGCAAATAATTGCAACTGAAGTATAAAAATAATAAATATATTGAAACAAAAAAGGATATCAATATAGAAGAATTAGAAATAAATATGGATAGTCTTTTAGAATTATTTTGAGTATAAAGCAGCAGTAAAGTACCCACTAATGGCGCTAGTAATAATATAAGTGCTAAATATATCAACCTTTTAACTCCGATAAATCATCGACATCTATGGTTTTTTTATTTCTAAACAGAACTATCAGTAACGCAAGCCCAATTGCAGACTCTGCTGCAACGACAGTTAGAACAAAAAATACAAAAACTTGGCCAGTAAGATCGCCTAAATAATTACCAAGAGTGATTAAATTAAAATTGACTGACAAAAACATTAATTCAAGTGACATCAATAATACGAGAATATTTTTTCTATTTAGAAAAATACCTGCAATCGATATTGCAAATATAATCGTGCTTAATATTAAATAATAGCTAATCGGAATCATGTTATTCTTTCAATCCGGTTATTACTTTGAGTCTGTCTTTTTTAGATACAGATATTTGGCTTGTTGGGTTTTGATATTTATTTTTTGGATTCTTTTTATATGTAAGGATGATTGCAGAAATAATACCTAATAAGAGAATCAATCCTGCTATCTCAAATTCAACTAGATATTTTGTAAATAACAAATACCCTAAATTTTCAGTATTACTTGTACTTATAATTTCAATATTCTTAACAGCATTGTAATCAATATTTTCGAATGTGTTTACAAAAAAGAAAATTACTAGTGCATTAAATGCTAGAAATATCCCAATGCCTAATGGTAAATAATTAATATATGCGGCACTTTTTTTAGCTATATTTATATCAAGCATCATTACAACAAAAAGAAATAGAACCATTACTGCACCAACATAAACTAAAATTAAAATAATTGATAAAAATTCTGCTCCAAGAAGAAGCCATAATACTGCAGATAAAAAAAATGAAAAAACAAGATTAACTGCAGACAGAACAGGATTTGACGATGTTATAACTTTTAAGCATGTAAAAACAAGTAGCAAACTAAATATGAAGAATGTAATTAATTCAATATTCATAACTTGTTCACACTTCTATCCTTTAATTCTTCTTTTTCATATAGATCACCTATCTTTAGAAGATCTATTTTACTCATAACGCTATCTTGTCTATTTTCAAAATGATATTCAAATATACTCGTTTCAACTATTGCGTCAACAGGACATGCTTCTTCACAGAAACCGCAATAAATACATTTAAATAAATCAATATCATACTTTGTTGTCCTTCTTGTTTTATCACTTTCTCTCTCTTCAGTCTCTATAGTTATAGCAAGTGCCGGGCAAACTGCTTCACACAATTTACAACCTATACAACGCTCTTCTCCATTTGGATATTTTCTTAAGGCATGCAATCCTCTAAATCTAGTTGATAGTGGGGTTTTTTCATCTGGATACTGAATTGTAATAGGTTTTTTATATATTTTTTTTCCCGTGATTCTAAGGCCTTTGAGAATCTCAATAAAAAATAAACTTTTGAGAAAATTAATTATGTTCTTTATCATGATAGCGGTAAATACTTAAGAAATATCAATATTCCAATTATGCTAAGCCAAAAAAATGTAATAGGTAAAAAAACTTTCCATCCTAATCTCATAATCTGATCATATCTATATCTCGGGAGTGTAGCTCTTAGCCATAGAAAGACAAATATAAACATTAGTGTTTTTAGAGATAACCAGAAAAATCCTGGTATGAAAGATAAGTATGAATCAATAATCGTACCTTGAAATGGAGATAACCATCCTCCGAAAAACATTATGCTACATAAAATGCTAATTAAAATTAGGTTCATGTATTCTGCAAGGAAGAACATTGCAAAAGCCATCCCAGAGTATTCAACATGAAACCCTGCTACAATTTCTGATTCACCTTCAGATACATCGAATGGGGCTCTATTTGTCTCGGCTACTCCTGCAATAAAATATATCAAAAATAATGGAAATAGAGGCAGCCAAAACCAACTAAAAATATTTCCTGATTGAGCATAAATAATATTCTGTAGATTTAAACTTCCGGATAGCATAAGAACGCCAACTAGTGCAAAGCCCATTGCTATTTCATAAGCTATTATTTGTGCAGCTGATCTCATAGATCCAAGAAATGCATATTTTGAATTAGAAGCCCAACCAGCAAGAATAACACCATAAACACTCAGTGAAGTGAGAGCTAATATAAATAATAAACCTGCATTAATATTTGAGATAATAAAATATTCAGATAATGGAATAACAGACCAAACCATTAGTGATGGTACAAGCATTAATATTGGTGCTGTGAGAAAAATACCTTTGTTAGCGTTTGTTGGTATTATTATTTCTTTAGATACCAGTTTAAGAACATCTGCAATAGGT
This sequence comes from Gammaproteobacteria bacterium, assembly GCA_016779485.1. Taxonomy (GTDB): domain Bacteria; phylum Pseudomonadota; class Gammaproteobacteria; genus CACLCV01. The sequence goes on from JADHNN010000003.1 coordinate 60,185, forward strand.
TGAAGTAAGCCTGAAGGGCCAACTCTCATAGGTCCCATTCTTGACTGCATAAAGCCAATAATCTTTCGTTCTGAATAAGTGACATAAGCTACAATGAGAAACAAAGGAACAACAACTATCAAAATTGATAATAATGTCTTAATTATATAAAAAATAGGTTCCATTATTCGATATCAATAACTGAGTTACAGCTACCAAGTTTTTGTTTATATCTTCCGCTAAACTTTAATAATATAGTATTTTCAGGTTTAGAATGTGTTTTAATATTTGTATTAATTTTAATTTGTTTACTGTGTTCTGTAAGAGTAACTTTCTTATCTTCTGTAATATTCATATCCATAGGTAAACTCATAAAGTTATCTGCATCATGAGTATTTAATAACGATTCACATCTTCTTAATGTTGGATTATTAGTATTTGGACTTCTAATAATATATTTTTCTAATATGTCTTTTTCTTTAGGTACTCTAAGATTTTCAGTAATCACATAATTATCTGTAATATTAATAGAAGATAATATCTTACTTATATCTTGGGATATTTGTTTATTAGAAATATCTAACCCTAAAGCTTTAGAAATATTATGTAAAAAGTCTAACCCTGGTTTAGCTTTTTCTTTTGGAAGGATTACCGCTTCAGATTTTTGTAATTGTTTATTTGTATTTAAATGAGTGCCAGTTGATTCTTGTTGGACAGCAAGGGGGAAAACAATATCCGCATATTTTTCTATTGCATCTGTAATATATGATGAAAAGAAAATATTATATTTAGATTTTTTTAGTTTATCTAGAATTTCAATATCATTCGAAAAATCATATTCAGGTTCTAAATTATAAACTATAAACATGTCATTAGATGGATAAGCAGATACATAATTTTTTTCTTTGTATTTATCGCATTGAATGCCTCCCGGTAAACGATGCGGAATTATACCCATAGCCCATGCTCCAGATGAATTACTTAAATCACCAAGAAGAGCTAACTTTGAATTTGTTAATTTAGCGAAGTTACTTGTGCTATTAAGTATCTCCGTGTAATTTTTTAAATGAGTTGAAGACGGTCCTAAAATTATAAGATTCTTATGGTTACTCTCAATGCTAGCTAACTGGTTATTTGCGCTATCTCTTAGATATCTGACAAGATCAGTAGGACTAAAAATTTCGTTTATATTTGTGTCAAAATTTTCAGAATAATTATAGGTTGCAAGTGAAAACACATTTGTTGAATTATTTTTAATAGCATTTCTCAGATAGATAGATAGAATAGGAAATTCTTTGCTTATATTTGTATTTACAAGAATAATATTATCCATCTTGGCTAAATCATTAATTTTGATATCAAATGATGGGATTACAGGATAATTCTCTTGATATCTAAAATCACATTCTTTAGTGCGATGATCTATATTTGTTATACCATTTTCTCTAAGAATCTTTTGATACAAATACATTTCCTCACAAGATGATTGAGCTGACATAATAGCTGTTGTGTTTGGAGAAAACTCTTTTATTTTTTCTGCTGTAATAGAGTACAAAGAATTAAGGTCAGACTGTATAAGTTTATTATTTTCTTTGATCATTGGAAGAAGTATCCTTTCGTTAGATTCTATACCTTCATGACCAAATCTATCTCTATCTGATAACCATGATAAATTTATTTGCTCATTTTCTTTTGGAACAGCTCTTTTTATAGAATTTTTATAGATATGATAATAAATATTTGAACCTAAACAATCGTTAAAGGATATCGAATTTTTTTGCTCTAAATCCCATGTCCTAGCACTATACTTATATAAGTTATTATTCAATGCGCCAACAGGGCATAGATCAATGACATTTCCTGACAGTTCAGAAGTAAGACTTTGGTTAACAAATGTTTCAATTTTAGTTTTTTCACCTCTTCCTGTCATTCCAAGTTCTTTAATACCCGCGACTTCTTCACCGAAGCGGACACATCGACTACAATGAATGCATCTTGTCATTTCTGTACTAACTAAACTGCCTATATCTTTGTCAATAACAGTTCGCTTCATCTCATTATAATTCGATTTATAATCTCCATGATCAAGAGATACGTCTTGGAGCTCACATTCGCCTGCTTGATCGCATACTGGACAATCTAGAGGGTGATTTATTAAAAGAAATTCCATTGTACTTTTCTGAGCATCTTCAGTAACACTACCTGTAGTTTTAATTTTCATACCTTCTCTAACTAAAGTGGAGCATGCCGGTTGTGGGAACTTAGCACCTTCAACTTCTATAAGACACATTCTACAACTTGCAACAATACTTAGTCGTTTGTGGTAACAGAATCTTGGGATATGTATATTTAGACGATCTGTAACTTGAATTATAGTTTCATTATCAAATGCTTCATGTTTATTATCATTTATAAAGATTTCCACTTAGCCCACCATTGATTCTTTTTTATCAACATAATATTCAAATTCGTTCCAAAAATTCTTAAGGAAACTAATCACAGGCATTGCTGCAGCATCGCCTAATGCACATATGCAATGTCCTTCAATTTGATTTGCAATCCTGTTTAGAAGATCTAAATCAGATTGCGTTCCTCTGCCTGACTTAATTTTTACAAGTGTCTTGTATAACCACCCAGTTCCCTCTCTACAAGGCGTACATTGGCCACAAGATTCCGCATAATAAAACCTTGATATTCTCTCAAGTACTGAAACCATACAAGTTGATTCATCCATAACGATTATTCCACCGGAGCCTAACATAGTTCCTATTGACATTAGAGATTCATAATCCATTGGTATGTTAATTATATCTTTACCCTTTACAACAGGGACAGATGAACCTCCCGGAATAACGGCTTTTAGTTTTTTATTATCTAAAATTCCGCCACATTGATTTAATAACTCAGAAAATGGAATTCCAAGTGGCGCCTCAATAACGTCCGGCCGATTTAAATGTCCGCTCATACAAAACATTTTTACACCAATAGAATCATTTAGTCCGAGATTTTTATACCATTCATCGCCATTTTTAAGTATGTATGGAACAGTTGCTAGAGTTTCTGTATTATTAATAATAGTTGGTTTTCCATATAAACCTTGAACAGCTGGGAAAGGTGGTTTAATTCTAGGCATACCTCTCTTTCCTTCTATTGACTCTAACATTGCTGTTTCTTCTCCAACGATATATGCACCGGCACCAATTAGAGGGATTATGTCTATAGAAATATCAGAATTTAAAACTTTATTTCCAATGAGATTATTTTTATATGCTTCTTTTACAGCAGTATTAAAAACAATCCATTGATCACCGATAAACTCCCCTCTTAAATAATTGTAACCAACGGATGCATCTATTGCATAACAAGCTATGAGCATTCCTTCTATAACTGCGTGAGGATTATATCTGAGTATATCTCTATCTTTACATGTACCAGGCTCACTCTCATCAGAATTACAAACTAAATATCGTTGTTTTTCAGCTGAATTTATAAAAGACCATTTCAATCCAGTTAAAAATCCAGCCCCTCCTTTTCCTTTCAATCCAGATTCTTTAACTAATCGAATAATTTCTGATTTTGGAGTTTTATCTCTAATGATTTTTTTCCATGAGTGATATCCATCTTGAGCAAGATAAGTTTCTATACTTGAAGGATTATCCAGAGAGAAGGTTGCGGTACATAATTTAATCATTGGGTATCTCATCTAATATTTTATCTATTTTTTCATATGTAAGGTTTTCATAATTTATATGGTTAATTTGCATCATTGGAGCTCCATTACAAGCAGCTAGACACTCCATTTCATCTTTAAGATAAAATTTATTATCTTTAGTGGATTCCCCTACTTTAATATTAAGTTTTTTCTCAATGTAATTTAATATGTCATCAGATTTTCTCAACATACACGATACGTTTGTGCATACTGAAATTATATTTTTACCTATCGGCTTTAGATTAAACATAGAATAAAAAGTAGCAACCTCATAGACGTCAATTTTAGTCAAACCAAGGTAATTAGCTAAAGAAGAAATAAGTTCTTCATTTAAATATCCATTATTATGGTGCTGAATGATTAACAATGATTCAATAATCGCAGATTTACTTTTATCTGGTGGAAACTTACTTCGTATCACATCAATTTCTTCTATCAGATGCTTTGGAAAATTGTCTTTAAAATTCATTATCTATCAATCTCACCAAAAACAATATCTTGAGTACCTATAATTGTTACCACATCAGAAAGCATATGTCCCTTTGACATTTCGTTCAGGGCAGCAAGATGCGGAAATCCTGGAGCTCTGATTTTTAATCTATAAGGCTTATTTGCTCCATCAGATATCATGTACACTCCAAATTCTCCTTTAGGAGCTTCTACTGCAGTATATGTCTCGCCTTCAGGAACACAGTAACCCTCACTAAATAGCTTAAAGTGATGTATCAGCGATTCCATGTTGTCTTTCATGTCATCTCTGCTTGGTGGCGCTATCTTAGTATTAGAAGAGATATAGTTGCCACTATCGTTTTTTAACCAATCACAACATTGTTTAATAATATTCGCTGATTCTCTCATTTCATGTATTCTTACAAGATATCTATCGTATGAATCGCCTTCAGTACCAATTGGAATATCAAATTTTAGTTTTTTATAAACTTCGTAAGGTTCTTTTTTTCGAAGATCCCAACTTATTCCAGAACCTCTTAACATAGGACCCGTAAATCCCAGCTCTACAGCACGTTCAGGAGAAACGACACCAATGCCAACCGTTCTTTGTTTCCAGATTCTGTTTTCTGTTAATAGATTTTCATACTCATCAACATTTTTTGGAAACCTATCAACAAAACTATCTATAAAATCAAGAAGAGTTCCCTCTCTGTTATAGTTCAATTTTTCGATTTGCTCTAAATTATGATTCTTATTAATCATAAATTTTGGCATTACTGTAGGCAGATCCTTTGCAACTCCTCCTGGTCTATAGTAAGTAGCATGCATTCTTGTGCCAGATACTGCTTCATAACAATCCATTAAATCTTCCCTTTCTCGAAAGGCATATAAAAACACAGACATGGCTCCAATATCTAGTGCGTGCGCTCCAAGCCAAAGTAAATGATTCAATATTCTGGTAATTTCATCATACATTACACGAATATACTGAGCTCTTTCTGGGACATCTAATTTGAGCAAATTTTCTATAGCCAAAACATAGGCATGCTCATTACACATCATGGATACATAATCTAGCCGATCCATATATCCGATATTTTGGTTGTATGGTTTTGATTCTGCTAACTTCTCTGTGGCTCTGTGAAGAAGACCTATGTGTGGATCAGCACTACGTATTACTTCCCCATCCATCTCCAAAATTAATCTCAGAACACCGTGTGCTGCTGGATGCTGCGGACCAAAATTCATTGTAAAGTTTTTATATTCACTCATTTACTTTTCCTTATTACCTTTGGAACAAGTGTTCTCGGAGTTATATCAACAGCTTGATTTACTACCTTTTTTTGTTCTGGATCATATGCGACTTGAGTGTTTCCAGTTAATGGGAATTTTTTTCTAAATGGATGCCCTATAAATCCATAGTCTGTAAGTATCCTTCTTAAGTCATTATGTCCCTCAAATAAAACCCCGAATAAATCATATGCTTCCCTTTCATACCAATCAGCAGATGCAAAGATTTCAGTTACAGATGGTATTATTAAAGAGTCATTGTCTAGATTGCATTTAATTCTAATGCGCATATTGAAATCCATCGATAAAAGATGATAGACAACAGTTAGTTTATATTCTTCAACTTCATCTTCGTTGACAAAATCGATTCTACTATGTGACTGAGGATTTATACCTCTATTATATCCGGATGATGTAGCTTCTTTTGTTTCCCATTCTGATTTTCCATAATCAATAAAATCAACTGCACAAAGATCAATTAATTGAGTAAATTTTAAATCTTGAGATTCTTTGAGTATCTTAAGAAGTTTTTTAAGGTTAGTTTTTTCAACGGTAAGAGTGACCATATCATTTTCTGAATAGTCAACAACCAGCTCATTTACGAGTTTCTTGATCTTGTTCATAAGTTATTTGATTTTTATTCTATTTTTATTTCTAATTTTATTCTGTAATTGAAGAATGCCATACAAAAGTGCTTCAGCTGTTGGAGGACATCCCGGAACATATACATCAACTGGGACAATTCTATCGCAACCTCTTACTACTGAATATGAATAGTGATAGTATCCACCTCCATTAGCACAAGAACCCATTGAAATTACCCATTTTGGATCTGCCATCTGATCGTATACTTTCCTCAAAGCTGGGGCCATTTTATTAACAAGTGTTCCAGCTACAATCATGACATCGGACTGTCTTGGGCTAGCTCTAAATAACATTCCAAATCGATCCAGATCGTATCTTGACGCACCAGCATGCATCATTTCAACTGCACAACATGCGAGACCAAATGTCATAGGCCATAGTGATCCTGTACGAGCCCAATCAAACAAACTTTCAGAATCTGCAAGAACGAACCCATCTCTTTTTATATTTTCTAATCCCACTCTAATGCACCTTTTTTCCATTCATATATAAATCCCACAAGCAGGATAAATAAAAATATTGCCATAGCTAAAAATCCTTCGTAACCAATATGATCTAAAACAACAGCCCATGGAAATAAGAATGCAATTTCTAAATCAAAAATGATAAAGAGAATAGCTACTAGATAAAATCTAACATCAAACTTCATTCGACTATCTTCAAAAGGTTCGAAGCCACACTCATAGGGAGAGTTTTTTTCATCATCAGGATTACTACCACCAAAAAAGAATCCAGCTGATAACATAATAACTGCGAACGCCAGAGCAAGTATTAAAAATATTAATATAGGTAGATATTCAAATAACATGACTTATTATATCCTATATATATACAAATATAAGAGGCATTATAGAAAGATGGTATTAGATAACAAACTAGAAACACTAGAAAATGTAAGAGAAAATATTTCATATAATCTTTCAGAAGGAGTGACAAATAGAAGGTCAGATTTTAGAACTTTTACATTATGTTCACAGGGAGATTATCCCTCAGGAAGAACGGTAGTATTACGTGGATATGATTCATTAAATAATATCATTACCTTCCATACAAATTCTCATGCTCAAAAGATTAAAGATATAAATAAATGCCCTCATGTGAGTTGTATTTTTTATAGTAAGTCTCTTAAAATACAAATTAGATGTTTTGGTGATGCTTCAATAAATCGTAAAAATAATAGATCAATAACTTCATGGAATGAAATGAATGATATGTCTAAAGAATGCTATTTTCAGGACCCTCCTCCAGGGAATCAAATTAAAGATTACAATACTTTCTCTAAAAATATAACTTCCGGTGAAAGTGATTATTTTTGTGTGATAGATGTAAAGGTTCAAAGGATTGATTGGTTATTTTTAAAAAGAGCAGGGCACAGAAGAGCAAATATTTTCTTCAATAATAAAGACAACGACTCATGGGTAAGTCCGTAAACATGCCGATGGCCGGACTCGAACCGGCACGACTTGCGCCACTGCCCCCTCAAGACAGCGTGTCTACCAGTTCCACCACATCGGCTTAAGGTTTATTGAATTCTTCTTTTGTATCAGTAATTTCTTCTTTTACAGAATCATTAATCAAACTTTTTGAACCTGATGATTTGTTTGATGATATGTAGGCTAAGCTTAAACTGGTTATAAAAAAACTTAGCGCAATTACAGTTGTTAACTTATTCATAAACGTTGCGCTACCTCTTGCTCCAAAAACAGTTGAAGAAGCGCCTGAGCCAAAAGCAGCCCCTGCATCTGCTCCTTTGCCTTGTTGAACAAGCACTAGAACAATTAAAATTACCGCTAATATGATATGAATAGTTAGTATTGTAGTTTGCATTGTGTAGTTATCTCAAATTGTGGAACAAATATCAATAAATTTTTTTGCATTAAGTGATGCTCCGCCAATTAAAAGACCGTCCATATGCGGAGTTTTCATAAGCGAGTTAGCATTTTCAGGAGAAACACTTCCGCCATAAAGTATTTTTATAGATTTATATGCTGGGTTGAACTTATTGATAGTGTTGCGGATATATTTAAATGCATCTATCAAATCTTTATCTGAGGGTACTAAACCTGTACCTATTGCCCAAACAGGCTCGTATGCAATTATAATATTAGTAGATTTAATTTTGAGCTTATTAAATATTTTTTTTACTTGAGCATTAAGTATAGATTTTGTTTTTTTATTCTTAAACTGCTCTAGTGTTTCACCGATACAATATATCACTTTAATATTATTTTCAAAAAGTCTAATTACTTTTTCGAATAACATATCAGGACTTTCATTAAAAACATGTCTCCTTTCTGAATGTCCAACAAGACAATATTGTATTTTAGTATCTTTTAACATCGACGATGAGATTTCACCTGTAAATGCTCCATCATTAAAAGCTGATACGTTTTGTGCCCCTATTTTAACATCAGATTTATTAACTATACTTTGTAAAGAGGATAAGTAAATGCTAGGAGGGAAAATTATAATTTCATGTTTACATTTATTTTTTTTGGTTCCAGTTATAATGTTCTTAACAAGCTGGATGCTTGTTTTATGTTTTCCATTCTGCTTCCAATTTCCAGCTATAATTTTTTTCATAAATATAATTTATCCATTATTAATTTTTCTGCCTCATTTAATACATCTTTAGATTCGTGCTCTATAAGAATTCTTATTAATTGTTGAGTACCAGAAGCTCTCGAGAGGATTCTACCATTTCCATTTAATATTTCTTTAATTTTATTAATAATATTTTGATTATTTTCTATCCATGTATCTTTATCAGATACTGGAATATTTATCAATGATGATGGAACTTTGATGGATCTAGGATAGATTTCATCGATTGACAGGTTTGTTTTTTGAATTAAATGAGCAATTTTTATTAATGTGGTTGCCGCATCACCAATTGCAATATTAGTTATGTCATTATGAACAACATGGCCTGATGATTCTGCTCCAATAATTGCATTATTTTCAATTACTTGCTCCAATACATATCTATCACCGACATCTGTTTCTATAAAAGAATAACCAAGGTTATTTAGTGCTGTTCTAATACCATAATTAGTCATAACTGTTCCGACAACTACTTTATTATTTACATGATAATCTTTTGATAAGATATATAGAATCTCATCACCATCTATAATTCTTCCGCTATTACTTACTAAAATAGATCTATCACCATCACCATCAAACGCAATACCAAAATCAATCCACTCAGCAGCATGTTCTTTATATTTAGAGTTATTATTTATAATATATTCAGAAAGTGTTTCAGGATAAACTGCTCCGCAATTATAATTGATATTTCTACCATCTGGACAATTGTTAAATATTTGAAATGAAAGATTAGATTTTATATTCAAATTTGAAAAAACATTAGAGATTGATCCGTTGGAACAATCTATAGCGATATTAATTGTTTTTGATGAATCTATATTACCATCTACTTTTTCAGATAAATAATCGAGATAAATCTCTGTGGAAGCTGAGTCAATAGAATAATTACATGTAACTATATTTTGAAATATATCAGTAGATGAAACAGTCTTTTCTATTAACTTTTCATCATCTGAGGAAATTTTATATCCATCGCTATTAAATATTTTTATGCCATTATCTGTATATGGATTATGTGATGCGGTTATTTGGATACCAATAGAATCATTCATTTTTCTAGTTGAGAGGATATATGGTATAGCAGGTGTTGGAATTAAACCTAGAAAATTAATATTATATTTAGAATTGTATAAAATACCTTGAATTAGGTTTTCATAAATTGATTTAAATGACTCTCTTCCGTCATGACCAATGTAAATATTTTGAACCTTTTGGCATAAAACTTGGCTAATAGAAAAACCTATTTTCTTGATAGTTTCAACATCCATGGGATAGTCACCAAATACTGCCCTTACTCCATCTGTTCCAAATAATTTCATTATGAATTTTTTATTAAGTCTCTAAAATTAAGCAATATACTTGTTTCCCTAACGTCATGAACACGGAGGATATTTGTGTGATTTTTGATTGCTATTACTGATGCAGCAATTGTTCCATAAAGCCTATCAGATGGAGGAACATTTAATACATCACCGATCATACTTTTTCTAGATATTCCTGAAAGTATATTAAAACCTAAGTTGCTAAATTTTTTAAGATTATTCAATATTATATAATTATGTTCTAGAGTCTTACCGAAACCAAAACCTGGATCAATAATAATTTTATCTTTATTTATTCCATGACTTAAACAAAGCTCAGCTTTATTTTTTAAATATGTGAAAATATCTTCAACAACATTGTTGTATGCCGGATTATGTTGCATTACTTTTGGGGTACCTTGCATGTGCATCAAAGATACAGACAAATTATTATCTTTAATAATATCTATAAGTTCAAAGTCTTCTAGAGAAGATATATCATTTACTATATTGATATTATATTTAAGTAGTTTTTTGATTACTTCAGAGCTTCTAGTATCAATAGATATTGGAATATCAGATATCTCTCTAACAGCCTCAACAAGAGGTTCTATTTTTTTTATCTGATCTACACTTGTAACAGGATCAGATCCTGGTTTGGATGATTCCGCTCCGATATCAATAATATCAGCTCCATCATCGATAATTTGCTTTACATGAGTAATTGATTTACTAAGTTCAATAAATTTACCACCATCATAGAATGAATTATCAGTAATATTTAAAACTCCCATTATTTTTATTTTAGAATTCATTCTTAATGTCCATGTAGCATTTTATACTGTTCAACACGTTCAATAAATTTTTTTTGAAACCATAAAAATTCATTATCTTTAATTGTAAACTCTTGAAACTCAAGCTTAGGTGTGCAAATTAGTATGACGCCCTGTTTAATATTAGTATTATGTTGCAAATTATGAGCAAGTGCATATGCTGCGGTTTGTAAAAAATAATCCGTAATCCATTCTCTTCTTTTTGTCTTTGTTGATGATTTGAAATCAACAATAGACTCTTCATTGCCATATATTCCACATAAATCTGTTGTTCCTGCGTGAGACTCTGGATAGAAGAGAGGTGTTTCGCAGCCCCAAATTTCATTCAATTTTTTTTCTAAAGCTTGGTCAAGTATAACCTGTGCCATTTTCTTTTCGTTATCATTCATGATTTCAAAATCAAATGACTGTTTACCATGCAAAGCATCTTCAATATACTTATGCATTTTATCTCCTCTCGACATTGACTCTTTTGATATTCTTGATGCCTCAGTATGTCCAACTTTGTTTTTCCATGCAGCTAGAGCATCTTTGTCTTTTTGAGATTTAGTTTTATCAAGTATAGTAGTTACAGAAGGTACTTTTGCACCATTTGAGCTGTAATACCTTGCTCCTGATTTGTCTGTTACTCTAGAAATTTCTTTGTAACAGTATTTTTTCTTCCACAGATGTAACAAATAATCTAGTCCACGATAGCGTTTATATTATACTACCATGAACTAGTTTTTTTGTCTTATGATGCTGGGGAAGCTGATGGACTATCTTTTGATGTGACATCTTTTGCATGCCCAGATGAGTCATTGTCATCGTCTGACCAACTTTCCGGAGCATCAGGAACTTTTCCATCCATAATTTGATCGATTTGTTCCGCATCAATAGTCTCATACTTCATTAACGCATCTGCCATTAAATGCATCTTGTCTAGGTTATCTTTTATTAATTTCTTAGCTCTTTCATATTGGTTATCAATAATTTTACGAATTTCAGAATCAATAGAACTTGCTGTTTCATTAGACATATTTTTGCTGGTTTGCGACGCTGATTTTCCTAAGAAAACCTCTTGTTCCTGCTCGCTATATGCAAGTGGCCCCATTTTTTCTGATAAGCCCCACTTGGTAACCATATTTCTTGCTAGGTCTGTAGCTCTTTCAATATCATTCGAGGCACCTGTGGTGACTGCATCATCACCAAAAATTAATTCCTCTGCGACTCTACCGCCAAACAAAGCAGCAATCATACTATTTATACGCTGACGACTGTTGCTGTACCTATCTTCTTCAGGTAAAAACATTGTGACACCAAGCGCTCTACCTCTTGGTATAATACTTACTTTGTAAACTGGGTCATGATCAGGAACCAATCTTCCCACTACTGCGTGTCCAGCTTCATGGTATGCAGTAAGTTTTTTTTCGTCATCATTCATGACCATCGATTTTCTCTCGCCACCCATAAGAATTTTATCTTTAGCTTTCTCAAAATCATCCATATCAACAATCTTCTTATTTGCTCTGGCAGCAAAGAGAGCTGCTTCATTTGCTAGGTTAGCTAAATCAGCTCCAGAGAATCCTGGTGTACCTCTTGCTAAAAGCTTTGGATTAACGTCATTAGCGATAGGTATTTTTCTCATATGGACTTTTAGAATTTGCTCTCTTCCACGAATATCTGGAAGTGGAACAGTTACTTGTCTATCAAATCTTCCTGGACGTAATAATGCCGGATCAAGCACGTCCGGTCTGTTGGTAGCTGCTATAACTATTACACCTTCGTTACCATCGAATCCATCCATTTCAACTAGTAATTGGTTTAGGGTTTGTTCTCTTTCATCATTTCCGCCTCCTACGCCAGCTCCTCTGTGTCTTCCAACAGCATCAATCTCATCAATGAAGATAATACATGGTGAATGTTTCTTTGCTGTTTCAAACATGTCCCTTACTCTTGATGCTCCAACACCAACAAACATTTCTACAAAGTCAGAGCCTGAAATAGTAAAGAATGGAACTTTAGCTTCTCCAGCTATAGCTCTCGCAAGAAGAGTTTTCCCTGTTCCTGGAGATCCTGACATTAAAACACCTCTTGGAATGTTACCTCCTAGGTTTTGAAATTTTGCAGGGTCTCTTAGAAAATCGACGAGTTCTTTAACTTCTTCTTTTGCTTCTTCTACACCAGCGACATCTTTGAATGTAACTTTGACTTCATCTTCAGTTTGCATTTTTGCTTTACTTTTTCCAAAAGACATAGCGCCTCCACGGCCTCCACCACCTTGCATTTGGCGCATGAAGAAAATCCAGACACCTATCAATAATAAAAATGGGAACCAATGAATAAATATTTGTGCAAGGAATGATTGTTTCTCAGGAGCTTTGCCACTTATTCTGACTTTACCTTTGATGAGTTCTCCTATCAATGCAGAGTTATCAGTCTCAGGACTATAAGTCATAAATTTCTCACCGGACTTGAATGAACCAGCAATTTCTCTTCCCGAAATAGTGACCTCTTCAACTTGTCCTGTCTGAACTTGTTGCATGAAGTCTGTGTAATTAAACTCTTGTGATGCAGTATTTCTACCGCCTATTCCTGTAAATAAAGACATAATTACAACCGCAATTACAGTCCAAACAACTAAATTTTTAACTAAATCTCCCATAATACTCCCTACTTTAGAATCATTCTAAGTTTGACATTGTTAATCGTTAATTTCAATGATATCAGTCTTTGAAACCATTACAAATGAAGAAAATTTCATTGCTACTGCTTCGAGATGATTGAGGTTTGTATGATCCTACCTTATTAAAAGACTTTTTTAGTTTTTTTCTCGATTCATCATATGATGAACCAATAAAAAACTTCATAATCAACACTCCATTTATTTTTAGTAAATCTAAGCAAATATCAAGTATAGACTCAAGAATCCTCTCAAAGTTAGCCTGATCAACATCTTCTATACCTGTTATGTTAGGGGCAATATCTGATAATACAAGGTCTGCCTTGTTCATTTTTTCAAATATCTTCTCTCTATCAGTTTTTTTATTAATGTCACCCCTTATAAAATATGTATTATCTATAGGTTTCATCTGCAGCACATCTATAGCAACAAGGGTTTTATCCTCATAATTTCTGGTGATATATTCTGACCATGAACCTGGAGCTGAACCTAAATCAAGTATATTTTTTGAATATTTTAGAATTTTATATTTTTCATCAATTTCATGAAGCTTATGAAAAGCTCTAGACCTATAATCACCTAATTGCGAGAGTTTAACGTACCTATCACTACTGTGTTTATTTAGCCAATTTTTTGTACTTTTCTTTTTAGCCATATCGTTATACTCTATATCAATGGCTAAGGTAACACTGAAAGGCAATGAAGTTAATACAAATTCAAATATTGTAGAAGTAGGCTCATCTGCACCAAACTTTGTACTTGTAGATTCAGAATTAAATGATGTAAACCTAGAGAACTTCTCAGGCAAAAATAAAATATTAAGCATTGTTCCTAGTCTTGATACACCAGTTTGCCAAAAATCTACTAAAATTTTCAATGAAAAAGTTAATGACCTAGACGATACAGTAATGCTAATTGTTTCTAGCGATCTTCCTTTTGCAATGAAGAGGTTTTGTACATTAGAATCATTGGAAAATGTAATTCCAGTATCAATGATGAGGTCTAGAAACTTTGCTAAGGATTATGGTGTGTTACTAGTAGATGGTCCATTATCAGGGATTACAACTAGGGCTATAGTTACGATTTCAAAAGATAACAAAATTCTTCACTCTGAACTAGTTTCAGAAATTGCAGATGAACCCAACTATCAAGCAGCTTTAGATTCTATAAAATAAACATGTCATTCACAAAAAAAATCATTGTTGCAATGATTTTAGGTGTAGCAATCGGAATCACCCTAAATTTATTTATCGCTGATACCCTTGCGTCTGATTTTATAATAATAAAAGTCTTTAGTTTAATTTCTAATTTATTTATTTCTGCTCTCAAGCTAATAATTATTCCTTTAATATTCTTTTCAATAGTATGTGGCATCTTATCTTTATCAGATGATGTATCGCTTTCTAGATTAGGGATTAAAACAATGACTTTGTATGTATTCACTACCATAATAGCTATCTCTATTGGCCTGCTATTTTCATCGTTCATTGAATTTGAAGCTATATTATTAACAAATTTAGATTCAAGTATCTCGCTAGATAATACAAATCAAAAAACTGACATATTTCCTAGCAACATTTTTAAATCACTCAGTGAAGGTAATATTATTCATTTATTGATTTTCTCAGTGTTAATAGGTGTAGCTGCAAGTAGGATCCAAGACAAAATACATACATTTATAGAGTATATTCATCAATTTAACATGGTTATAAATGAACTTGTTAAAATCATAATCTCATTTACACCTCTAGCTGTATTTTGCATATTATCTAAGACATTCGCTACTCAAGGAATTGAAACTCTAGCTCCGCTAATGGGCTACTTTCTTATTGTTGTCTTTAGCCTTTTTATACACCTCTTTATTACTTTTTCTATGTTGCTAAAAATTTTTACAAAACTTGATCCTAGAAAATTTTTTAAAAATATTAAAGATCTAATTATTTTCAGTTTTAGTACCTCAAGTAGTAGCGCATCAATACCATTTACACTCAATACAGCAAATGAGAAATGTGGAATCGATAAATCAATTAGCAGTTTTACAGTACCGCTAGGTGCAACTATAAATATGGACGGGACAGCAATTATGCAAGGTTGTGCAACTTTTTTTTTAGCAAGTCTTTATGGTATTGATTTAGGTATTAGTGAGATATTAACAATTGTCATTACGGCAACAATAGCTTCAATAGGAACTGCAGGTATACCAAGTGCAGGTATCATAATGTTGACTGTTATCTTTTCTCAAGTAGGTATTCCCTTAGAAGGAATTCCATTACTTTTAGGTGTTGATAGATTGCTAGACATGTTGAGAACATCTGTAAATGTGAGTGGCGATATATGTATAAGTTGTATTGTTGCTAGCAGTGAAAATAAAATTAATGAAGCTACGTTCAAATCATAAAATCTAGACTAGAGATTCATGTCTTTGTTTAAGATCGAGTGCATCAAAATCATCTATAAACTTAATTGCTTTACAAAAAGCTTTGGCGCCTGATACTGTGGTAGTCAGTGAAATTTTATGATTCTGAGCTTCCTTTCTTATAGAAAAAGAGTCTTTTATAGACCGAGCACCCTCGGTAGTATTAATAATTAAATGTACTTCGTTATTTTTAATCATATCCACAATATGCGGATGGCCATCTTTAACTTTATTAATTTTCGAGCATGCAATCTCGGAGTCTTTAAGATGTAGAAATGTTCCAGAAGTTGCATAGATACTAAAACCCATATCAATAAGCTCTCTAGCTACTTCACATATAGCATCTTTATCATGATCTCTTACACTAATAAATACATTGCCTGATTTAGGCAGTATTACACCAGCTGCCCTCTGAGCTTTGAAGTAAGCTTCACCAAATGACTTTCCAAAACCCATGACCTCTCCTGTAGATTTCATTTCTGGCCCAAGCAATACATCAACTTCTGGAAATTTAGAAAATGGAAACACAGCTTCTTTTACGGAAAAATAAGAATTGTTATTTAATTTATTTGGTAAGTTTAATTTATTTATCGTAATGCCTGACATTACAAGAGCGCCTAGTTTTGCCAGTTGCAAGCCTATAGCTTTTGAAACAAAAGGTGCTGTTCGTGATGCTCTTGGATTAGCTTCAAGTAAAAATATTTGATTATCCTTTATTGCAAATTGAGCATTCATTAATCCTACAACTTTTAATGCCAAAGCTAGTTTTGTTGATTGTTCTTTAAGTTCCTCTACAACATCCATACTTAATGTATATGGCGGAAGTGAACATCCAGAATCACCAGAGTGAATACCAGCTTCTTCAATATGCTCCATGATGCCCGCCACATAAACATCTTTTCCATCGCAAAGTAAATCTATATCTACTTCAATTGCATCATTAAGAAATTTATCTAATAGTATTGGTGAGTCTTCAGAAACATCCACTGCTTCTTTCATATATTTTTCTAAATCAGAGTTATTAGTAACTATCTCCATAGCACGACCACCTAATACATATGATGGTCTCACAACTAGTGGATATCCAATCAGGTCAGCAGATATTTTAGCTTGCTCAAAGTTTGTTACAGTCTCGTTAAGTGGTTGTTTAAGCCCAAGTGATTGAATCAAGGTTTTAAACCTCTCTCTATCTTCGGCAAGGTCTATTGAATCAGGAGAAGTACCAATTATATTAACGCCGCATTTCTCAAGTTCATCAGCAAGCTTGAGAGGGGTTTGTCCCCCGTATTGAACAATAACACCCCAAGGCTTCTCAATATCGATAATAGACATTACATCTTCAACTGTAAGTGGCTCGAAATAAAGTCTATCTGATGTATCATAATCGGTAGATACTGTTTCTGGATTACAATTAATCATAATCGTTTCATATCCAGCATCCTTAAGAGCCATAGAAGCATGAACGCAGCAATAATCAAACTCTATTCCTTGTCCAATTCTATTCGGTCCACCTCCAAGGATAATAATTTTTTTATTATCAGTTGGTTTAGATTCACAAAACGATGAGTATGTTGAGTACATGTATGCTGTTGATGATTCAAACTCAGCTGCACAAGTATCAATTCTTTTAAAGACAGGAGTAATAGAATTTTCACTTCTAAAATTTCTAATATCTTTCTCATTTTTATTATAAAGTTTTGCTAATCTGCGATCTGAAAATCCATCAGATTTTAAATTAGGTAAACTCTGAACAGCTAGCTCTAATGATTTATTTTTTATTTCATTTTCAGAGGAGATTAACTCAAAAATTTGATTCAGAAACCATCTATCTATAAATGATAAGTCAAATACATCATCAACACTCATTCCCTCTCTAAAAGCTTGAGCAACATATAAAATTCTATTTGCAGAGGGTGTAGATATCTCCTTAACAATTAAGTCTTGTCTTTCTTTAGGCGACAGCGACTTTTCAAAATCTATTTCATCAAAACCATCTATACCAATTTCTAAACCTCTTAAAGCTTTTTGAAGAGATTCTTTAAAGGAACCTCCAATAGCCATTACTTCACCAACTGATTTCATTTGTGTTGTTAAATGAGAATCAGCTTCTTTAAATTTTTCAAATGCAAAGCGCGGTATCTTGGTGACTACATAATCTATACTAGGTTCAAATGATGATGGAATTATATTACCTGTAATTTCATTTCTTAATTCATCCAAAGTGTAGCCTATAGCAAGTTTAGCTGCTACTTTAGCTATTGGAAACCCTGTTGCTTTAGATGCTAGTGCAGAAGACCTAGATACTCTAGGATTCATTTCAATAACATAAATTTTTCCATTATCCGGGTTAATAGCAAATTGCACATTTGATCCGCCGGTATCAACTCCAATTTTCCTTAGAACCTTAATCGATTGATTCCTAAGATTTTGATACTCTTTGTCTGTAAGGGTTTGAGCTGGTGCGATAGTAATAGAGTCACCAGTGTGAACTCCCATAGGATCTAGATTTTCGATTGAGCAAATAATTATGCAATTATCATTCTTGTCCCTTACTACTTCCATTTCAAACTCTTTCCATCCAATTACTGATTCTTCTAGAAGAACTTCATTAGTTGGCGATAAATCTAAACCTCTTTTTACGATCTTTTCAAAATCTTGTTTATTATATGCAATACCACCGCCAGAACCGCCTAGTGTAAAAGATGGTCTTATAATAATAGGAAATCCTATGTCTTTTTGGATTGTAAGTGCTTTTTCAAAATCTTTTGCTACAAATGCCCTAGGAGTTTCAAGTCCAATATCAGTCATTGCATTTTTAAACAATCCCCTGTCCTCAGCCATATCTATAGAATCAACACTAGCACCAATTATTTTGACATTATATTTTTTCAAAATTTTATGCCTGTTTAGGTCTAGTGTCGTGTTAAGAGCTGTTTGTCCTCCCATAGTAGGCAATATTGCATCAGGTTTCTCTATGGCTATAATTTTTTCAATATTTCTCCAATGTATCGGCTCTATATAAATCTTATCTGCCATATCCGGATCAGTCATTATTGTTGCAGGATTTGAATTCACCAATATGGTTTTTATACCCTCTTCTCTAAGCGCTTTACATGCCTGCACACCTGAATAATCAAATTCACATGCTTGCCCTATCACAATTGGTCCGGCACCGATAACTAGTACACTATTAATACTGCTTTGTTTAGGCATTAGCATTTCTCATATTATGGATAAATTTTGTAAATAAATTATATATATCTTGTGGTCCAGGGCTAGCTTCCGGGTGACCTTGAAAACCATATGCTGGCGTATCCTTCAATTCCACACCTTGAAGTGAATCATCAAAAAGAGATTTATGAGTAATTTTATGATTATCACTTAAAGAATCAATATCAACAGCGAATCCATGATTTTGACTAGTTATAAAAACTTTTTTAGTTTGAACGTCAATAACAGGGTGATTAGCACCATGGTGACCAAATTTCATTTTATATGTTTTTGCTCCACTCGCTAAACACATTAATTGGAATCCCAAGCAAATACCGAAGACAGGTACTTTTTTACTTAATAAGTTTTTTATATTATTAATAACATATTCACATGCAGCAGGATCCCCTGGTCCATTTGATAGAAAGATTCCATCAGGATCATTATCTAACAACTCTTTGTAGGAAAAATCAGCAGGGATAACGGTTACATCACAACCTAAGTCATGGAGAATTCTCAATATATTTTTTTTAATACCATAATCATAAGCAAAAACTTTTAATCTATTTTTATTTTTAAAAGATTCTATATCGATTAGATTATGTGTTCCTTCTTGCCAAACATAATTATTCTCTGTTGATACATTCTTTACTAAATCAAGACCAATTAAACCTGGAAAGCTGGAGAGTTTATCTTTTGCATAATCTAGTTTTTTTATATCTGGAATTAAACATCCATTTAATGATCCGTTAATCCTCAATAAGGAAGTTAGATAACGAGTATCCACAGAGCATAAAGCTGTAATTGATTTATCTTTCAAAAACTTGATAAATTTATTTTCACTTCTCCAACTACTGTCTACGGTTGGATAGTTTCTAATAATAATTCCTGAACACCCGTGATTAACGGATTCATTATCTTCTATATTAATTCCAGTATTGCCTATATGCGGGTTCGTAAAAGTAACAATTTGTTGGTTGTATGATGGATCAGTAATAATTTCCTGATAGCCAGTCATTGATGTGTTGAAAACTATCTCCCCTAAACTAATTTCATCATGACCTATAGACTGAGCAGGTATTATGGTGCCATCTTGTAATAATATGGCAGCCTTATTCAAGAGACTTTCCTTGTTTTAAATAAAAAAAAAGATGCCCTGATTAGAGTCATCTTATATGTGTTTTAGTAAGTTTCACTAAAACTAGATGATACGACAAAACTATAGCTCATGTCTAATAGATAATACATTTTTATATATTTCTTTTTTAGAATCTTTGGAAATGATGTTTATAATCTCAACAATATCTTTATTTGAGAAGTTTTTATTAATTAATTGTTTGATAGTTAATAAGTACTCTATTTTTGAATCTATATTTGTTTTTTTAGCGGAGATGATTACGACAAACTCACCTTTGGGTGGATTGTTATTAAAATACCTAATCAAATTCTCAACTTTATCATACAAAATTGTTTCATAAACTTTTGTAAGTTCTCGAAAAATTCCAATTTGATTATCTTTACCATAAATTTCAGATATGTTCTCCAGCAGTCCTAATAATCTATGTTTGCTCTCAAATAAACATGCAGGCATGTCTAAACGTGATATTTCATTTAGTTTTTTCTTTCTATCATTTTCTTTCTTTGGAAGAAATCCATTAAACAAAAACATATTCATTGGTATTTTTGAAACAGACAGTGCACAGCTTAATGAAGATACACCAGGAATAGGTATTATTTTTACATCAGATCTAATATTTGACAGTAAGTGAAAGCCGGGGTCTGAGATTGAGGGAGTTCCTGCATCAGTAACTACAGCAACGATTTTGGATTTGTCAATATATGATTCAATAGTCTTAACTTTTCTTTTTTCATTATCCTTGTTATATGATAAGACTTTTTTTTTAATATCATAGTGCGTCAGAAGCATTTTGGTTCTCTCTACACTTTCAGCAAAAATAATATCAGCATTTTTTAGAATATCTAGAGCTCGTAATGTTATATCATCTAGATTTCCTATTGGTGTTGCTACTATGTATAAATCGCCACTCATCTGATTACTTTATCACATAAGTATTTAGATATTAGTGTAATGAAAAATGAATAAAGAAATTATTTTTTAATTAGAATAATTCTTTTTCTGTTTCAGTTAGGCTTTCTTGGAAAGCTTCTCTGTCAAAAATTCTATCTGAATAATTACCTAATGTTTTATTATTTGAAGCTAAATCATAATCAATATTTTTTAGTCTCCACAATAATGGTGCTAAGCTACAATCAACCAGCCCAAAATCTTCACTCATAAAATAACCATTTTTTAACATAGGGGTTATCTCAAGAAAATAATTTTTTATTTCATCAACAAATTTAGTATCTAGCACTTCATGATTATATGACTTATTATATTTTGGATACCAATGATGCTCTATTTCATTCAAAGCAAGTCTAAATTTAGCTCTAGAAATTGGGTCTACCGGAAGTAAAGGTGGATGTGGGAATCTTTCATCTAAATATTCAATGATCACTCGTGAATTTTGAAGAACTAATTCTCTATCTACAAGAGACGGGTATAGATCATAGGGACTTATAACTTTAATCTCCTCAGGAATATTATTGAAATCAACTTCGTGAATTTCTGCAGTGATTTCTTTCTCTTTAATAACTATTCTAGTTCTGTGGCTATCTAAACAATCGGGAAGAGAGAATAATAATATCGCAGACCTGCGATTAGCTAATAATGTCATTATTTAATGTCTCTCCAATACTCAATCTTTAGAAGATACGTAATAAACACAAAAATTACAAGGAATAACATTACCCAGAAGCCAATAGAGTATCTTTCTAATTGAGCTGGCTCAGAGACATAAGTTAAGAAATTAACTAAATCAGTAATTTCTTGTTCATATTCCTTTTGATTGAGTTGGCCTTTGATTTTAATAACTAATTGATTATTTTCATCGAGTTCTTTCAAACCTTCTTTATACCACAAGACATGTGGCATGTTTACATTAGGATACAAGACATTGTTTACACCCATAGGTCTAGTTTGATCTTCATAAAATGATGTTAAGAAAGTATATATCCATTCAGAACCTCGAGACCTTGCGGTAAGGGTTAAGTCTGGAGGTACTACACCAAAAACCTCTTTGATAGAATCATGGTTTATAGAATTTACAATTGTAGAACCAAGTTTTGTTTTTTCACCTTTATACGTTGTGAGTATAAGATTTTTTTTAATCATCTCTTCGCTGATTCCTAAATCATTAACAAACTTACTGTATCTGTGGTATTGCAATGTGTGACATCCTGCACAATTGTTAAAATAAATTTGAGCACCTCTTTGGAGGGAAGCTTTGTTATCTAAGTCAATCGCAACTGGCTTCAGGTCGCCTCCAGATGCGCCATAAGTGACAGGTGATAATAAAAATAATGTAATGAAGAAAGCAAGATATCTTTTAATCATGCATCGTCACTCTTTCAGGAACAGGCTTTGTTTTTTCATTCTTGCTTATGAAATAAAGAAGAATAAAGAAACCAAAATAGATAATAGTAAATATTCTACCTAACAAGGTGAGTGTATAAGTTGGAGCTTTCATCCCAATATAACCCAACCCTATAAAACTTACTATAAAAGCTATTAGCAAAATTTTATATGATATTGACCTATATCTTATAGACTTGACTTTACATCTATCTAGCCATGGCATTAAGAATAGTACAAATATAGCTAGACCCATGGCAATTACACCACCAAGCTTGTCAGGGACAGCCCTGAGTATTGCGTAAAAAGGTGTGAAGTACCAAACAGGTACAATATGTTCAGGAGTTTTTAGTGGATCAGCAGGAACGAAGTTATCTTTTTCCAGGAAAAAACCTCCAAACTCTGGTAAGAAAAATACAACAAACATAAAAATAGTTAAGAATACAGCTAAACCAAATATATCTTTTACTGTGTAATACGGATGAAAAGGAATTCCGTCAACTGGGACGCCATCATTATTTTTATTTGCTTTAATCTCTACACCATCAGGGTTATTTGAACCTACAGTATGTAAAGCAGCTATATGTAAATAAATAACTGCAAAAAGTAAAAGTGGAAGTGCAATTACATGAAATGCAAAAAATCTATTTAATGTAGCATCGGATATTACATAGTCACCTCGAATCCATAACGCTAAAGATTCCCCTATTAGTGGTATAGCGCCAAAAAGAGAGATAATGACTTGTGCTCCCCAGTAAGACATTTGTCCCCATGGAAGAAGATATCCCATAAATGCCTCTGCCATTAATAAAACAAATATAAACATTCCAAATAACCATAGTAGTTCTCTAGGTTTTTTATATGATCCATACATTAATGCTCTTAACATGTGTAAATATATGACTATAAAGAAGAATGAAGCTCCTGTAGAATGCATATACCTTATTAACCAGCCCCATTCCACATCTCTCATGATGTATTCAACTGATGCGAATGCTGATGCAGCATCGGGTTTATAATTAATAGTTAGGAAAATACCTGTAATGATCTGAAGAATAAATACAAATAGAGCCAAACTTCCAAAAAAATAGAAAAAGTTGAAATTTTTTGGAGCATAATATTCTGAAAGATGGTTTTTTACAAACTTAGTGACCGGCAGTCTCTCATCAATCCATGCAATAAATTTAGTCATTATCCTTCATCTGCTCCTACTATGAGTTTAGTATCGCTGGCAAAATAATAAGGAGGTACCTCCAAATTAGTTGGTGCAGGCATCCCTTTAAAGACTCTGCCTGAAAGATCAAACTTAGATCCATGACATGGACAGAAAAATCCACCTTCCCATTCCAATCCTAAGTCTTTGTTTTGACCGGGTTTATATAAAGGTGAGCAACCTAAATGAGTACATACTCCTAACAAAACAAGGTATTCTGGCTTAACTGATCTAAATTTATTTTGAGCATATTGCGGTTGGTTTTCCTCGTTAGAGTTTGGATCAGCCAAATATCCTACGTCATTTTTTATTTTTTCTAACATCTCAGGGGTTCTACGAACTACCCATACTGGCTTACCTCTCCATTCAACAATTTTAAATGCTCCTGGCTGAATATTTGAAACATCAATCTCTATAGGTGCTCCGGCCATTTTAGTTTTTTCACTTGGTGACATGCTCGATAAAAACGGTATTGCTGCAAAAACTGCACCTACACCGCCCATGACTTTTGTAAGGTTTGTTAGAAAGTTTCTTCTATTAGATGAATTATTGTTATCGCTCATTTCCCAGTCTTACTTTAATTCTGACAGTAATATATCATATTATGATTCTCTAATATATACTTTTAGACATACAAATTAATATTATGTATAAAGAGCTTTTAAAATATATGGTAATAGGAGTTGTAGCTGGAATAGCTTCATATTTATTTATTTCTCAAAAGCCAGTAACAATAATGGTTGCTGAAACGACTAATGATCAAAATATAAATATTACAAATAAATATTCTTATAATGATGTTTACAATTCTGTTAAAAATTCAGTTGTAACCATTAAGACTGATAAAGGTAGAGGATCTGGAGTTATTATTACAGATGATGGTCATGTTGTCACAAATGAACATGTAATCAGAGGTGCAAGTAGAATGAGTATCATTTCTCTTAATAACAATGCATACTCTGCAAAGGTTTTAGGAATAGATGCTATTACTGACATTGCCCTCTTAAAAAGTGATTTTAAAGGTAAAGCTATTAGTTTTTCTGATTCGTCTGCCGTACAGATAGGTGATGTAGTTCTGGCAATTGGAAATCCATTTGGCGTAGGACAAACTCTAACACAAGGGATTATTTCAAGAACTAATAGTGGCCATATTACTGAAAACCCACTCGATGAATTTCTTCAATCTGATGCTGCCATTAACCCAGGAAATTCTGGCGGAGCCATGGTAAACATAAAAGGCGAGCTTATTGGTATTAATACTATGAATTTATCCTTAGGTGGAGGGAGTGATGGAATAGGTTTAGCAGTACCATCAAACCTAGTAAGGGACATTACACAACAATTAATAAAATATGGAAGAGTTGTCAGAGGATATATTGGTATGTCCGCTTATGACACTCTGGAAGGAGTGGTCATCTCAAAAGTCCTGGTAAATGGACCTGCTGATAAATCAGGAATTCTACCAAATGATATAATCTTGAGTTTAGATGGAATAAAAATTGATAATATTAAACAAGTTGTAAAAATAGTTGCTTCATTAGAAGTAGATGAAGAGATTATTCTAAAATTCAAAAGACAAAATAAGGTTATTGAGACAGTCATAAAGGTTTCTGTTATGCCACAGACACACAAATCTATTCAGTGATAGTCAATTTCTAAATTTCGCTGATTCTGAATGAGAATATAAACCCTCGCACTCAGCAATAGACGAAGCAATTTGTGATAGCTCTTTTGCATGCGTTTTAGAAATCTTCATAATACTTGTTCGTTTTAGGAAATCATAAACACCCAAAGGAGATGCATATCTCGCTGTTCCACTTGTAGGTAAAACATGGTTTGGCCCAGCACAATAATCACCAAAAACTTCTGGACTGCTCTCTCCTATAAAGATAGCTCCGGCATTATGAATCTCTTTTTCTAGTTTAAAATTCTCATACCCAAGAATTTCTAAGTGTTCAGGAGCAATCGTATCTGCTATCGAAATTATTTCTGATTTATTTTTTGCTTTAATGAAAAGGCCTCTGGTAACCAGGGATTTATTAATAATCTTTTTTCTTTTTTGGTTTTTTATCATTGTATCAATTTTTTTATTTACTGCATTGATAAGTTTAGAACTAGTTGTCAGTAAAATAGATTGAGCCATTTCATCATGCTCTGCCTGAGCAAACATATCAATAGCGATACACTCAGGATCAGCATAACTATCAGCAATAATTAGTATTTCTGATGGGCCAGCAAAACTGTCGATGCCAACTTTTCCAAATACCATCTTTTTTGCAGTTGCTACGTAAATATTACCTGGCCCCACTATTTTATCAACTGGTTCTATACTTTCAGTCCCATATGCCAAAGCAGCAATCGCATGTGCGCCACCAAACTTATAAATTTTATTAACGCCACAAAGATTTGCAGCAACCAATACTAATGGATTTAACTTACCATCTGTTGGCGGACATACCATCGTAATTTCATCTACCCCAGCAGTTTTAGCTGGAACTGAATTCATAACAACTGTAGATGGATAACTTGCTTTTCCTCCTGGAACATAAATCCCAACTTTTTTGATAGGTGTTACCTTTTCCCCAAGGGTTGAGCCATTTTGTTTGATTGTCCAGCTATTTAAAATTTGTCTTTTAGAAAATTTTTTTATATTACTTATAGCTTTTTTAATATTTTTTAAAAGAGATGATGGAACCAATTTATAAGCATCCTCTATTTCTTTTTTTGACACAATAGAATCGCTTATTTTGGTGTAATTAACATTGTCATATTTTTTAGAAAAGTTAATTAATGCTCTATCTTTCTTTTTAACCAAATCATTTATAATTTGTGCTACAGAATACTCAATAGCTTCTGAGTTTTTTACTTTTAAGCTTAAATATTTAGACAAATTTATATAAAAATCTTTTGAAGTTGAGTTTAGGCTTTTAATTTTCATAAGTTTTTTTTAATGACTCATCGAGTGATAAAATTATATCCTCTGTTTCTTGCCAGCCAATACAAGAGTCTGTTATGCTTTGGCCATACTTTAAATTTTCTTTACTATCAATTTTTTGATTTCCTTCAATCAAATTACTTTCTAACATCAGGCCTATAATATTTTTCTCACCTTGAATAATTTGATTTTTAACATCATCGACAACTGCAGATTGCATTTTATAGTTTTTATTACTATTAGCGTGACTAGCATCAATCATTATATTGGGATTCAAACCATTGCTTTCTAGAATTGAAGCAGACTTTTTAACATCTTCAGAAGAATAATTTGTTTTCTTATTACCGCCTCTCAATATAATATGACAATCTTCGTTGCCGGCTGTATTGAATATAGCTGACCTTCCCTCCTTGGTGACAGATAAAAAGCTATGTGAATGTCGTGCCGCATTCATGGCATCAATAGCAATTTGAATACTCCCATCAGTACCATTTTTAAATCCAACTGGACATGACAATCCTGAAGCAAGTTCTCTATGGCTTTGACTTTCAGTGGTTCGAGCACCTATAGCTCCCCAGCTTATCAAGTCAGATAAATATTGTGGGCTTACCAAGTCCAAAAATTCATGACCACAAGGTATATTCATCTCCGATAAATCAATTAGGAGCTTCCTAGCTAACTTTATGCCATGATTAATTTTAAATGATCCGTCTAGTTCAGGGTCATTAATTAAACCTTTCCATCCAATGACTGTTCTTGGTTTTTCGAAATAAACCCTCATTATTACTAAGCAGTTTTCTGACAGGTTTTCTTTTAGTTTTTTGAGCCTTATAGCATATTCTTTCGCAGCATCGATATCATGAATTGAGCATGGACCTACAACAATTATAAATTTCTTTGATTTTTTATTAAGAATTCTACTAATCTCCCTTCTGCTTTCTAATATGGTTTTGATTCCTGTTTCTGAAGGAGATAATTCTTTGATAACATCACTAGGACTTAAGAGTTCTTGGGTATTAATAATTCTTAAATCGTCTGTTTTATTTACCATAATTTATTACCTTACTAACAAGTGTTTCTATTTTTGTTCT
The DNA here is from genome assembly GCA_016779485.1 of Gammaproteobacteria bacterium. GTDB lineage: Bacteria > Pseudomonadota > Gammaproteobacteria > CACLCV01. The sequence continues at coordinate 88,007 of JADHNN010000003.1, forward strand.
ATTAAATTTATAAGAAACTTTATTAGCAATTAATAGTGATGAAATATCAGCTATTTTATCATATTCTTTTAAATTATTTTCTTTAAGAGTTTTTCCTGATTCAACTATATCAACTATAAAATCAGACAAACCAAGTACTGGAGCTAACTCGATAGATCCATAAAGTTTAAGAATTGAGCATTGCAAACCAACTTCTTCAAAATAACTCTTTGCAGCATAAGGATATTTTGTTGCAACCTTCATATTATTAAAATACTTTGTTCCAGGGTTGCCTGCCACTACCAATCTACATTTAGATATTTCTAAATCAGCAAGACGATAATAATTTGAGGCAGAATCCTCAAGAAGTGTATCAATTCCTACAATTCCTAGATCTACTTTTCCTGAATCTATATATAGCGGGACATCTGTTGCTTTGATGACAACTATCTCAAGTTCACGTTTATTAGTAGGTATGATCAGCTTACGGGTATTTAAGGGGTCATATTTACAGATAACATTAATCTTACTAAGAATATCAATAGCTTGTTCTAAAATTCTACCTTTGGATATGGCTAATCTAATCATTTGATAGCATTTTACATGGGTTTTCTTGAAATCCTAGCACCAATTAACTGAAGTTTTTCTTCAATGCAATCATACCCTCTATCAATGTGATAAACTCTCCCAATTTCAGTAATGCCCTCAGCAGCTAAACCAGCCAGGATAAGACTTGCTGAAGCTCTTAAATCAGTAGCCATAACAGGAGCCCCATATAGCTTATCTTTGCCGGTTATGTGTGCAATATTTTCTTTGACTGTTATCTTTGCACCCATTCTTTGAAGTTCTTGGATATGCATAAATCGATTTTCAAAAATATTCTCCTTAACAAAACTCTCTCCTTTAGCTAATGTATTCAGCGCAGTAATCTGAGCCTGCATGTCCGTAGGAAAATGCGGATAGGCATTTGTTTCAATATTAATTGCACTAGGCCTTTTGTTCATTTTTACTCTTACAGAATTATTCATAGATGTAATATCTGCGCCAGCCTCAGTTAATTTATCAATCACAGCTTGAGAATGTGCAGGAATGATATTATTTATTTCTATATCTCCTCGTGTTATGGCAGCGGCAACCATGAATGTTCCAGCTTCAATTCTATCTGGTAAAGGATTATGTGAAGCTCCACATAGAGATGCAACACCCTCAATCTCAACTGTGTCTGTTCCATGTCCGCTAATTTTAGCACCCATTTTTTTTAAAAATTCACATAAATCAATTATTTCAGGTTCATTTGCAGCATTTTCAATCTTAGTAGTTCCATCTGCTAACGTGGCAGCCATTATAATATTTTCTGTTCCTGTTACAGATTTTGTTGCAAAAATAATATTAGCTCCTTTTAGTCTTTTTGATTTAGCATGGATATAACCACTTTCGACTTTAATTTCTGCTCCCATCTTTTCTAAAGCTTCTAAGTGCATATCAACTGGTCTCATTCCAATTGCACATCCGCCGGGAAGAGAAACCTTGGCTTCACCGAATCTAGTTAATAGTGGGCCTAGCACTAAAATAGAGGAACGCATTGTTTTGACTAAATCATAGGGTGCATACAAATTATGAATATCATTAGCATCAAGACTAATTTTCATGAATTCATCCATCGTAACTCTTACTCCCATCTGTGTTAGGAGTCTGGTGGTAGTGGTCACATCATGTAAATGTGGAACATTTTCTAGTTCAACAGATCCTTTTGAAGACATGACTGAAGCACACAACATAGGTAAAACAGAGTTTTTAGCTCCTGAAATCTTCACTGACCCTGATAAGGATTGGTTGCCTTGAATTAATAATTTATCCATATCTATTTTTGAGTTTGTTTCGGTATTCTAAAAGTTTATACTCAATAAAGCTATGAAAAAAAAGATCTCGCAGATTTATGAAGAATACATACTTAGATTTCCGGCGTTTGTATTAGTATTTTTAGCTCTAATATTAATTATATCTCTTTCTAATATGGGCAACTTCAAATTAGATGCTTCTGCAGATACGTTAATATTAGAAGATGACAAAGATTTAAAATTATTCAGAGAAGTCAGCAGTAGATATAAAACAAATGATTTTTTAGTATTGACGATAACAGATAATAATGAGGACATATTTTCCATAGATACACTTACTTATATTAAATTTATATCAGAAAAAATAAGTAAATTTAAAAACGTCCAGTCAGTCACATCTATAGTTAATATCCCTTTGATAAGTAGTTCTAATAAGCCACTTACAGAGTTGATTAACAATGTTCCAAATATATTCAGTGATGATATTAATCTTGATATGGCAAAAATCGAAATACTTACAAGCCCAGTATATAAAGATTTAGTAATAAGTGATGATGCAAAGACTACCGCTATGCAAATACTAATTGAAGATAATAAAAATCTTGAAATAGCAAGATTAGAACGAGATGAATTATTTGAAAAATATAGACAAGATTCTTATTTACAAGAAGAATATTTTATAAAAAAAAGAACATATGATGATTTATATGAAAAACATAACAAACAAATTAGCAAACTTATTGAAGAAGTAAGAACGATTCAAAAGAAATACACAAATGAAAGATATGAAATCAGATTAGGTGGAATACCTATGATTACAGACGATATGATTACTTTCATTAGGAATGATTTAATAAATTTCGGAATTGGAGTCTTAATTTTCATATTAAGCACTTTAGTAATTATTTTTAAAAAATTAATCTGGGTAATGACTCCAATAATCAATTGTGTCTATTCAGTGCTATTCATGATTGGTCTTCTTGGTTTTCTAGATTGGAAAGTAACAGTGATATCGTCAAATTTTATTTCACTAATGTTAATACTTACTCTTTCAATGAATATTCATATAATAGTTAGATATAGACAAATTTATTCGACATTAAAATGTAATAAAAAAGAATCAGTCTTAAGCACGCTCCAAAAAATGGTTTGGCCTTGTCTGTATACTGCTTTAACAACAATCGTAGCGTTTGCATCGTTAATTATGAGTGATATTAAACCGGTCATCGACTTTGGTTATATGATGGTATTCGGTCTTACCACGCTATTTATAACTTCGTTCATTCTTCTTCCATGCTTGATAGTCTTATATTCAAATAAAGAAAATACTTTAGTTAATAATAGTCAAACAAACCTGTTGTTTACTGAGTATCTAGCAAAGATTACTATTAAGTCACAAAAATCTATATATATAGTATTTTCCTTACTCATAATAATAACTATATATGGTCTCAATCAGCTGAAGGTAGAAAATAGTTTTATTAATTATTTCAGATCAAATACAGAAATATATAAAGGCATGCAACTGATAGATAATAAGCTTGGAGGCACAACTCCAATGGATGTAATTATTAAATTTAAAGAACCTGACACTAAAAATGAAGATGACGAGTTCAGCGATTTGTTTGGTGATGAAGATTCTATGGAGTCTAACTGGTTTACGACAGACAAAGTAAATAAGATAAAATATGTTCATGATTATCTTGATGAGAATAAATACATAGGAAAAGTTTTATCATTTGCATCATCAATACGTATCGCAGAAATTGTAAATGACAATAAAGAATTGAATAGTCTAGAAATGTCATTACTTTACAAAAAGTTACCAAAAGAAGTGAAAGATATAGCTGTCACTCCATATCTTTCTATCGATGACAATGAGGCTAGAATAAGTGTGAGAATATTAGATTCTAATCAAGAGCTGAGAAGAGCAGACCTTATAAAAGATATTCAAAATGATTTAAGTAATGATAAATACTTACAATCAGAGGAGATTACCCTTACAGGGATACTGCTTTTATACAATAACATGTTACAAAGTCTTTTTGACTCTCAAATAAAGTCACTTGGCTTTGTAATGTTAGTAATTGCATTAATGTTTCTAATATTGTTTAAGTCTTTCTCCTTGATGTTTATTGGCATCATTCCTAATTTAATTTCAGCGCTGTTAGTGCTTGGAATAATGGGCATACTAAAACTACCTTTAGATATGATGACAATAACTGTGGCTGCGATAACAGTGGGAATTGCTGTAGATAATAGCATTCATTATATTTATCGATTTAAAGAAGAACTAAAAAATCATCACGACTACAACAAAACTATACTTGAATGCCACTCAACAATTGGTAATGCAATATTCTTTACTGGTATTACAGTTATTTTTGGCTTTTCTATATTAATATTATCTAACTTTATACCAACAATAATATTTGGTGTGCTTACAGGTTTCGCAATGTTCATTGCGCTTATTGCTGTTTTGACATTATTACCTAGACTTCTTATTTCATTTAAGCCTGTATAATTGAATTTATTTATTTAAACTTTTAATTAATGAATCTATACCGCTTTCTGAAACGTGCTCCCTAAAATCTGCGCGATAGTTTTTCATTAAGCTAATACCCTCAAAAATAATATCGTATACTCTCCAACCTTCTGTATTTTTAATTAATCTATAATCAACGTCTATATTTCCTGAGGGTATAATGTATTTTGATTTAACTAAAGCTAAATTAGGTTTTTTACCAGGTTCGAAAGGGAGGAATACAATCTTTTCACCATCGAATGCAGTTATTGATTTCATATACGTGCTGGTCATCCGATATTTAAATGCTGAGACAAAATCGAGCTTTTGTTGTTCAGACATAGACATCCAAATTTTCTTACCTAATATGATTTTAGACATCAAAGCGATATCAAGTTTTGGCATAACTATAGTGTTCATCTTCTGCCTTAAAAAATTTTCATCTCTTTCAAATCTTTCTTTATTTTTTGATACAAGATTTGATATTTCATCAACAGACCTTTTTAAAAAGACATCGGGTCCATCTTCAGAATACGCTGGGAGCGATATTAATATAAATGAAAATAAGATTAATATTTTTTTAATCATCAAGCTCATTTTAGTATATAATTTAGAAATGTTAATGGTTAAATCAAAAAAAATAGAGTGTCCGTTCTCAATCCTATCGATATTAATGCTGATTTTCATATTATTCACTACTACTAACAATGCATATTCTTCAGAAGATGATCCTTTAGAACCAATTAATAGAGCTATCTTTAATTTCAACGAAGTTATAGATGACTCAATACTAGAGCCAATTGCAAAAGGATACCAAGCAGTAACCCCAGATCCTGTAGAAGATAGTATTTCAAATTTTTTCAATAATCTCGGCGAAATTAGCACAATTATAAATAGTGCATTACAATTAAACATAGACAAGACAATGTCTTCATCTGGCAGACTCATAATTAATTCTACTATTGGAGTATTTGGACTATTTGATGTTGCAAGCACTATTGGAATTGAGAGACATAAAGAGGACTTTGGTCAGACTCTCGGTTTTTATGGCATACCATCAGGTCCTTATTTAGTACTACCATTTTTTGGACCTAGCTCATTTAGAGATGCTCCAGGGTTTTATGCAGATATAGTTATGAATAAAAGTATATCTCCAGTCCATACAGAATTACATCATGAAGAAAGACAATTGGTTCAGGCAACAAATGTCATAGATACAAGAGCTAACTTACTTAAAGCATCCAAGATTCTTGATACAGCTGCTAAAGATAAATACATTTTCTTAAGAGAATCATATCTGCAGCGTAGAGCTAAAATGATAACTGATGGAAAGGATGTTCAAGACTTTGAAATTGATGTTCTTGAAATTAACTACTAATTCAAAAGATAAATATTACACATCTCAAAATTTAACATCATGATAGAAGCTGTATCTATCTTATTATTAGGTCTAGTTTTTCTACTAGTAGGTTCAGATTTATTGGTAACAACAACAGAACGAACTGCAAGCACCCTTTCTATCTCAAGTTTTTATGCAAGTTTTTTTGTAATAGGCATTGCAACATCTGCCCCAGAGATTTTTGTCTCTATTGAGTCTGCTATGCAAAATCAGACAATATTAGCAGTCGGAAATGCGCTAGGTTCAAACATATCAAATATATTTTTAGTTTTTTCAATTTCTATGCTGTTTGTTAATTTAGATAAATTACATCTTTCATTACCTTTGAGGCCATTCATAAGCATGATTATTTTAGGAAGTATGGCTTTTATGTTAATATTTTTTGATAAAACCTTTACGATCTCCGACTCACTTATATTAATTTCAGTTTTTTTAATAAGTATTTATTTTTTTAAACCCAGCAAAAAAGAAAATAGAAATGTGAATACTAAAAAGTACAGCATCATAGTTTTATTTCTATATTTAACTTCTTCGCTTATTCTTCTGATATATGGTTCAAATCTTTTTATAACAGGCGCCACTGAGATTGCGCTGTTTTTAGGAATTACTTCATATGTAATCGGGCTTACGCTTGTTGCACTGGGTACTAGCTTACCAGAGCTAGCAGCAAGTATACAGTCTGCGAGAAAAGGGAAAGCTGATTTTATAATAGGTAACATTATAGGATCAAATACATTCAATATTGCTGTCGCTATGACAACAGCAGGCATCATCAATCCTGCTTTTTTTGATGAGACTGATTTATTAAGAGATTTTATAATATTAACTTTTAGTACTTTAATATTCTATTTAACCATTAAATCGAAAAATAATTTAAAAACTGTATATTCGGCAGTATTAGTAATAACATATTTCCTATATATTGAATCTATATTTAAATAATAATGAGTAAAAAAACAAATAAACAACTAGCAAAAGAAATTATCAAAAGAGAAGTATCTTCTCTTAATCGAACTCTTAATAAGATTAATTCAGATTTCGACACAGCTTGTGATTTAATTGCTCTGTATTCAGGAAAAGTAATTACTATTGGACTAGGCAAATCAGGATATGTCGCTATGAAGATGGCGGCAACACTTAGTAGTACAGGTACGCCTTCAGTATTCATCCATGCCACTGAAGCATTACATGGAGACATGGGCGCTATTCAGAATAAAGATATTATTATTGCATATTCAAATTCTGGTGAGACTCAAGAAATTATTAAACTTCTACCCTCTCTCAAAGTTTTAAAATGCAAAATAATTTCCATCACTGGAAATATGTCATCTAAATTAGCAAGATCTTCTGATTTAGCTCTAGATGCATCTGTGACTCGAGAAGCTTGTCCAAATAACTTGGCGCCTTCATCTAGTATTATATGTGCATTGGCTATATCAGATGCATTAGCTTTAACGGTGGCAGCTAAGAAAAGGTTCACGACACAAGATTTTGCAAAAACGCATCCAGCAGGAACGTTAGGAAGAAGATTGCTAATAAATGTCTCTGACATAATGATCAGAAAGAATATTCCTATACTAAATATGAGCTCAACTTTTTCTCAACTACTCAAGATTACTTCTAAGCGCAATCTAGGAATAGTGCTAGTCGTTAATAGTCGTAATAAACTTTCTGGAGTAATCACCGACGGTGATATAAAAAGAATAATGACTAAATATAAGAATTATAATGAAATTTTAATAGGAAAATTAATGACAAAAAATCCATACACAATAAGCGGAGATATACTAGCTGCTGAAGCTCTTTCAGTATTAGAAGAAAATAATATTAGCATCTTACCTGTCGTAGATAAATTAAAAATAGTTGGGTTAATTACCATACAAGATATAATTAAATCTTTGAAATAAAATGATTGATCATTCAACCATCATAGAATTAACAAAGGATCAATACACAACTGATCTAATAAATAAAGCAAAAAAAATACAGTTGCTTGCATTTGATGTGGATGGGGTTTTGACAGATGGAGGACTGTATTATGACCATCAAGGTAATGAAAGCAAAAAGTTTCATGCGCAAGATGGACATGGTATAAAAATAATTCAATCTATTGGTATTCAAACAATGATTATATCGGGACGTAAATCACCATGTGTAGATATAAGAGGTAATGAATTAGATATAGATACGATATTACAAGGGACGAGAAATAAATTGAAATCGTTCCATGAACAAGATATTCAGTTTAAAGCTGAAGAAATTTGTTTTGTTGGCGATGACACTGTAGATATTGAGCTGCTCAAATATGTAGGTCTATCAGTGATAGTTCCTAATTCAAACCCTATATTAAGAAAATTAGATTTTGATTGGATTACCCCTAGACATGGAGGGAATGGAGCTATTAGAGATATATGTGATTTGATATATTTATCTAAAAACCACGGTTAATATGAAAAAATATATAATTCTAATTGCTTGTCTTATTCTCTCATCTAATCTTGAAAGTAATGAATTATCAAACCCTGGATCAGTGAAAAGTCAAGTTCTAAATTTTTCGACAATAAAAAATGATAAAGATATGAAAATCCAATGGAGCTTAGAGGGTGAGCTCATGAAAAAGTACAATAATAATATAACATTTGTAAGTAGACCTGAACTTAAGTTGTATAGACTATCATCAAGGACAATTGTGAAATCTAATACCGCAATTGATCCATCAGGAGATATGGATGAAATTTATTTAAAAAATAATGTATATGTAAAAAAAATCTCAAATGATAACAGCCCTCCTGTAAGAATGTATACGTCATATGCTATTCTCTATGTATCCCGTGATCTTATAGAAACTGACAAGGGAGTTACTATAATCACAGAAAATTCAAAAACTACAGGAATCGGAATGTCAGCTGATTTAGATGCTGGATTAATTGTTCTCCTAGAAGATGCAAAAAGAGAAATCAAAGATGAGGAAGGTACAAGAATTATACAAGGTAATAAAATGATTTATAACACTAACACTCATGAATGGACTATTGATGACTCACCAAGTGATATTATTAAGAAAAAGATTAAAAAAAAAGTTACCACAACATTTAATATAAAATAATAATATGTCTTTGCTCGAATGTAAAAATCTACAAAAATCATATGACTCACAAATAGTGGTTGATGATATTACAATACATGTTTCATCTGGTGAGGTCATAGGATTACTCGGTCCAAATGGAGCTGGCAAGACTACAACATTCTATATGGCTGTGGGTTTAATAAAAACTGATTTAGGAAAAATCATTATAGATGATGTGGACATTACTTCGTCTCCTATACATAAGAGGTTTGAGCATGGTATTAGCTACCTTCCACAAGAATCATCTATATTTCGCGATATGACTGCGATCGATAACATAAAATCAATATTGGAAACAGGTAAACTGCTCAGTAAAAAAGAAAAGCAAATGATTTTGGATGATTTGATATCTAAATTTAATCTAGAATCATTTTTATATACTAAAGGAGTCCAGCTTTCTGGAGGAGAGAGAAGAAGAGTTGAAATAGCGAGAGCGCTTGCTTTAAAACCTAAATTTTTATTACTTGATGAGCCATTTGCTGGAATTGATCCATTATCAGTGATTGATATTCAAGAGATAATAAAAAATCTCTCAATTGACGATATTGGTATATTAATTACTGATCATAATGTTAGAGAAACTCTAAAAATATGTGATAAGTCATATGTGATAAATTCTGGAAAAGTACTTGCTTCTGGGCAGACAAAAGATTTATTAAAAAATGATAATGTCAAAAAAGTATATCTAGGTGAAACTTTCAAATTGTGAATAAGCTTAAACAATCAACCAGTACAAGCCTAAAAAAGATTTTATCTCCACAAATTAGACAGGCTATAAATATATTACAGATGAATGCAATAGATTTGCATAGAGAAATTGACAATATAATTCTAGAAAACCCTTTTCTGGAAAAAGAGGAGGCATACGAAATAGATTACAATATCATAAAATCTAATCATGCTGGTGAGACAGATATTAATGATATATTAAACTATCATCTTGATTCCGATAATTTGAGAGAACATTTAATGAAGCAGCTTCAAGCTTCAAAGTTTTCAGACAGCGAAAAAATAATAGCTATTATTATTATTGATTGTGTAAATGACAATGGATATTTAACAGAAGATTTAAGAGAAGTTTTTATACAGGCCAACAGGCTAACAGAAGTTACGTTTCAAGATATTTTTTATGTCTTACATACATTGCAAAGATTTGATCCCATTGGTACATGCGCAATAGACTTATGTGATTCTTTATCTATTCAGCTAGATGCTCTACATAATCAATCTAAGTATTATGATGATGCAAAAAAAATAATCTGTCTTCTGAGTAAGATGGATATTAATGAAAACTTCAAATTTAATGATTTGTTTTCAAAATTAAATGATGACAACGTTTATCGAATGCAAGCAGTAGATTTAATCAAGAGTCTTAATCCTAAACCTGGATTAAAAATAATCAAGAAATTGGATTTCTATCAAATTCATCCAGATGTAATTGTTTTTAAGAGAAAGGATAAATGGATTATTGAATCAACAAAAAATTCTCCAAAACTTATCCTGAACAAAGATTACATATCCTTAATGAAAGATAGTAAAATTAAAACTGATAAAGAATACTTGGAAAAAAATCATAATCTAGCTAATTTTATTATAAACTCTATAAAAAATAGAAATCTAACCATTCTAAATGTTTGTAAAGAAATATTTAAAAAACAATTTAAATTTTTGGATACCGGAGATATAGGGCTGGTACCTTTGACTCTAAAAGAAATAGCTAATAATTTAGATATACATGAGTCAACAGTTTCAAGAGCAACTAATGAAAAGTATGTTCAGACACCTCGAGGAGTATTTGAACTTAAATATTTCTTCTCTTCTGAGTTAGCAACCGATACTGGAAAAATGATATCATCCAAAGTGATAATAAAAATGATTGATGAACTGATAAAAAAAGAGGATAAAAAAAGACCATTAAGTGATAATGAAATTGCAAAATATTTCAGCAGTCAAGGGATAACTGTTGCTAGAAGAACGGTTACAAAATATAGAGAAAGATTAATAATAGAAAACTCAACTAATAGAAAGATTAAATGTTAAATATAAAATTTGATAATTCACATATATCTATTAATGATGATAGTAAAAGTAAAAAAAGTGTTTTAGAAAAATTGGCATCAATATTGAGTGGAACAACAGGTATTGACACAGATATTATTTTTAATAAGCTTTATGAAAGAGAGAAGTTGGGGTCGACGTCTGTAGGAAATGGGGTAGCATTACCTCATGCTCGATTAGAAGGTATAAATGTGCCATTTATATCTGTAGTAGTTTTAGAAGAAGCCATAGATTTTGATAATATTGATGATTTTGATGTTGATATTATTGTGTGTTTAATAGTTCCTTACGATCAAACTGAAGATCACCTTACCCTTCTGTCATCTTTGAGTCAAATTCTAGATAACATCTCAAATAGAAAAAGAATAAGAGATTCTAGAAATAGTGAACAAATTATAACTAGTCTTAAATCTGAAAATTTGAATTATATATAATATGAATGTTGGCATATTAATGATTACTCACAGCGACATTGGTAAACAAATGTTGCTAACTGCGACATCAGTATTTGGAAAAAACCCTTTTCGTCTAGAAATATTATCAGTTGATAATTATGATCAGCCAAATGATATCAAAGAGTTAGGACAAAAGTATGTTAAATTCCTTGATCAAGGCCGTGGAGTTCTTATTTTGACTGACATAATAGGGACAACACCATCGAATATTGCTAAATCTATTGATTATAAAAATATTAGGGTAGTTGCTGGGTTAAACCTATCTATGCTTTTAAACGTATTCAATTATTCAACCGATTCTCTTAATCAGCTTGCCAATAGAGCGGTTGATGGTGGTATTACTGGAATAATGAAGTTATAAAAATAATGATTTCAAAAAACTTAACAATACTAAACAAATTAGGTCTACATGCTAGAGCTGCAGCTAAGCTAGTAGCATTATCAAATAACTTTAAATCAGAAATTATCCTTGTAAAAGATAATAAAAGTGCTGATGCTAGAAGTATTATGAAATTATTAATGTTATCTGCATCAAAAGGATCAGTGTTAGAGGTAAAAATAACAGGCAAAGATCAAGAGGAAGCTATGGGTTCGATAGAAAAATTATTCCTAAATGGTTTTGATGAGGCTTTATGAGTTTAATCATTAATGGAGAAAGCATATCAAAAGGCATATGTATTGGACAGGCAGTTCATATCGATAAAAATAATATCGACTATGCTCCTTCTTATATTAAAAAATCTCAAATTCCTAAAGAGGTTGAAAAATTCAAAAAATCTTTAGTAAGTATTAGAGAAGGATATGAGAAATCAAGGGATAAAGTTAAAGATAATGCAACAATTACAAAACTTATAGAAACTCAACTTCATTTTATTGAAGACAAAAGCTTTCAAAAAAATATAACAAAAAAAATTGAAAATAATCTTTACACTGCGAACTGGTCAATTGCTACAGAATATCAAAAAATTGAAAATGAATTTAAAAGAATAGAAGATAAATATATAAGAGAAAGATTAATAGACATAAAACAGATGGTTATAAGTCTATTAGATTTTTTAAGAGATAGTAAAAGTGGCTCGAATCTAAAAAAAGTCAATTTACGAAATAAAATTATAATTACAGATGAAATTACTCCAAAAGAAATTATAGATATTTATTATAATCATGTATCTGGAGTAATTACATCTCATGGAAGTAAATCCTCTCATAGCGCCATTCTTAGCAAAAGTCTATCTTTGCCTATGATGGTTAAAGCTGGCGCATCAAATAATATTATCAAAGACAATGATTTACTTATTATGAATTCAGAAAATAATGAAATTATAATTAATCCAGATCAAAATGAAATCAAATATTTCAAAAGTCTTGATAATAAAAATACCTCTTTAGTAAGAGGATTGAGAAAGATTCTAAAAAAGAAATCAATTACAAACGATGGGAAAATCATAAAAATAATGTCCAATATAGAGTTATCGGAAGAAGTAAAGTTTTTAGATAAGAACTGTGATGGTATAGGGCTTTATAGGACAGAATATCTATATATGAATCGATGTAATCTTCCATCTGAAGAAGAACAAGTCTTAGCATATAAAAAAGTTTTTAAAAGAATGATACAGAAAACTGTAACTATTAGAACTCTTGATATCGGATCAGATAAAGAAGTTTCAGAAAATATAAAGGCAGGTGACATAGCTAAAAATCCTGCACTAGGTCTTCGAGGTATTAGATATAGTCTTGTGGAAAAAAATATTTTTAAAACTCAAATTAAAGCTATGCTTAGAGCTGGCTATAATAAAAAACTTGGAATATTAATTCCAATGATTACAAATGTAAATGAAATATACATGGCTAAAGAAATTATAAATGAAGCACAAATTGAATTAAAAAATGAAAGAAAAAAGTTTACAGAAGAATACATGCTAGGAATAATGGTAGAAGTTCCTGCTTGTGCTTTACAGGCAGATATATTATCTAAACATGTGGATTTTATGTCTATTGGAACAAATGATTTAGTTCAGTACACACTTGCAATAGACCGTATTGATGATGAGGTATCTAATCTGTATGATCCAACAGAACCCGCGGTACTTAATCTTATAAAAAAAGTTATTGATGCTTGTAATAAAGCTGGAATTGATGTGAGCGTATGTGGTGAGATGGCTGGAGAAACATTTTATACAAAAGTCCTTCTTGGCCTTGGACTCACATCTTTTAGCATGCATCCTCAGGTAATACCAGAAGTAAAAAGTATAATTTTAAATAGTGATACTAAAAAGATTAGGAAAGCTATTAACAAAATTTTAAAATGTGGTAACAGAATTATGAGAGAAAATTTAATTAAGAATCTTTAGTCTTGTAGCGTCAACAAAAACTTTATTAAAGCCATACTGCTATATAACCTATTATGCGCTTGTTGCCAAACTGAACTATATTTGGAGTCAATAATCATATCATCTATCTCTTCACCTCTATGTGCAGGTAAGCAGTGTAAAAAAATTGCATCATCTTTGGCTTTAGACATAAGATTCATATTAACTTGATAGCTTTTGAATATTTTTTTTCTTTCTTCATCCTCTTTTTCATCACCCATACTTGTCCAGACATCTGTTGTCACAACATCAGCTTGTTCAGCCGCCGACCCAGGTAACTCACAAATCTCAACGTTTTCACCAAACTTTTCTAGTGTGTAACTATCAGGTTCATATCCGTGAGGTGTAGATATTTTAAGCTTAAATCCTAACAACTTGGATGCATTGATGTATGAATTACACATATTATTTCCATCACCTATCCATGCCATGGTGAGATCTGATAGGTTATTGCCTTTAATTTCAGTAATAGTTTGCATATCTGCTAACAACTGACATGGATGAAATAGGTTACATAATCCATTAATTATAGGGACTGATGAATTTTCCGCGAGCTTTTTAATTTCGTTATGAGTATTAGTTCTGATCATAATTAAATCCACCATACCTGATAGGACTTTACCTGTATCTGATATTTCTTCACCTCTTTTTAATTGTGATGAATCCTCTGATAAAAATATTGCATGTCCGCCTAACTTAAACATAGCAGTTTCAAAAGAAACTCTAGTTCTTGTAGAATTTTTTTTAAAAATCATTGCAAGTGTTTTATTAGTAAAATCTGTAGGAACATTATTACTGTTATCTAGAGCTTTGTATGTAATTGCATCCTGAATTATTTTATTAAATTCACTTGTATTAATATCTATAAGAGATCTAAAGTGTCTAGTTTTCATAATTTTCTGTAATTAGCTGTTTTATTATAGCGACTATTTTTAAAATATGTTCTTCTTTACAAATTAAAGGAGGTAAAAGTCTAATGACTTTTTCTTTAGTTACATTTAAAACTAAACCTTTTTCAAGAGCTTTAACAACAAGTTCCGTACAATTTGATTTCAATTCAATACCTATCATCATTCCATAGATTCTAATTTCTGAAACTACATTAAGTGATTTCAATTCGGCATCAGTAGCCCTTTTCATCGCATTACTTATATGTTTCACATTCATACATAATTGCGAGTCTCTCATTATATCTAATACAGTGAGTCCAACAGACGTAGATAAGTAATTACCACCAAAAGTAGAGCCATGCATTCCTGCTTTTAGTATATTGGCTGCTTCGCTTCTAGCAAGACATGCTCCTACAGGAACGCCATTGCCTAGAGCTTTTGCCACCATTACAACATCAGGAATAATATCGAAGTGTTGATAGCTAAACCATTTTCCTGTTCTACAAAAACCTGATTGCACTTCATCAGCCATGAGCAATATATTATTTTCCTTACACAATCTATCTAATTCTTGTAGATATGATATATCACAGGATATAATCCCGCCCTCACCTTGAATAGGTTCGAGTAAAACTGCAGCGATATCAGAATTTGAGGTAATTGCATTTTTGATATCATCTATATTGTTAAAATTAACTCTTATTAATCCCTCTATGATAGGACCAAATGATTCATGAGAATTTTTATTACTCGTAGCGCTCATCGCTCCCATTGTTCTTCCATGGAAACTATTCGACATAACAACAATTTTAGGATTGCTATACCCCCTTTCATGTCCATATTTTCTAGCAATTTTTATAGCAGCTTCTACTGACTCTGCTCCAGAGTTACAAAAAAAAGCGTTATCCATGCCTGTTAGTTGACATAATCTTTTTGCAAGCAGCTCTTGATGCTCGATAATGAATGCATTCGATGTATGTAGTAATGTTTGTGATTGATCCTTAATTATTTTAGATATGATAGGATGAGAATGTCCTAGACTTGTAACAGCAAGACCACACAGAGCATCTAGATATTTGTTACCTTTATCATCATATAGATAGACTCCATCTCCTCTAACAAAGGTTACAGGTTTCCTATTATAGGTTGGCATAACATTGCTATTCATAATTCATCATTTTCTCATGAAAAAGACATTCTATATCAAATAATTTATAAAGCTACATAATCAGATTACTTAAGCAAATACTTACAAATATGTTTATTTTTGGTGCAACTTGCCCTAGAATGACCTTGTTAACGTTAAAAAATAGGGGAAAACATGAAAAAACTATTAAGTATTTTATTGCTTACGTCATTTTCATTAGCTTCTTATGCGGGTGAGAACGCAATGTCTGATAATGGACACAATGCTATGTCATCTGCAAAATCATCATCTGGTGTACATTTTTATGGACGCATGTATGTTGGATATGATGACAGACAAGTTGGCAGCGGTTCAGCTGATGATGAGTCTTTAGAAGATAGTGGGAATAAAAGTAGACTTGGTCTTAAGTTCAAAGAAAACTTAGGTGGTGGTCTTCAATTAATTGGTAACCTCGAATATAAATTCGATGGTATCGATGGCACATCAGAAGATGGTGTTACAAATTGTAATACTACAAATGATTGTAGAACATTTAACCTTCATGTAGGTAATTTAGGTTTAAAAACAGGCCTTGGTTATTTTGGTGCAGGTACATATGAGTCCCCATATAAAACCATGGGTCAATTTGATCACAACATTGATACTGCTTGGGCAATGAACCAACACGGTGCTACAAGTGCAGGTAATGCTGGTATAGATGGTAATGTTGAAGGTATGTTTGCTTATCATAATCAAATGGGGCCTTTAGAGCTATCCTATATGGTCGCTGTTAATGATTCAGAAACAGCTGCCGGCGATCAATCAAATACAGATCAAGGTGACTATACTATGGGTCTTCAACTCAAAGATATGTTTATGTCTGGATTAGTCGTTGGTTATTCTAGAAGTCATTCACAAGATCTTGGAACAAGTAATGATAGATTCTATGCTTCAATGAAGGTATTACCAAATGCTGGAGTATTCGTCTCACTTGAAGATCTTCAAATAAATGGAAGTTACTCTAACATTAATGGTGCACAAGGTGACGTTACAACTATTGGAACTCACTATTCTATGGGATCTACAGACTTACAAGTTGTTTATGCAAAAGGTGATTCTGACGGTGCTGCTACTCAAGATTATAAAACACTTGGATTGTCAGCTAAAATGAATCTTAGCAAAACTTCCGACCTAACATTCGGTTATGCTAAACAAGACTTTGATTCAACAGGGTCAGACGTAACAACTAGAGGTATTGGTCTTACGCATAGATTCTAAGCTAGTTGTATTTTATATTTAAAAACCTAACCTGAGAAGTCAGGTTAGGTTTTTTTGATTAAACTAAAGTGTTTAATATTGTAAGTGCCACACTTGATAATTCAGTGTGATGAGCAGCGCCCATAAATAATAACATTGGAATACTTAGAGCAGTATTTGTCCTAGATGCTAAAAGAGCTGTCTTTTTAGCAGAAGCTATTTCATCGGCTGTAGCTTCAACCATTCCCAATACTTTTTGTTGATTTGGCCAGATTAAAACCCATACGTTGAACAACATAATTGTTCCAAGCCAAGCGCCAGCACCAATAACTGAACTATAACCACCTGCAAAAGTAAATGCAGCAACGAACTGTCCGTTATGTCCCAAATAAGCAGCGCCAGTAACCCAAGTTACGACTGCACCCCATCTAAACCATAATAGTGCTAAAGGAGCTACATATTTCCCAATAGCGGCAGGTCCAGGTTCTTTGTCAGCTGTCGCCTTAGCCATAGCCGGTACTTGTACAAAATTAAAATAGTAAAGAAGACCTATCCAGGTGATTCCTGACAGATAATGCAACCATCTAATATAGCCTTCTCCATTTATAGGGAGAGAACCATCAGCCAATATCATTGTAAATACTACAGCTAGAACAAAACCTAGAATTATAGTACCTTTGATTGATAATAAAGGATTCATATATACCTCATTTGTTGATTAAAATTATGCTAATGATAGATGAAGATGTGTTTTTAATCTATAGGAGATACTCTTAAAATGTGCGGGATATGCGGTGAGTTTAAATTTAATAAAAGTCAATTTGATGATGTTAAATTAACAAAGTTGATGGACTCTATTGCGAACCGAGGAAATGATACAAAAGGTACATATAAAGAGAAAAATATATTTCTTGGTCATCATAGATTATCAATAATAGACACCTCTGATAAATCTAATCAACCAATGAGAATTAACGACTTTGTGATTGTATTTAATGGTGTTATTTATAATTACAAATCACTCAGAAGAAATCTCATTACAAAAGGCCATATTTTCAATTCTTCTGGTGACACAGAAGTAATTATAAGATTATACATTGAACATGGTAATGAATGTGTAAATTACTTAGATGGTGTTTTTTCATTTGCAATCTATGACATAAAGAAGAATAACTTGTTTCTAGCTAGAGACAGAATAGGAATAAAACCTCTATATTATACTTTAAATAATAATGAGTTTAGATTTTCATCTTCAATGAATGGTCTTATAAATAAGAATGAAAAACCTAAAATTAATCCTATAGCACTTCACTATCAATTTACGCTTCATTCAGTGGTGCCTGCTCCACACACAATAATAAGTGGTATACATAAATTAGAGCCAGGTCATACATTGAAAATTAAACAATCTGGAGAATCTTATTTAAATAAATATTTTGATATTAATGAAGTTGAAATAAAGGATTATAAAGAACAAGAAATTATAGAGGGTTCAACATATCTTCTCAAAAAAGCTGTAGAAAAAAGAGTTAATATAGCTGATGTACCAGTTGGTATTCTATTATCAGGAGGCCTCGATTCAAGTCTAATTACAGCGTTAGCAAAAAAATTCAAAGAACAAATAGATACATATTCTATTGGGTTTAATACTGTCAATGAAGAAGTGGGTAATGAATTTTATTACTCAGATTTAGTAGCAAAAGATTTTAAAACATCACATATTAAATACAAAATTAATGATGATGAGTTATTTGATAATCTAGATTTGGTTATATCAAACATGAGTGAACCTATGTTTAGTCAAGACTCATCAGCATTTTTTTTACTATCAAATAGAGTTTCCAAAAATAATAAAGTTGTTTTAAGCGGCCAAGGTGCTGATGAAGTTTTTGGAGGGTATTTTTGGTATGAGCAAATTATGAATGAGAAGAGCTTAGATGAAATTGATACATTATCTAAGTATTATTTTGATAGATCATTTCATAATTATAAAAATATTATTAATGATAAGTATGTTGACAGTAATTATGTTCATGATGATATAAGTAGAGCAATGAATGAAATGAATCCTAGTTTATCTACTTTAGATAAAGTATTTCGATTAGAGCTTTCAATGTTCATTATAGACGATCCTGTAAAACGTGTAGATAATATGACAATGTCACATGCATTAGAAGCAAGAGTTCCTTTTCTTGATATAGATTTAATTACTTATATGTTGTCTATTAAAGGATCTGATAAAATCAAGCATACAAGTAAATATTATCTAAAAAAATTATCTGAAAGTTTTCTAAAAAAAGAAATCATTTATAGAGATAAATTCTATTTCCCTGTGCCGCCACTTAAAATTATTGAAGGCAAATTTTACCATTATTGTAAAAATGTACTGAATACTGATGCAGCATTAAATCGAGATATATATAACAGAAAGTATATTGACAGGTTGCTTGATGAACCAAATACTAACTATACTAATTTAAATGGTAATGAACTTTGGCACTTTACCTTACTAGAAAGATGGTTACAACTTAATGTTGATGTGTAGGTACACTAGATATATAATTCAGAATTAACAAAGGAGAGATTATGTCAGCATTAGAGAGAATAAAGAAGCAGGTTGAAGAAAGCCCCGTTATAATTTATATGAAAGGGACACCTCAGATGCCAATGTGCGGATTTTCATCTAGGACTGTTGAAGCACTTAAAAGTTGTGGTAAAGAGTTTTCATACGTAAACGTGATTCTTGACTCTGAAATCATGCAGGAACTTCCTAAGTTTGCTGACTGGCCAACATTCCCTCAGCTTTACATAAAAGGTGAACTAATAGGTGGCTGCGACATAACATTGGATTTGCATAAATCTGGTGAACTACAAAAAATGATAGACGAGGCTGTATCTTAATCAGCCGGGCTATTTATAGCGTGTATTATTCCCCAATAATCAAAAATATTAATTTTTGAAATAGACTGAACATTCAATTTTGCATAAGCATTGAATTCAGAAAATGGGAAGTAAGGTCTCCATCCTAGATATTTACTTATGGGCATCAATCCTTTTTCTAAAAATTTTATTATTAAATTATCTGTATCAAAACTAAAATGGTTCACAAGATAAATATCACCATTAGACTTACATACCCTCTTCATTTCTTTAATTAATAAGTCAGGATTTTGTGTTACAGAGACTACATACATTCCAACGACTTTATCAAAAGAGCTATCTTCAAAATCTAAATCTTCACCATTCATCATGATGACTTTTTTATTTTTAAGGTTAGATTTTTTTATATGGTTTTGAGCTTTTTTCAGCATATCAGGAGAAATGTCTATACCAACCACAGATGTTTCTTCCGGATAAAAGTTATATGACGTGCCTGTACCAATGCCTACCTCAAGTACTCTATCCGAAGAGTTGCACTCCATCATACTTACTAGTTTTTTTTGGCCAGGTCTAAATACCTTGCCAAATGTGCAATCATAAAAACTAGACACTCTTTTGTATGATTTAATTATAGACTTGTCGTCCAATATGCTATCCTTAAAAATAAATATAGTGACTAAAATTATACCACTTTATGAATGAAATATTCACAACTTTCACAGATATAATGCTCTTCAAAAAAGGGCCTCAGGATCTCCCATCAAGTAAAAGTCTCCTGAATATACTTATAATTATAAATATCCTTATCAGTCTGATTCCTAATGATATTAACTATAACTTAGGGATAGCAGTAATAACTGCATTAATATATGTTGGTGCAAGCCTATTCTTTATTCAAACAATTCTTAGTATAAAAGAAAACATGACTGCAAGCTCAGGATATAGAATACGCTATGTTCAGTCAGCCACAACAATATTAGGTATACATGCAGTTATAGGTTTTGTAACAAGTGTTATTTTTCTATTAAGCGGGAATTCAAACTCAGTAATTTTTATAATACTCATTGCGACAGTATACTCATGGCTTATTTATGGTCACGTATTTAAACATACTTTAGATTGCACAACCTTCATAGGTTTATCAATTTCATTTTTGTACAGCATGATAATTGGCTTTATGCTTATCATTGTTCTTTCTTTTCTTATATGAAGATTCATATTCTCGGGATTTGCGGAACATTTATGTCTGGCATTGCTATCTTAGCAAAGAAGACGGGTCATACCGTTACGGGTTCTGATCGGACAGCTTATGATCCTATAAAGTCTGTTTTAGATAGACACAATATAAAGGTGACTATTGGACACAAAATTAAAGATATAAAAAATAAAGACTTGATAATAATAGGCAATATTATGTCCAGAGGCAATCCTGTTATTGAGCATATTCTAAAAAATGAATTAAGCTATACTTCAGGCCCGGAATGGCTAAGTAAAAATATATTAAAGAACAAACAAGTTATCGCTATTAGTGGTACCCATGGCAAAACGACTACAACTACGATGATTGCTCATATAATGAATAAGTTAGGATTAAATCCTAGTTACCTTATCGGAGGTGATCCATCTGGAACAATGAATTCTGTAAAATTAACTAAATCAAAATACTTTATATTAGAGGCAGATGAGTATGATACAGCATTTTTTGATAAAAGATCAAAGTTCATTCACTATAACCCTAATATACTTGTAATCAATAATATAGAATTTGATCATGCTGATATATTTAAAAATATTGATGATATTAAAAAGTCATTCCATCATTTAATAAGACTTATTCCTTCTAATGGCAAAATAATATTCAATAGCAATGATAGAAATATAAAAGATTTACTCAAAT
>JADHNN010000011.1 GCA_016779485.1 Gammaproteobacteria bacterium
ACTTTAAATCTACGATTGAAACTATTAAAGCAGCAGAAGGTCTTCCAATTCATATTACACATATTCAGTTTCATAGTTATGGTGATAATGGAGACAGAAAATTCTCCTCAGCGTCTGCAGAAATTACAGAGTATTTAAATAAAGTGCCTAACCTTACATGTGATGTTGGTCAGATTATGTTTGGGCAAACGGTCACTATGTCTGGTGATAGCATGAAACAACATAAAAATCATAAACACGCACATCCAAAAAAATGGTTGTGTATGGATATTGAATGTGACTCAGGATGTGGAGTCGTTCCATTCAAATATAAAGATCAGAGTTTTGTTAATGCTCTCCAATGGGCAATAGGTCTTGAAACTTTTCTTCTAGCAGAAGATTCAGAGAAAATATTTTTAACAACGGATCATCCGAATGGTGGTCCATTTACGTCATATCCACATTTAATCAAATTATTAATGGACAAAACCTTTAGAGACGACTTGTTAGATAGATTAGCAGTCGATATCAAAGAACATACAATATTAAAAGATATAAAAAGAGAATATACACTTTCAGAGATAGCTACTATGACACGCTCTGCTCCTGCCAAGATACTTGGATTAAAAAATAAAGGGACCTTATCAATAGGGTCTGATGCAGATATAACTATATATGATAAGAAACTTAATGATATTGAAGAAATGTTTGCTCATCCATCACATGTTATAAAAGATGGTATTTTAGTTGTAAAAAACAGTGTCGTACAAGATTACATTTGGGGCAAGACTCAAGTTGTCAAACCAGAGTATGATCCATCAATTGAAAAGAAATTAGATAAACATTTTAAAAAATTTAATACTATCGGGTTATCTAATTTTGCTATCAGTAATGATGAGATGTCTGAAGTAATTGGATCAGATGTAAATGAAAATGAATGTCTGAGGAAACGTATCTCATGAAAATAAATGGTTTACATATCGAAAATACTTTTGCTGAAGCTTTTAATATGAAAGCAAGTAGAGTGATTGTTACAGCTGATAATATTAAGTGGGCAAAAAATGCATGTATGTCCTTTACTGGTTTTGCAACATCCGTAATTGCATGTGGTGTAGAGGCTGGAATAGAAAAGGAAATAAAAAAAACAGAAACACCAGATGGTCGACCAGGATATTCAATATTACTGTTCTCTATGTCTAGAAGCCAACTTGAAAAGCAATTAGAAACAAGAGCTGGGCAATGCATTCTTACATGTCCGACTACTGCATTGTTTTCTGGGCTTGAGGGTGAAGATATGATTCCACTTGGCAAAAATTTAAAATATTTTGGTGATGGATATCAAATATCAAAAAAGATTGGAGCTAGAAGATTTTGGAGAATTCCAGTAATGGATGGTGAATTTCTATGTGAAGAAACAACAGCAAGAGTGCCTGCGATAGGTGGAGGCAACTTTCTCTTATTATCAAAAAACAGAAATTCATGTTTAGCTGCATGTGAAATTGCTGTAAATGTTATGAGTAAACTAGATAATGTAATAACGCCATTTCCAGGTGGAGTTGTAAGATCAGGCTCTAAAGTTGGATCGAAGTACAAAGCTTTAATTGCTTCGACTAATGATGCTTTTTGTCCCTCACTAAAAGGCATAACCAACAGTGATCTTAATAAAGATGTAAGTTCTGTAATGGAGATAGTAATTAATGGATTGACAAAAGAGGATATAGATAAAGCTATAAGAGAATCTTTGATTGCAATTTCCAAATCAAAGTATAAAAAAGATATCTTGTCGGTTTCAGCTGGAAACTATGGTGGGAAACTAGGTCAGTATCATTTTCATTTGAGAGAAATATTAAAATGAAGCCTCTGGTATTTAAAAATAAAATTAAGAATAGGCTTATATTAGATATGAGTTGGATATCAAATATTAATACGTCCGATATCCCAGAAATAAAAAATAAGAACATTCAGATGGGTAATAGATCCTTTAAAGTGTCTGAGTTATTTCAGGTTACTGGAGAAGACTGCAATAATATAAAAATTCTTAAATCTAATTCCTATCTTGTAAATATTGGAAATGATTTAAAATATAAAACCATATGTATTGAAGGAGATGCTGGTATAGGACTTGCTAAGAATATGAATAGTGGAACAGTTATATTAAAAGGTAATGCTTCAGAAGCTGCCTGCAGCGGAATGAAAGGTGGCTCTGTTTATATCTACGGTAATGCAGGCAATCGTTTATGTTGTTTACCAACAGGAAAAAACGAAGGTATTTTAGATGGTTTCATTTATATCCAAAAAAATGTTGGTTCAGACTCTATCACTCGAATGAGAAGAGGCAATATTGTTATTGGAGGAAATATTGGAAATAACTCATGCTATGAATTAATATCAGGATCAATTACTATTCTAGGAAAAATAGGAAAATCTTTTTGTGTAAATGCGAAAAGAGGGACGATATTTGCCAAAGATTCATCGATAGCAAAGAATTACATCAAAGCCAGTAGTACTGATCTCACATTTTATAATTTTTATAGAATAAACATTAATAAAATGACTAATAGAAAGCTGATTAAGTCGATATGCCCTCAAAGGTATTTTGGTACAAAAAAAGAAAGGAAACTTGTTGAATTATTTGTAATCTAAAACTAGTTTATTTTTACCTATCTGAGAGAAATCGAACTTATTAATTTCTCCCTTGAGAAAATTAACCATAGCCTCTGATGCAAATTCCCTTTTTCCAACTGCCCTATAAATCAGTTTACCCTCTGGATTCATAAGAAAGGTCGTGGGAAGACCTGGCACACCCCAGTTAACTTCTAGTTCCATATCTACATAAACTGGAAAAGACATAGGCATTAGTTTTTGAAATTTTTCTATATTTTCAGGGCCTGGTCCTACATGAAGACCTAAAACAGTAAATTTATCACTTGAAAGTGTCTGATGAAGCTTTTCTAAAAGAGGCATTTCAACTTTACAAGGATTGCACCATGTAGCCCAAAAATTCACTAAAACAAACTTTCCTTTTAAATCATCAAGCGTATGTGTTTTGCCATCCATTCCCATTAATGTAAATTCTGGAGCAGGCTTTGCGGCAGGCATTGGGTCCATAAGCATGTCGCTAGCATATGGTGAATTAATACCGAGAGTAAAAACTAAAATTGCTAGTGTAAGTAACTTTCTAATCATTATTAATATTTCAACTTATTATCATGAAACCAATTAGGATCTTCTAGTGAGACATCACCAATTGGTGCTGCAAAAGCATCCATGACAAGAGTATCCATATTTGAACCTGTTAGTGATTTTAAAAATTCTACAAGATCGTCTACTTCTTTCTTACTCAAATTTAGTGGCATCATAAGTGGGCTTATAGTTTCATTTTTCATTCTTCCAACTTCTCTTACTCCGCCTTCATTGTAAAATTCAACTACATCCTTTAAGGTAGCTAATTGGCCGTTATGCATATAAGGGCTTGATAGCTCAACATTCCTTAATGATGGTGTTCTAATTTTCCAACGATCATTTGGATCTTGTGTTACTAAATAGAGACCTAAATCATTAGGTTTAATTTCGTCTTTAAATCTTGAGTCGTTAGCATATACAGATGTATCTACATCAACTTCTATACCAGGTGCTAATACTACTTTTTTACGAGGCGGCTCTACATACATAGACGATTTAAAGCCAATGCCAGTATTATGCAGTTTTTCATCTGTGAACAAAGCATATTCATCGTTAACTAGATGACACGCCATACAGTTTCCTTTTCCTTTAAAAACATCGAAACCACGTTTAGCTGATTTGGATATAGCTTTAGATTCACCGCCATAATACCATTTGTCAAAAGGTGAATTACCGCTGAGAAGACTGTATTGATATGCTGCTAATGCTCTCGATAGGGAATCCATATTTACAGAACTACCGTATGCGTTTTCGAACAAACCTTGATAGTCAGGTATAGCTCTAATTTTATTAAGAATATAACCAGGCGATGGGTTTGCCATTTCATTGTGCGCTAACAATGGTCCCCATACTTGATCTTCTAGTGAATTTTCTCTTGCATCATGGAAAAATCTTGATAAGAACGCAGCATTAACAACAGTTGGAGCGTTTCTTGGCACTGACCTTCCTTCGGTACCGACCGCAGTTGCTAATTCATTTTGTGCAAATCCCATTTCAGGCACATGACAAATAGCACATGATATTGTATCTGTGTGTGAGAGTCTTCTATCAAAGAATAATTTTCTTCCCAGTTCAATTTTTTCAGGTGTAAGATTTGTTCCTTCTGGCAATTTAAGTTTTGGCAATCCAAGTTGTTGTGTCATTGCAATTGTATATAAATCAGCAGGCTTTCCTGTTCTGTGCAGACTTTTGCTAGCACTTTCATAATCCTTATCATAGTAACCGTCTTTATTATCTCCGGGTTTAGAAAGTTTTGATGTTGTTGATTTAACAGCGTCTAATTTAGAATTTGTATCAGCTGCAGCAACTAATGTACCATTGTTTGTTTTTGGATCGAGTAAAGTTTTGATATCGTTAATTATTAAATCTGCATGTAGAAATGAGACACTGTAAATATTTCTAATTTGCTTGTCTTTATCTATTAAGAACACACGAAGAATATGCGAGATAGATCCAACATAATTACCATCGTTATCATATTCTTTTATGATTCTTTGTTGATATCCATCTAATATTGGATCTAATATGTCTGCATTTTTAGTAGTTATAAATTGCCAGTCAACTAGATGTTTGTCAGTACCAGCGCCATATAGTTTCATGATTTCTGGTGTATCGTTTTTAGGATCAAAACTTAAACTAACAAGGTTAACTTGTTTACCAATCTCAGGATCTTTAGATAATTTTTGTTGTATTTTATGAAAAACTGCTGTTGCTAGTGGGCAACCATTGATATCTGTGCAAGTTGTATACATAAAATTAAGAAGGGTTACTTTATCTTCATATATATCATGCAGATTTATTTTTTCTTCACGTTGATTTATCACAGGACCGTCTTTTGCGGATGAAAAGCTAGCTAGTGTATAAGATGATGGACTTGGAGGAGTGAAAGTCAGGCTAGTCCAGCCAGGCGCCAGCACTGAGTTGTCATAGGTTACATCTTGTGCAATAACCGCTACAGGTAATAAGCACGTAATTAATATCTTCCTTAACATCCCTGTATTATTTTAGATTATTTTGATAATCAAACAACCTTTATTTTAATAAGTAAAAGGCCGCTTAATTTGACTTAAGCGGCCTCAACGTTTCAGCCATTTCACGTTATTAACCACCAATGAGGGTGTCTAATAACTTAGACAAAACTTTACTTAGAAAGTTCTGCTACTTTAGCTCCATCTTTAGGAGATTTAGCATATAGTGAATATGCACCAAATCTCATTTGATGTGGCAAGCCAAGTTTTTCTGAAAGGAAATCTATAGCAAATTGTTGCTCTAGTTTGCCATCTTTATAATGGTAAGCCTTAAAGAATTGTGGCATTTTTTCTGGTCCGTCTGCTTTGTCCCAGTTAGCTAATAGTGATGATGTGAAGTATACACGTTTACCATCCCAACTTTGAGATAACATGTTTACTTGATCGCCAATTTTGTGTGTATACACTTCTTTAGCATTATGAGGATTTGAGATATCAAATACTCTTGTCATACCATCATTCCATGTATTTACCCATAGATGTTTGTCATCAGCTGTGATTGAAATATCTACTGGTAGTGGAATTTTAGCAGGATCACCAATTGTAGCCACTGATTCAGTGTGCCACTCACCATCTTTTTCATAAATCAACCAGATTTGTGAAGTTAATGCTGTTGTAGTGAAGCAGTAGTTATTTTGTGAACCCCATGCACATCTAATTTCAAGTGGTGCACCTGGTACATCAAATACTTTTTTAGGTTTACGTGAGTGTAAATCCCAAACTACTACTGTGTTACCAAAACGTTTCATTGCATCAGAGTCACCCATGAGTTTACCTAAGTTCATCATGTAGTTGTTCCAACCTGTGAATGAAGATGTAATCATTACATTACGACGTGGTAATGCACGAATATCATATCCGTATCCATCAGCAATTTGTCCTGTTTTAGTAGCACCATAAAGATTTTCATCATGAGGCATGTGATATGTAGCTACATATGTACCATCATTTGTATATTCAACAAGTGCTGTTCTACCACCAAAGTCTTGGTTGTTAGAAAGACCAGAAATCATCATTCTTCCTGGTAATGCATATGTTGTATGAGGTCCTACAATCCCGCCAGAAGATTTCACAAAGTCAGTAATAACTTTGTGGAGTTTTGGTTTATTTGGGTTTGTATGAACATCAAAAATGAAAATTTTACTGGTATCGAGTGTTGCTGCCCATAGGTAATGTCTATCATCTGTAAATCCAGAATGATGAGCTTCATTACGTCCACCGACAGAAACGTGTCC
>JADHNN010000008.1 GCA_016779485.1 Gammaproteobacteria bacterium
ATCTTTATTTGCTTCAATTAAAAATCTTGGTATAAATGAAAGAAAAAGATTTGGTATTGAACTTAATAATGTTAAAAATATCTTATCTAAGCTGCTCGCGAGTAAACTTGAAAGTCTGAAAGCGGCAGATAATACAACGAATAAAATTGATTTAGACGTTCCACCAAGACATCACAACAACGGCTCACATCATCCGATTTCATTAGTCATAAGAAAAATAGAAAATATTTTCTTAAAATATGGATTTGATATACAAGATGGGCCAGAAATTGAAACAGAACATTATAATTTTGAATCACTCAATATTTTAGAAAATCATCCTGCCCGCGATATGCATGATACATTTTATTTGAATAATAAATTATTATTAAGAACACATACTTCATCAGTTCAAATTCATGCAATGGAGAATTCAACAGCACCATTTAGAGTACTTGCTCCAGGAAGAGTATACAGATGTGATTCAGACCCTACACATTCTCCAATGTTTCATCAAATAGAGGGTCTATGTGTTGATACTGATATTACATTTAGTAACTTAAAGTGGATACTAAATAATTTTATAAGAGAATTTTTTGAAAGCAAAAGCATTAAAACAAGATTTAGACCTTCTTATTTTCCATTTACTGAACCATCAGCAGAAATGGATATCATGTTTAATAATAAATGGTTAGAAGTGCTTGGCTGCGGTATGGTGCATCCTAATGTCTTAAAAAATGTAAATATTGATCCAAAAAAATACTCAGGATTTGCATTTGGTTTAGGTATCGAAAGGTTCGCTATGTTAGCTTATCAAATAAAAGACTTACGAGTATTTTTTGAAAATGATATTAATTTCTTAGAACAATTTAAGCACATTAGATAATTATGAAAATAAGTAAAAACTGGCTTTCTAACTTTATATCAACACCTAAGTCTAATGATAAACTAGAAAGCGATTTAACTAAGCTTGGATTAGAAGTTGATACTATAAATAAAGATAAAGATGACTATATTATAGATATTGAATTTACACCTAACCGAGGTGATTGTTTGTCAGTTTATGGAACAGCTAGAGACCTTGGTGCCTATAAAGGTAAAAAAATTAATAAACCAGCTTGTTCTAAATCAGTCACAGCAAAAATAAATACTAAAATTAAAAATATCAATTCTGCTATATCTCCAGAATATAGATATATGATTTTAAATGATATTGATGTTAGTGCTGAAACTCCTAAATATATAACTAGAAGATTAAAGCAGTCTGACATAGCTTCTGTTAACATCATTGTAGATATTTCTAACTATGTAATGCTAGAAGTTGGTCAACCTACACATGCATTTGATTTAGATAAAATTAATGGAAAACTATCTATTGTTCAACTGAAGAGAAAAAATAAATTTTTAGGAATAGACAATAAAGAATATAAAGTTGATAAAGACACTGAAGTTATTATAGATGAAAAAAATATTATTCATGCAATACCCGGTGTGATTGGAAGTAAATTATCTAGCGTAACATCGTCTACACAAAATATTCTTTTTGAAAGTGCATTTTTCACTCCAGATATCGTAAGGCTTCTCTCTAGAAAATTTAGAATACAGACAGATTCATCTTATAGATTCGAAAGAGGGGTGGACTATAATCTTTCGGATTATGCTCTATCAAGAATACATTTTCTTTTAAATGAAATATTTAACATTGGCAGTAAATGCATAATAAGTAAAATCAGCAAACAAAGTAAATTAACAAAAAAGAAACAATTTGAATTTGATACAAAACTTTTTAATAGAATCCTAGGTATCGATATAGATATAAAGAAAATTAAATTAATACTAATGAACCTTGGCATTATTTTCAAAGGAAAAACAGTGATTATCCCTAGCTATAGATCTGATATTTCTAACAATTATGATTTAGTAGAAGAGGTTAGTAGAATATATGGATTTGATAATATTAAAGAAGTGCCGTTAGAAAATAGTGAAACACAGTATCATTTTCACTCCAGCCTTAATGATAGGCTAGTTACTCTTGGATACAAGGAGGTTATAAATTTTACATTTATTGCTAAAAACTATTCAGATAAACCTAAGAGCCTTGAGCTATCAAACCCAATCTCAAAAGAGAAGTCCGTGATGCGCGAGTCATTGCTGCCAGGCTTACTAAGTAATATTGTCTATAACTCAAATAGGCAACATAAAAGTATTCAATTATTTGAAAGAGGAAAAGTATATTTCAAACATAGAGCTAAAATAATAGAGCCTAAGGTTTTATCAGCCGTAGTTTACGGTAATAAGTCATCTTTAGATCTTGTGTCAGATGGTTATTTATATGGACTAGGTGATTTAAAATCAGATATATTATCAATTTTCCCTAATGTCACATTTGCACATAATAAAAGCTCAGTCTATTTCGATAAAGATAATTCTCTTTCAGTGATGATGGATAGTAAAGTGGTAGGAGAGTGTGGGCTTATTTCGTCAAATGTTACTAAAGACCTTAATCTAAAATCATCAGTCTACGCTTTTGAGATTATTGAACAAGATGTTATATCAGATAATAAGGTGATCTTTACTGAGTTATCGCAATTTCCTGCAGTATTTAAAGATATTACAGTAGTCACAAATATTAATATAAATGTATCAAATATCGTTGATGAAATTAAAAAAGAAAGCTATAAATATATGAAAAATATAAGAATTAAAGATATATTTATTAATAAAGATAATCTAAACTCTAATAATAGGAATGTAACTTTGGAGGTTTGTCTACAGTCTGATATTAAGACTTTACAGGATAAAGACATACTCGATGATATAAATAAAGTTATAAGTAGTTTGACTAACAAACACAAGATTCAAATACAAGAAGCATAAAATGACAATTACAAAAGATTCTCTGGTCGAAATGATTCATAACGAAGTTGGATTGAACAAGAGAGAGGCAAAAGAATTAATAGAATGTTTTTTTGAGCAAATTAAGAAATCCTTAGAAAATGGTAACGATATAAAGCTATCTGGATTTGGTAACTTTATTCTCAGGAATAAGGCACCAAGGCCCGGGAGAAATCCAAAAACAGGTGAAGAAGTAACTATTTCAGAAAGAAGAGTTGTGACGTTTAAATCTGGATTAAAACTAAAATCTAAATTAGAGGCTTATGATGGAGCTGAATAATTCTATAGAAATCCCTAATAAAAGATACTTCACAATCGGAGAAGTATCAAATATCACTCATATTAAAACACATATATTACGATATTGGGAAAAGGAGTTTAATACACTTGAACCCACAAAAAGAAGAGGGAACAGAAGGTACTATACTCAGAATGATATTCTTACAATCCTTAAAATAAATGAATTGATATCATCCCAGGGATTTACAATTGAAGGGGCTAAGCAAAAACTTGAATCATCTATTAGTAACAATAATTCTGAAGATCCGACTTATGCCTTATTAAAGAAAGATATACAGAAAATCATAGATGTCCTTGATAAATAAAGGATTAAATTACGACCCTATCTATAACTACTCTCATAATGAAGTTATAAAACGTAATAATTTTCGATACTATAAGATTAATAATTCACTTGTGCCAAGCGTAACATCTATTCTTAGATTGTCACGATACAATCAGAGAGATAGCTTTTCATCAAAACAGGCTGATTCGTTTGAAATTGGTAACCTTATGCATGAATACCTTGATAGTTACGTAACTCAGAGAGCTATCGAGATTCAGGATAATAAAAATTCAAAAATTGCGTTAAAACTAAGTGAAGTAATAATTAATAACATTTTTCCAATAGTCGATAAATTTATTGCGTCTGAGGCTACTGTTCAAGATGATTTTAATTACGCAGGTACATTGGATTTATTAGGTTTAATAGACAATAAGCTCACTGTGGTTGACTACAAATCATCTTATAGAAAGAAAAGTGCATTTATGATTGACGAACATTTTCAACAATTAGCTGCTTATGCCTCAGCTCATGATAAAATGCATAATACAAAGATTGAACAAGCTATGATATTTATAGTTTATAAAGAAACGTATAAATATGATATACTTGCAGCTGATTTATCTCTTTTAAATCAATATAAATTAATGTGGAAAGAAAAGCTTGGATACTATAAGGAGATATCTGAATGACAAAAACAAGAGAACAGTTAACCGACATCTTAGAGGAATTAAAACTAAATAAGCTTAAATTCGAAGAGCTAAGGGGGTTAGTTTGACTATGAGTCTATTGACGCGCAAATAAGCGATATAAATGATGAGCTCAACGATCCAAATGTTTGGGAAAAAAGAGATCTATCAACTGAACTAAATAAAAAGCTGAAGTCCTATTCCATTTTGAAAGGTACAATTGACACAATTAATTCTGATATGGAATTAATTTCATATACTTTAGATAGCATTCTTAATGATGCTGATAATGCGAATGACGAATCTTTAATAACTGAAACAATACAGTTACATAAAAAAACATCAAAAAATCTTGATGATCTGTCTTTTAGACAACTTTTTAAAGGTGAAAATGACCAAGCTGACGCTTACATAGACATACAATCTGGTTCTGGAGGGACAGAGGCACAGGATTGGGTTGCTATGCTTATGAGGATGTACTTAAAATGGACTGAGAAGCGTGCCTTTGTTACTGAAATAACTGAATCAAGCGAAGGGGAAGTAGCAGGCTTTAAAAACGTAACCATAAAGGTTAACGGCGAATATGCTTATGGTTGGTTAAGAACTGAGACAGGCGTACATCGATTGGTAAGGAAGTCGCCTTTTGATTCAGGTAACCGCAGACACACATCATTCGCGTCAGTTTTTATATATCCACAAGTAGACGATTCATTTGAAATTGATATTAACCCTTCTGATTTACGTATAGATGTATTTAGAGCAAGTGGAGCGGGTGGTCAGCATGTAAATACTACAGAGTCGGCGGTAAGAATAACGCATTTACCAACTAAACTAGTTGTACAATGCCAAAACGGAAGATCACAACATAAAAATAAAGAATCAGCAATGAAACAGTTACGTGCTAAACTATATGCACACGAATTAAACAAAAAAAACGAAATCAAGAATCAAGTAGAATCAGAGAAATCAGATATAAGTTGGGGTAATCAAATTAGGTCATATGTTCTTGATGATTCTAGAATAAAAGACTTGAGAACTGATCATGAAACCGGCAATACTCAAGCCGTTCTAGATGGTAACTTGGATGATTTCATACAAGAGAGTTTAAAGAGAGGATTATAAATGTCAGATGATAATAAACTAATTGTCGAGAGAAAAAAGAAACTTGAAGAGCTGTCAAAATTATCTAAACTTTATCCAAATTCATTTAAAAAAAATAACAGCACAAAAGAATTAAGAAAATTATACGGGGAAAAAAACAAAGAAGAGCTTGAGCTCGAGAAAAGTACATTTTCTCTATGCGGCAGGTTGCTCACTATCAGAAAAATGGGAAATTCATCATTTGCTAACCTTCATGATGAATCTGGTAAACTTCAACTTTTTCTATCAAAGAGCGGTACAGGTAAAGATATGTACAAACTTCTTGATCATACTGATTTAGGAGACATAGTAGGTGTTAAAGGAATAATTTTTAAAACAAAAACTGGTGAACTTACATTGAATGTTTCTGAATATGTAATTTTATCTAAATCACTCAGACCGCTTCCAGAGAAATATCATGGATTATCGGATGTCGAAATAAAATATAGACAAAGATATGTAGATTTGATGATTTCTGAAGAATCAAGAAAAGTATTTTCAGACAGAATAAAGATAGTGTCAGAGATTAGAAAATATTTTGAAAAGGAAAAATACTTAGAAGTAGAAACCCCCATGATGCATCCAATTGCTGGTGGCGCAGCAGCAAAGCCGTTTATTACTCACCATAATAGTCTTGATATGAACTTATTTTTAAGAATAGCTCCTGAATTATATCTAAAAAGATTAATTATTGGCGGTTTTGAAAAAGTTTTTGAAATAAATAGAAGCTTTAGAAATGAAGGGCTCTCCGTAAAACATAATCCTGAATTTACCATGATTGAATTTTATGCAGCATATGAAAATTATAATTATTTGATGGATTTAATAGAGAAGTTAATTAAATCTCTTATAAAAGCTTTAAATTTAGATAATAAGTTTAATTATCAAAATTATAAAATTGATACTCAAAGACCATTTGAAAAACTAAATTTCCATGATTCAATAATAAGGTATTGTGACGGGGTAGATGAAAAAAATATTAATAATTACTCAGCTCTTGAGAAGTATTGTGAATCAAATAAAATTGAAGTCACAATCAAAGGCTCATTATATAAAACTCAACTAGATATCTTTGAAAAAATCGTTGAGAGTAAGCTTATCAATCCAACATTTGTGACAGAATATCCTACAGCGGTTTCACCGCTCTCGAGAAGACTTGATAGTAATCCTGAGGTTGTAGAAAGATTTGAATTATTTATTGTGGGTAGAGAGATCGCTAACGGATTTTCTGAACTTAATGACCCTAAAGATCAGGCACAGAGATTTAGCGAACAACTTGAAAATGATGATGAACAAATGAATTATGATGCTGATTTTATCACTGCTATGGAATATGGCATGCCGCCTACTGCTGGCGCAGGAATAGGTATAGATAGACTTGTTATGTTATTGACAAATTCTGCATCAATCAGAGACGTCTTATTTTTTCCATTAATGAAACCAAAAAATTAAAATATAAGTTTCTCTAATTGCTCAAAAAAGTCATTATTAACATCATAGAAAGAGTATTCTTGTTCTTTTCTCTTAATAAGTATTCTATCTTTATTAATACATATCAAAATTAAATCATTCTCTAAAGAATAGATTTCAATATTATTTTGAATTGATTGATACTCAACATGATTTATATCTAGATAGTCTTGTATCAGATTAATATGATTACTCATCACATAATTTTATAGCATAGCCAATATATTTTTTTGGTGTTAACTTTAAAAGATAATCTTTTTCAAGCTCAGGTATGTTAAGACTTTCTATAATTTTATGTATTATATCTTTATTTACTTTTTTGCCACGTGTAAATTTCTTCAAATATTCGTATGAATTAGAAATTTGATATTTTCTTGCGACCATCTGTATAGGTTCTGCTAAGATCTCCCAGCTGTCATTGATATCAGAATTAATCTTATCTTTATTTATTTGTAGTTTATCCAAGCCTATTAAAAGATTTTTATATGCAATAATAGAATATGAAAATGTTAATCCTAAATTTCTAAGAACAGTTGAATCTGATAAATCTCTTTGTAATCTTGATATTGTTAGTTTATTTACAAAGAAATGATTTAATGCATTGCTCATTCCTAAGTTACCTTCCGCATTTTCAAAATTGATAGGGTTAATTTTATGTGGCATTGTCGATGATCCAATTTCGCCTGCAATATTCTTTTGAGTAAAATAACTTTTAGAAATATATGTCCATATATCTTGAGAGAATCCAATTAATATTGAATTCATGTGATTGATTTTATTACATATATCGGCAATATAGTCATGCGGTTCAATCTGTGTAGTATGAGTGTTAAGTTCTAGCTTTAGATTAGAAAGAAATCTTTTAATAGATTTTGGCCAATCAATACTTGGATAAGTAATGCTATGTGCTGAATAATTACCTGTAGCTCCATTAAACTTTCCTTTGATTTTTATGTTTTTCAGACTAAGTATTTGATTCACTAATCTTTTTTGAAAGTTTATTAATTCTTTGCCCATTGTTGATGGCGAAGCAGGTTGACCATGTGTATGAGATAAGATTGAAACTTTTTTATATTTTTTACCTAAGCTTTTAAGCTTTTTTTGAAGTACATCAGTCTCTATAATCACTCTTTCTCTTGCGCTTTGTACCATAAGGGCATATGAAACATTATTAATATCTTCAGATGTACAACAAATATGGATATGTTCTTTGTATTTGTATATGTGTTTATTCTTCTTTATTTTTTCTTTAATAAAGTATTCAATAGCTTTAACATCATGCTTAGTTACGTCTTCAATTTTTTTTACTTTAACCGAATCTGCACTATTAAAATCTAGATAGATAGATCTTAAAAACTTAATTTGGCTATTTGAGAAGGGAGGCAGGGATGTTACCCCTTTTAAGTTAGAAAGAAATATAAACCATTCTATTTCAACTTTAACTCTAGTTTTGATCAAGTTATGTTCTGAGAAAATCTCATTGACATCACTGCATAGATTTCGATATCTACCATCAGTGGGAGCAGCAACGTTGAGGTTATATTTTTTCATACTAATACAGTCTTAAAATGTTATTATATCACATAATTAATCTTAATAATATTTAGCTATTAAAAATGAAAAAAAATAATTACAGAATTGAACAGGACTCATTAGGTAAAATTAAAGTCCCACAAAATGCTCTGTATGGAGCTCAAACACAACGCGCGGTTGATAATTTTAAAATAAGTGGCATAACATTTGATCCTGCATTTATACAAGCTCTCGCCAGTCTTAAAAATGCTTGTGCTTCTGCTAACGTAAAATGTAAAGTTCTACCAAAAGTGAAAGCATCAACTATATCAAATATTAGTAAAAAAATTTCATCAAACCCTCTTGATTTTATCGATCATTTCCCAATCGATATTTTCCAAACAGGCTCAGGTACAAGTACTAATATGAATATGAATGAAGTCATATCTGAAATTGCTAAAAGAACACTTAAGAGATCAATACACCCAAATGATGATGTCAATATGTCACAGAGCTCTAATGATGTAATTCCAACCACAATAAACATATCCTCCTTAACTATGAGCAAAACTTTATCTACATCTCTAGATTTTTTATGTGATTCACTTAATAAAAAAGCAAAAAAATTAAAAGATATTATTAAATCAGGAAGAACGCATCTGATGGATGCTGTTCCAATTTCTTTTGAGCAAGAGCTTAACGTATGGGAAGAGCAAGTCAGAGCCTCTCAGGCGCAAATAGATTTATCATGTGAGGAGATTTCATATTTACCTATTGGAGGTACTGCTATAGGTACAGGAATTAATGCTCCAAAATCATTTTCTAAGAATGTATGCAGTGAGCTTAATAAAATTTATCGTGAATTAAAGATAAAATTTAAACCTTTACCTGTTAAGGGAGAAATGATGAGTTCACAAAATCATATTCTTACTTTAAGTTCAGCTTTAACAAGATACGCATCTACATTACTCAAAATTGCTAATGATATTCGTTGGATGAATAGCGGTCCCATATCGGGATTATCTGAGATATCTCTCAAAGCACTTCAACCTGGCAGCAGTATCATGCCGGGAAAAATAAATCCTGTTATCTCAGAATCTATTATGATGGCAGCTGTTCATGTTAATGGTAATCATTCTACAATCTTGCAGGCAACTAGTAGCGGAAGTTTTCAACTTAATACCATGCTTCCAGTAATTGCTCATAATATTATCGAATCTTTATATTTAATGATTAATTGCTCGTTTAGCATGATAGATTTAATTGATAGTTTTTCGGTAAATGAAGAGACTGTAAAAGATAGTTTATTCAAAAATCCAATAATAGCTACGAAACTTAATCAAGTCATTGGATATGATATGGCTTCAAAGATTGTGAAAAAAGCGTACAAGACTAACAGCTCGATTTTTGATATTGCAGAGAATATGACATCTCTTACAAAATCAGACTTAGTTAAAATACTAGATCCTAAAAAACTCATATAAATGAAACAATCTGATATAGATAATATATTCATCTATTGGATTTATTACATATCTTTGATTTTCATAGCATTGTTCATCTTAGGTTCTATTGGATTTATATCTAATATATTTCGAGCAGACATAAGTTATATATCATCTTTAATTTTTGTCATCTTTAATTTTTATATATTTCAATGTGGATATTATTTATATAAGTTGAGAGATGCAATATTTTATATTGATACTGTAGAAGTTTATAAACTACATAATATGTTTTTAGACATATGCTCTGAGTATCGATTACAGATTGAAAGTAACAAGCAGAATCAAATATCCAATCAAGATGAATTAAAGTCTAAGCTATATGAATTCGTAGATAATGGATTTTTCATATCTGACCTTTTACTTAAATTAGGAATAATAGGTACCGTTGTAGGATTCATTATTATGCTAAGTTCTTTGTCTGCTATAGATGAAATGAATTTATCAAAAATGAATAATCTATTATTAAGTATGAGTGCTGGTATGAAAGTAGCTCTTTATACAACCTTAACTGGATTAATTGGGTCTATTCTCCTAACAATACAATATAATTTCTTCGAATCTAAAATTAATATTTTTATTAATAAAGTACTTAACTCTAAAAAACATGAGAAGAAAGAATAGAATTAGAACTGAACCGTTTACTGATTTATTATTCAATACTCTTCTTGGTTTTACTTTTCTTTTTTTTATAACGGTCCTTTTTATAAATCCTATTTCAAAAATTGGAAATGTTAACATGAAGGCAGAATATATTATTACTGTAGATTGGAAAGATAGTTTACCAGACGATGTAGACATATGGGTTCAAGATCCTAATGGTGAAACGGTATCGTATCTAAAAAAAGATGCAGGCTGGCTGCATCTTGATAGAGATGATCAGGGTATAATTAATGATGTAGTTACAATTGATGGAGAAGAGATAATTTATCCAATAAATCGAGAAGTTGTTACCCTTAGAGGCATTATACCAGGTGAATATATTTTAAATCTTTATTTATATGAACATAAAAGTAAGCATCCAATTGATGTAAAGGTGATTATAGAAAAAGTAAACCCTACATTAAAGTTAGTTTATGCTAACAATATAACATTAGCAAAAAAAGACTCCGAAGTTACTGTAACAAGATTTTTTTTAGATCCTAACGGAGAATATTCTTCGGGTGATTCTCAAAAAAAAATATTAACCCCATATAATCTAAAAAGATTCTAATATGATTTTATATTTATATTTATTTCTACTTTTACTGATATATATTTTTCTAATTCACTATTTTATTAAAAACAAAGCATTTATAGCTAAAATATTAATAGTATTAAGTATTTCTATATTTTTTATTTTTCTATATCAAAGTATTAGAAACAATGAAGGTTATGCGACATCAGATCAACTCCCAAAAAGCTTTTACATATTAAATAGCTATGTTTATAAAGATAGTGTTTTAATCCTTGTAAAAGAAAAAAATTCTAATCCAAGGTTATATAAAATTAATAAATCACTTAAATTAAATAAATTCTTAAAAAAATACAAAGGTTTAAAAAATGATGGACAAGATGTAGTTGTTAAGAAAGATAAAAAAAATAACAAAGATTCTCTAGGTATGTATATCGAAAGCGTTCAAAAGAAGTTACCTCTAAAGTAAGACATAGAATTAGACTGTTTTATTTGTTAGAATACGGCAAATTCTATTCAAGAGGGAAATATAATAATGTCAGAAAAAACTAAAATATCTATAAATAATAATGACTTCAATGTTTTTAATATAAAAAAATATGATATCAATCATTTGCCTTATTCATTGAGAGTGTTAATGGAGAATTATCTAAGAAATGAATCAAACAATGAAAACTTTGACAAAATTATAGAAAAATTTACTAAATGGAACGGCTATGCAGGCGACAATACAGAACTGACTTTTTATCCAAGCAGGGTAATCATGCAAGACTTTACAGGAGTTCCAGCTGTTGTCGATTTAGCATCTATGAGAGATGCTATGACATCCCTAGATGCCTCAAAAGCAGATGCCGTTAATCCTCAGTGTCAAACTGATTTAGTTATAGACCATTCTGTGATGGTAGATCATTTTGGTACTTCAGAATCTAAAGATCTAAATACAAAACTTGAATATGAGAGAAATACTGAAAGATATAAGCTTTTAAAATGGGGTCAACAAGCCTTTAAAAATCTTAGAATAGTACCGCCTAATAATGGAATCATACATCAGATCAATATTGAGTATATTGCAAGAGTTATATATGAGAAAGAAGGACAGCTTTATCCTGATACTGTAGTTGGAACAGATTCACATACTACCATGGTCAATGGACTAGGCGTGTTAGGCTGGGGAGTTGGAGGAATCGAAGCCGAGGCTGCGATGCTAGGTCAGCCGATTCCAATGTTATTACCTGAAGTTATTGGTTTTGAATTAACAGGGAAACTAGGTCAAACAACTACTGCTACAGACTTAGTTTTAACTATTGTTCAAATGCTAAGAGAAAAAAATGTTGTCGGTAAATTTGTAGAATTTTATGGATCTGGTTTAGACAATTTAACTATTGCTGACAGATGTACGATTTCTAATATGGCACCGGAATATGGAGCTACATGCGGATTTTTCCCTATTGATGACCTAACAATCGATTACTTGAAAATGACCGGTAAAGATAATGATCATTTACAAGTAGTAGAAAAATATAGCAAACAATGTGGGTTCTTTAGAGATGACAGTCAAGAAATCCAATATACGGACACATTATCATTAGACATGAGTCAAGTGGAAGCATGCCTTGCTGGACCAAAACGTCCACAAGACCGAGTATTGCTTTCAGATGTAAAAGAAGTTTCTGAATCAGAAATCAAAAAATTAAAAAAACAACCAGAATCTGAAGGAACTATCAATGATGGTAATATTTTAATCGCTGCTATTACAAGCTGCACTAATACATCTAATCCTAGTGTGATTTTAGGAGCTGGACTACTAGCAAAAAAAGCTATTGAAAAAGGTCTCGAAACTAAGGAATGGGTTAAGACATCTCTTGCACCAGGCTCAAGAGTTGTAGAAAACTATTTAAAAAAATCAAAACTATTAGAACCACTGAATAAATTAGGTTTTAATATTGTTGGATATGGATGTACCACTTGTATTGGCAATTCTGGACCATTAGATGATAAATATGTAAAAGAAATAAATGATAGAGATCTTGTGGTAAGTTCAATACTCTCTGGAAACAGAAATTTTGAAGGAAGAATTCATCCTGAAATTAAAATGAATTTTCTTGCAAGCCCGATGTTAGTGGTTGCATATTCTCTTGTTGGTAAGATTAATATAGATATCAATAAAACTCCTCTTGGAAAAGATAAAAATGGAAATGAAATATTTCTAAAAGATATATGGCCATCTAATACCGAGATTAACGAAGTGATGAGCAAAACAATCGATGGAGAAATGTTTAATAACTCATATAAAAATCTTTTTGATGGAGACAGTAATTGGATGTCTATTCCAACCTCTGACTCTGATCATTTTGATTGGGATGAAAAATCTACCTACATTCAACCTTCGCCATTTTTTGGTAAAGAAAAAGATAATCAGGAAAAATTACCAGCAATTGAAAGCGCATATCCTCTAGTCATCTTGGGTGACAGTGTTACTACCGATCATATTTCTCCTGCTGGCTCATTTAAAGATACCACACCGGCTGGTAAATATTTGTTAGATAATTCTGTAAATATTAAAGATTTCAACTCGTATGGTTCTAGAAGAGGTAATTTTAAAATCATGCAAAGAGGAACTTTTGCAAATATACGTTTATCCAATAAACTTGTTCCAGAAAAAACAGGTGGATTTACAAAACTTTTACCAGAAGGCGTAGAGATGTCTATATATGATGCTGCTCAAGAATATAAGAAAAAGAATACTAACCTTATTATTTTTGCTGGTAAAGATTATGGATGCGGCTCATCCCGTGATTGGGCAGCTAAAGGCACAAAGCTTCTAGGTGTAAAAGCAGTTATAGCTGAGAGTTTTGAAAGGATACACAGATCAAACTTGGTTGGAATGGGTATAATGCCTCTTCAATTTAATAACAATGAAAGTTTTGAATCCCTTGGTTTATCTATGACTTCATCTTTTGATATTGCAGAAATTAATAAAGATGCAAATTCTGTATTAATTACTGAAAAAGACACAGGAAAGTCTTTCGAGGTTAAAGTTAGGATCGACACTGCGAAAGAATGGGATTATTTTGTTAGTGATGGAATTTTAAATTATGTACTTAAAAAGCTTGCTAACTAAACTTTCAGCGCTAGTTCAGCAATCTTTTTACGAAATAGAAAAATCCGGAACTTAGACCCTCCGGATTGTTGCCATAGTATATATGATCTTATTGCAGACATGAGCAAAGCCCGTATCATTGATGCATTTTTATTGTCTGTTAGATACTTATTATCACCGTTAACTATAATTCGTGGGTCTATTTTGCTTACTGTTCTTAAATAGAGTTTTGACAATATTTCTGCATGCTCATCAAGGTTATCCTCTTCCACTTCTTTTGAATTATTTGATAGTTCATCACGTAAATTAGATACAATTTTTTCATGTTTTTTCATATTTCTAACAAGTATCCCTATAGCCTCAAAGTATCTAGTTACTTCTGCATCTTTTGAAAATGCATCACCGACAAGTTGTTTTCTTAAGAAATCTAAGCCCGGATTGAGTCGTTTAGTACTAATATAGACATCTTCTATGTCCTCTGATGTTGTTTGATAAACACTATGAATAAGTGGTTGAATAATATTATTAGTAACAGCGCC
This sequence comes from Gammaproteobacteria bacterium, assembly GCA_016779485.1. Classification (GTDB taxonomy): domain Bacteria; phylum Pseudomonadota; class Gammaproteobacteria; genus CACLCV01. The sequence continues at coordinate 14,566 of JADHNN010000008.1, forward strand.
TTCCCAAGCTATTTTTTTTATTTCATTACTTGCTTGGTATATTGCGCCTAATGCAATAGTTTCATTTTTTAATTCTGGCTTAAACATTTTGATATGACCGTACCTCCACCAATACACTCAGTCCCATTATATATAACAGCAGCTTGCCCTTTCGCAATACCTCTTTCTTCCTCATAGAGCGTGATTGTGTATCTATCATCTTTTATATTCAATTTACTTTCTTTAAGGTTGCCTCCATGTCTAAATCTTACTTTAACTTTTTGATTATCATAGACTTCATGAATCGAGCTAAATTCACTCAATTCTATTTTGCCCGAATAAAAAAGAGGTGTTTGGTTTTGGCTAACTATCAGTGAATTAGTCTCAGTATCTTTATCTATAACATACCAAGGTGAATCATCACTGTTTCTCATACCACCAATATTTATGCCTTTCCTTTGACCTATTGTGTATTTGCTTAATCCTTTATGAGTGCCTATTGTTTCATGATTATCATAGTGAACAATAGGGCCACTGATTGGCTGAACATAAGAATCAATAAATTCAGTGAATTTTCTCTTACCTATGAAGCATATACCCATACTTTCTTTTTTATTATCAAGACCAAATCCTTGCTCACTTGCTATTTTTTTTACTTCATCTTTATTTAAATTTTCAAGCGGGAAAAGTGTATTTTTTAAAACCTTTTCTTCAAGTGTATATAAAAAATAAGTTTGATCTTTCTTTTTATCTTTAGGTATATGTAATTCTGTACGCTCTCCACGCTGTTTTTTTGCATAATGACCTGTTGCAATTAAATCAAATCCTAAGGACTTAGCATACTTATAAAACTGATTAAATTTAATCTCTCTATTACAAAATACATCAGGATTAGGAGTAAACCCTTTCTTTAGGTTATTGATAAATACTTCAAAAACGTTTGTCCAATACTTATCTGAAAAATTAACAAGATTTAATTTTATGCCTAGAAGCTTAGAGACTCTCAATGCATCGCGGTAGTCATCTTTTGAATTACATTCATCATCATCATCCTCTTCCCAATTTTTCATAAATATACCTTCTATGTCGTAACCGGCTTGAAGAAGCTTATATGCTGCCACCGATGAATCTACGCCACCTGACATTCCTACTGCAACTCTTTGTCTTAACTTTGTCATATATATCTATTTAATAGCGAATATTATAAATGAAATATTAAATCATAATAATAATTAGGCTATTTGATTTGTCAATTTATCTAACAAGTAGTATCATCTAGCCAATTATTTTTATGACTAATGAGGTAATAATGAACAAAATGAGATCTGCACAAGATATTCAAAAGGATTGGGACAGTAATCCTAGATGGAAAAATGTAAAACGCGACTACTCAGCTGAAGAAGTTGTCAAACTAAGTGGTAGTGTAAACATAGAATACAGTTTAGCCAAGCAGGGTGCTGAGAAACTATGGGATGAGATAAATAATAGCGATTTTGTTAATGCCCTAGGTGCTTTAACTGGAAACCAAGCTATGCAACAAGCAAAAGCTGGCCTCAGAGCTGTTTATCTATCTGGTTGGCAAGTTGCTGGTGATGCTAATACAGGCATGCAAATGTATCCAGATCAATCATTATACCCAGTCGATAGCGTACCTTCAGTTGTTAAACGTATCAATAATTCTCTAAGAAGAGCGGATCAACTTAATATTGCCGAAGGAAATGATCCAGTAGATTATATGTTACCGATTGTTGCTGATGCTGAAGCAGGTTTTGGTGGAGTCTTAAATGCGCATGAGTTAATGAAAGCAATGATAGAGGCAGGAGCTGCTGGTGTTCATTTCGAAGATCAATTAGCATCTGCAAAAAAATGTGGTCATATGGGTGGAAAAGTTCTAGTTCCTACGCAAGAAGCAGTGCAAAAACTTGCCGCTGCAAGATTAGCTGCAGATATATATAATACCCCAACCGTATTATTAGCACGTACAGATGCCGAAGCTGCTAATTTACTTACCAGCGATGTAGATGAGAGAGATAGAGAATTCACTACTGGTGAAAGAACTGCAGAAGGCTTCTACAGGGTTAAAAATGGCATTGAACAAGCAATATCTAGAGGTCTAGCTTACGCTCCATATGCTGACTTAGTTTGGTGTGAAACTGGAGTGCCAGACCTAGATTTTGCGAGAAAGTTTGCTGAAGCACTGAAAAAAGAACATCCAGAGCAGCTGTTAGCTTATAACTGTTCGCCTTCATTCAACTGGAAGAAAAATCTAAACGATGCTCAAATTGCTAAATTCCAAAAAGAACTAGGAGCAATGGGTTATAAGTTCCAATTTATTACTTTAGCTGGCTTCCATGCGTTAAATTACAGTATGTTCGAACTCTCTAAGGGCTATAATGCTGAGCAAATGACAGCTTACGTCAAGCTCCAAGAAGCAGAATTCGCTGCTGAAAAAGATGGATATACAGCTACTAAGCATCAAAGAGAGGTTGGAACTGGTTATTTTGACTCAGTAACACAAGTAATAACTGGTGGTTCATCCTCGGTAACAGCATTAACAGGCTCTACCGAAGAAGAGCAATTTGATAAGTAAAGGAGCTTATTGATTGAAGCTTAATATTCCATTAGATGGAACAAAAATTGGGCATGATGGTGAAAAACTCATTGTGCCCGATAAACCAATAATCCCTTACATAATAGGCGACGGAATCGGTATAGATGTTACGCCTGTTATGAAAAGAGTTTTAGATTATGCTGTCAACAAAGCATATGGTAATTCAAGAGAAATCAAATGGATAGAACTTTATGCGGGTTCTAATTCTAAAGATTTATATGGCTCTATTCTCCCTGAAGAGACTATTGAAGCGATGAAAGAGTATAGGATATCAATAAAGGGCCCATTAACTACACCAATTGGAACAGGTCATAAGTCGATAAATGTAATGATACGACAAAAACTAGATCTTTTCGCATGTGTGAGACCTATAAAATATTTCCCCGGCACTAGTACACCAATGCTTGAGTCTGGGCTTACTGATATGGTTGTATTTAGAGAAAATACTGAAGATCTATATTCAGGGATCGAATGGAAGCCAAATTCTGAGGGAGCAAAAAGAATCATTGACTTTATTAACAAAGAATTAGGCTACTCACCATTTAGATTTGAGAAAAACTGCGGGATAGGTATTAAACCAGTCTCAGAAGAGGGTACAAAAAGACTAATAAGGATGGCAATCGACTATTCTTTAGCCATGAACAAGTCAAGTATAACAATAGTACATAAGGGCAATATCATGAAATATACAGAAGGCGCATTCCGAGACTGGGCATATGATGTTGTTTTGAATGAATATAATGGAAATATTCAAAAGGATGATACATATGTTATTGAAAATTCAAAATTTAATTCTGAAATAATTATTAAAGACTGTATCGCAGATAATTTCCTTCAACAAATTATTCTTGCACCTGAGCAACATGATGTTATCGCAACTCTTAACCTTAATGGTGATTACATTTCTGATGCATTAGCTGCTCAAGTTGGAGGAATTGGGATGGCACCTGGGGGAAATATAGGATATGGATGCGCTGTATTTGAAGCGACACATGGATCTGCAGAACCATTTGCTGGAAAAAATAGAGTTAACCCAGGTTCAATAATCTTATCTGGAGAAATGATGCTTAGATACTTAGGATGGACTGAAGCAGCAGACCTTGTTCTTAAAGGTGTAAAAGGTGCAATTCAGAACAAACAACTTACCTATGATTTGGCAAGAGCAAGAGCAGGTAAGAGATTGATAAGAGTAAAATCATCAGAAAAAAACAAAACCATAGATGTAAAAGAGGAAATAACAAAACTAGTTCCTGGTGCTACGTTGGTATCTACAAGTGGATTTGGTGACGCTGTAATAAATAACCTTAAATAAATAAAATTACTTATCTCTAAAAATTATTCGCCCCTTGCTTAAATCATAGGGAGTGAGAGCTACCATGACACTATCTCCTCTTAATATTCTGATATAGTGTTTTCTAATCTTTCCAGATATGTGTGCTGTTACGACGTGACCGTTTTCAAGTTCAACTTTAAACATTGTATTAGGAAGTGTTTCAATAACCTTCCCGGACATTTCAATCTGTTCTTTTTTTGTCATATGTAATATATTGTGATGTATTGTAGCAAAATAACAATACTTATAACACATGTTTAGAAACGATCGACAAATTAGAAATTCAGAGTTTAAAGAAATTAATTTTAATCATCTCATGTCTATTTACGAACTTAATTATCATAACTTTAAACAAGTAATAAATTCAAAATTGAGTAGAAACCATTATGGAAAAAATATTAAAAATTTGATTATTGAAGATATATTCCATGATAAATTCACACGCATCTTCAAGATGTATCATAAATTTAGCTATGATGATCAAGTTTATTGCAATAAAACATTTTCTATTAAACCCCATTTAATTTTCTACATGTATGAAGACGCACAGCTCTTAGAAGTAAAGTCGTTAAGAGACAACCAGAACTTTAAAAGTGACATAGATAGCAAGATAAAATTAAACTTAAATTTATTTTATTGGCTAAAAAGATATATAAATCAATAGTATATAAGTTAATTAATATATATCCATTATATATATATCTCTAATTAAATTCCCCCATAGGTTGAAAAAATGATATTAAACCTTACAATAATAGTCAGGAATAGAGAAAAAATCATTTTGAAGGAGAATATAAAATGAAGTTATCAGCAAAAGGAAGATATGCAATTAAAGCATTGGTGAATATTGCGACAAATAACTCAAAAACACCAAAAACATTGTTAGAAATATCTAAATATCAAGGAATATCTTTGTCATATCTAGAACAACTCTTCTCACTTTTAAGAAAACATAACCTAGTTAGTGGTGTACGCGGTCCAGGTGGAGGTTACACACTTAAAGATAATCCTGACAATATAACGATTGCTAGTATTATTAAAGCTATAAACCCAGAACATGTGAGCCAAGTCAACCATGAGAAGACAGATGATGCGGTTTGGGAAAAATTTAGCAACAAGCTTACAAACTACCTTGATACAGTCACCTTAGGTAGTTTAATTAAGGAGACAAAAACTAGTAATAACGGGATTGATTTAGACGAGTTAACAGATTATTATCGTCAAAATTAGAGAATAATTGATAGGAAAATTAGGGAGATAAAATGGCATACAGCGATAAAGTTTTGGATCATTATGAAAACCCAAGAAACGTAGGTACTTTTGACGGGGATAGTAACATTGGAACAGGTATGGTTGGAGCACCAGCGTGTGGCGATGTTATGAAACTGCAGATTAAAGTTAATGACGACGGAGTTATTGAAGATGCTAAATTTAAAACATATGGTTGTGGTTCTGCCATTGCTTCAAGCTCTTTACTAACAGAGTGGGTGAAGGGAAAAACATTGACAGAAGCATCTTTAATCAAAAATACTGATATTGCTGAGGAGCTTGCTTTACCGCCTGTAAAAATACATTGTTCTGTATTAGCAGAGGATGCAATCAGTGCAGCTATCGAAGATTACAAAAGTAAAAAAAAATAACATTGCGAAAATAGACTTAATTTAATAGTATATTATCAAGCAATATTTTAAGGAGTAAATGATATGGCAACTACACCTAAAACAATGTGCACTAACGTAGGTGGCATGGAGAGAATGCTTAGAGTGATAGCTGGTATTGCTATTTTATATATGGGACCAGGTCTTGGACTAGGCATGTGGTCGCTTATAGGAATAATTCCAATACTTACAGGATCTCTTGGATGGTGCCCGTTATACATACCATTTGGTATTAGCACATACAAAAGTCAATAATACATGCGAATATAATAGGCGTATGATTTAATACGCCTATTATGACACCAAAAGGTAAGAAACCGTCCTATTGGAATGAGGCAAAAAAATATCTCAAAGAATCAGATCCAGTCATTTCAAATATAATTAGTGTTCAAAAAAATGATTCATTTTTAACCCGTAAACACACTACTTTTCAAACATTTTTCAAAATAATAATAGGTCAGCAGATATCTATAGAGGCAGCAAGTTCAATAGAGAGAAGAATAAGAAAAAAAATTAAATCTATTACTCCTAAAAAATTAATTAATGTTGTTGATAGAGATTTAAGAGAATTAGGCCTTTCTTTTAGAAAGATTAAATACATAAAAGAAATAGCAGAGATTTGCATTTATGATTCAAGATTTTTTCTAGATATAAAATTATTATCAGATAGTGAAGCCATTAAATCATTATCGTCTTTATACGGAATAGGCCCGTGGTCTGCAGAAATGTTTTTAATATTTCAATTGAACCGACAAAATATTTTACCGACTGGAGATGTAGGTTTAATAAATAGTTTTTGTAAAAATTATCAGATAGATAAAAAAGATTTTTTAATAGAAGTATCTAAACAAAAGCTAATATGGGAACCATATTGTACTGTTGCGACTTGGTATTTATGGAGAGATATTGACGAAGATACTGTACAATACTGAAAAGGAATTTTGTTGAATATGTTATGAAAATATTAATCATAGGTGGGGCAGGGTTTATAGGATCACATTTGTGTGAATCATATGCTAATGATCATATTGTTACTTCATTAGATAATTATATTTCTGGTAAAAAAGATAATCATGTTCACGATGTCAGCTATCTTGATATGGATGCAAAAAACATCCTAAGTTTGAAAGCTGACTATGATTTAATATTTCATCTTGGAGAATACTCTCGTGTTGAAAATTCTCTTCAAAAAATAGATTTTGTTTTAAAAAATAACTTAAGTCCTATTTTAGATATTCTTCAATTTGCAAAAAAATCAAACGCGAAACTCATATATGCTGGAAGTAGTACTAAGTTTTCAGACGGAGGGGAAAACAAATTTAAAAGTCCTTATGCATTTTCTAAATGGCAGAATTCAGAGTTGGTTAAATTTTACTGTGAGGCATATAATATTAAATATGCTATAACTTATTTTTATAATGTATATGGAGGTAGAGAAAATTCAAATGGTGAATTTGCAACAGTAATAGCGAAATTTCTAGAGAGAAAAAAATTTAACAAAAGACTGAAAATTACAAAACCTGGAACTCAAGTCAGAAATTTTACACACATTGATGATACTATCGATGCACTTAAACTTATTGCAGCTAATGGTATTGGTGATGATTATGGTATTGCCAATCCAAAGAGTTATTCAATTAATGAAGTTGCGAACTTTATATCTGAAGATATTGAATATGTTCATGAAAATGCAGCAAATAGATTATCATCTTCAATAATTTCTGAAAAAACAAAAAATTTAGGATGGGCACCAAAAAAAGAACTTGAAGAATACATTAAAAGTAAAGTATGAATAAAACTCTAGCAGTAATTGGAGGCAGCGGTCTCTACGATTTGACCTGTTTTCAAAATCTCAACTCTCATGAAATTTCTACCCCATGGGGAATGCCTTCAAATAAAATTTATGAATTAAGCTACGAAAAAACAATATTCTTTTTTCTACCAAGACACAGCTCTTTTCACACCATCTCTCCATCTAGAGTAAATTACAGGGCTAATATTGATGCATTAAAACAACTTAATGTAACGGATGTTCTATCAATATCAGCGGTAGGTTCACTGAATCAAAATATCAATCCAGGAATGTTTGTAATCATCGATCAATATATAGACCAAACAAAAATGAGACACTCTTCATTTTTTGATGACGGTATTGTCGCTCACGTATCCATGGCTTACCCAACCGATAGTGATCTAATGAGAATAGCTGAAGCTTCTCTTATTACTTCAAATATAACTTTTCAAAAAGGAGGGACATATCTATGTATGGAAGGTCCACAATTTTCTTCGCTTGCTGAATCAAAGTTATATCAATCTTGGGGCTGTGATGTTATAGGTATGACAAACATGCCAGAGGCAAAATTATGCAGAGAGGCGGATATTAGATATGTGTCAATTGGCATGGTAACTGATTATGATTGTTGGAATAAAAATTTCTCTAACGTAGCCGTCGATAATGTACTTGAAATCCTTAAAAGTAATACTGAGAAATCAAAAGAGGTGATAAAGATGTTTATCAGTTACTACACTAATCAGAAAATGGATAATAAGCTCGATATATACAAATCAATAGTCACACCATTAAGGTATATAAAAAAAGATACTCTAATCAAGCTTAAGAATATCCTACCAAAGCTATATAAAGATGTAATAAAAGAAACAAAAACATAGTTTTTTAAAACCTTTCCTTTTGTTTATTTACATATATAATAGCAGTGTAATTAAGCTGTAGTTCGTAAATTATTTGATTTGTAAACCTTCTTAATTATTAATTAACTAAGGAGAATATCTTGAAAACAGGAACAGTAAAATGGTTCGATACAACCAAAGCATTTGGCTTCATTAAACCTGATGAAGGCGATAAAGACATCTTTGTACACCAGTCTGATTTAGTTGACGGTACAATCAGAGAAGACGATAAAGTTGAATTTGAAACTGAAGATGGTCCAAAAGGAATTAGAGCCGTACAAGTCAAAAATATCTAATAACTCTATAAAATGAGCTCATCAGATCAAATTAAAGATTTGATTAGAACTGGTAAAAAAGTTGGCTATATTTTAGAGAGTGATCTTAAAAAATGCATTAGCGATTTGCCAATACCGGATCAAGAATATATTCGACATACAATCGAAGGATTCAAAATTCAACTAATCACAACTAAAAAAGATTATGATGAGCTCAAATATTTGTCAGGACCTGATGCCATTGAATTTCTTCAAAATTTAAGTAATGGTACATATAATGCTTTCAACAAAGATGAAGAAGAAAGCAAATAAATTAAACTAAATGCAAAAGAGACAAGTTGTTTTAGCTGTAGACTTAGACCATACATTAATTGATACAGACATGATTTATTTATGTTTGAAGCAAATAATTCTTAAAAAAATTTATCTACTTCCATATATATTCTATTTAAGATTTTTTAGAGGAAAGCCTTATGCTAAAGAATTTCTTTACCAGAAAACCTGCATTGATGTCCATAATCTACCCTTTAATGATGATGTGATGGAATATATAAGAAATGAAAAAGATAAATATAATCATATTATTTTAATTTCAGGTTCATATTACAAATATGTAAAAGCGGTCTATGATTATCTAAAAATATTTAATTCATATGCTGGCACTAATCTTAGTATAAATATGATTAGTGTTAATAAAGTAAAATATCTCAATAATAAATTTAACAATCCGATATTCGACTATATTGGAGATAATATTAAAGATTTACCGATATGGAAGCTATCAAGAAAAGTTCTTGTTGTTGACCATGGAAATATTATCAACAAAATATCACATCTTAAATATAAGGTTATTTCAAAAAGATATTAATTTAACGTTAACTCGCAGTATACATCTTTTTATATGTTAATATTTAGATAGGAGAAGCGAAATATGGATAAAAATAAAACAAACGAGGTAATAGAAATCCTCAATAAAATAATGGAATATGAACTCTCTGGGGTTGTACGTTATACACATTACGCACTCATGATCACCGGTAGAGACAGAATTAGTCTTGCTCAATTTTTTAAAGACCAAGCTAGTGAATCACTGCTTCATGCACAAGAAGCTGGTGAAATAGTTACCGGGCTAGAAGGGCATCCGTCTGTCAAAATATCTATCATAGAAGAATCTAATAACCATTCTACTATTGATCTATTAAATGAAAGCTCGAATCATGAAAAAGAAGCAGTGGCTTTATATAAATTATTACTAGATATCGTCAAAGACGAGAGCATATATATAGAAGAATATGCAAGAGGTATGATAAAAGCTGAAGAAATGCATGCAATTGAAGTTACGAAAATGTTAAAAGATTTTGCTGAATCTTAACGGTTAAATAGGTTTTCGCTCTCTAATAATCAATTTACATGTTAAAAAAGAATAGGAATTTATTTAAGCTTATTGACAGAGATAAACCATTTACATGGATTATTGCTATAATTGTTATTATGTTAGTAGTTCCTTTAATCGTAACACTCGTCCTTTTCTATACTATGAAATAAAATATTAATATGGATCCATTAACACAAGGTATTGTTGGAACTACCGTAGTACAATCTTATTCAAAAAAACAGCATCTTATTCTTGCTAGTATTATTGGATTTTTAGCAGGTCTAGCTCCTGATATAGATATTTTTATAAAATCAGACCATGACCCATTATTATTTCTTGAATATCATAGACAATTTACTCATTCATTATTATTTATACCTTTTGGTGGACTCATTTGTGCAGTAGTTTTTTATTATCTTTTTACAAAAAAAAGTCATTTGAGTTTTAAGAGCACATATATTTATTCAACTATAGGTTATGGTACTCACGGCACTATTGATACTTGTACCACATACGGAACTCAATTATATTGGCCTTTTTCTAATGATAGACTAGCATGGAATACGATTTCTGTAATAGATCCTTTGTTTACAGTACCCGTTATCATTTTATGCCTGTTAACACTATTTAAAAAAAATAAAAATTTTGCATACTATGCAATTTCATGGATGATAATTTATCAAGGTATTGCATACAATCAAAAACAGAGAGCGCAAAATATTGTTTTAAACTATGCAATCAATCTTGGCCATAACATACAAACGATTGAAGCTAAACCAAGCTTTGCAAATATAATAGTATGGAAAGTTATATATTCTGATAATGATAACTATTACGTTAATGCTATTAGGCTAGGCATCTCTCATATGATTTTTAAAGGTGAAACAATAAGAAAAATTAATATAAAAAAAGACTATCCATGGTTAGATCTAGAGTCACAACAAGCTAAAGATCTTGAGAGATTCAAATGGTTCTCTAACGGATACCTTGGTGTTGATAAAAATAATAAAAATATAATTTATGATATTCGGTTTTCTGCCATTCCAAATGAAACTGAAGGTCTTTGGGGCGTTGAACTAGACAGTAATAAATCAGCAAACGATCATATTTCATATGTAACTAATAGGCAAAAAAATATCAATAGATATCCAATACTTTTAAACATGATTTTTAATAATGAACATTAGAAAATATATTAAAACACAATGTGGTATTGAGAAATATCATAAACTTAAAGCTAAATCTTCAAATACCTTTTTATCTAGAATAAGATTTTATATATACGTAATTATAGCATCCATCAAAGATTTATTTAGATAACCAAGTATTAACATGGTAACGTTATAATATATAAAATTATGAAAATTGGTGTACTCAAAGAAATTAAGGATAATGAAAAACGAGTAGCTGTTACGCCTGGTGTTATATCAAAAATAAAAAAACTTGGATATGAGATTTTTCTAGAGCATAATTTAGGTATTCAAGCTAATTTCTATAATGAACAATATGTGGAAAGTGGTGCTGAGATTTGTTCAAAAGAAGAAATTTATAAATGCGATCTATTATTAAAGATAAATAAACCTACTCATGATGAGATAAATAAACTCTCAAACAATCAAACTCTCATATCTTTTTTCACTCCGGCGCTAAACCCCGAATTATTAAAATTATGCAAAAAAGATAATATCAATATCATGTCCATGGACTCTGTCCCACGAATATCTAGAGCACAAAAAATGGATGCACTATCATCAATGGCAAATGTTGCTGGATCAAGGGCTGTCATTGAGGCAGCACACTGTTTTGGCAGATTTTTTGGAGGTCAAATTACAGCAGCTGGAAAAATCCATCCAGCAAAAATATTAATTATAGGAGCCGGTGTTGCTGGTCTATCTGCGATTGGTACAGCATCTAGTTTAGGTGCTGTAGTTAGAGCATTTGATACTAGACCAGAAGTTAAAGAACAAGTTGAAAGCCTTGGCGCTCAATTTTTGACAGTGAGCATCGATGAGGATGGTTCTAGTAAAGATGGATACGCGAAAGTTATGAGTAAGGAATTTATTAATGCAGAAATGAAACTTTTTAAAGAGCAAGCTGAAGATGTAGATGTAATTATAACTACAGCTTTAATACCCGGCAAAGAAGCACCAAAACTTATTACTAGAGATATGGTTGAGCTTATGAAACCAGGATCTGTAATTGTTGATCTTGCTTCACAACAGGGTGGAAATTGTGAATTATGTCAACAAGATCAAATAGTAAATCATGGTGGAGTAAAAATCATAGGTTTTACTGATTTACCATCGAGATTGCCTTCACAATCGAGTGAATTATATGCTAATAATCTTTTTCATATTTTAGATGAATTAACACCTGATAAAAATGGTGAAATTATGATTAATATGAATGATGACGTAATTAGAGGCATGACTATTGTGAGAAACGGAGAGATTACTTATCCTCCTCCAAAAGTTGAAGTATCAGCTGCTTCTAAATCTAAAGTTGAAAAAAAAGTTATCCAAAAACCATCTATAGAAAAAAAATCATCTATTATTCCTGGAATATTAACTTTATCTTTATTGTTTTTAGTCGGCGCTTTTGCTCCTGCATCATTCATGAATCATTTTACTGTATTTGTGCTTTCTTGTTTTATTGGATATATGGTTATATGGAACGTAACAGCTTCTCTTCATACACCGTTGATGTCAGTCACAAATGCAGTCAGCAGTATAATTATAATTGGAGCAATAACGCAGATTTCAACTACTGATGCACTATCTCTAATTTTATCAGGCCTTGCAATCTTTATTGCTAGTATAAATATATTTGGTGGCTTTGCTGTCACAAAAAGAATGTTAGGTATGTTTAAAAAATGAATCTTGAATTATTAAATCTAGAATCAGTTCGTGCTTTATATATTGTATCAGCGGTTTTATTTATCCTAACGCTTGGAGGACTCAGTAATCAGAAATCTTCAATGCAAGGTAATATGTATGGAATAGTCGCAATGAGCATTGCAATTTTTGCTACAGTTTTTGGTCCACAAGTATCAAGTAACTATGGCTTACTAATCCTGCTCTTATTACTTGGTGGTTCAATAGGATTAATGCTTTCGAAAAAAGTACAAATGACGGAAATGCCAGAGCTGGTCGCTATTTTACATAGCCGTGTTGGTTTAGCAGCTGTCTTAGTTGGTATAGTTAATTTTATTAACCCCATACAGGAATATTTTGGTATAGAAAAAACAATACATTCTATAGAAGTTTATTTGGGAATTTTTATTGGAATGGTAACGTTTTCAGGTTCTATTATTGCCTTTGGTAAATTAAGTGGAAAAATTTCTGGTAACCCATTAGCGCTGCCAGCAAAACACTATCTAAACTTAATTATGCTTTTAATCGTCATATATTATGGAAATGAATTTGTATCTGCCTCTGATATAAATAATGCAACTACTTCACTTACAGTCATGCTAATCATCTCGTTCATTTTTGGTGTACATTTAGTCGCTGCAATTGGAGGGGCAGATATGCCGGTAGTTGTATCAATGTTAAATTCATATTCAGGATGGGCAGCTTCCGCAACTGGATTTATGCTTAGTAACGACCTTTTAATTGTTGTCGGAGCATTGGTTGGAAGCAGTGGCGCTATTTTAAGTTACATCATGTGCAAAGCAATGAATAGAAGCTTTATTTCAGTTATAGCCGGAGGATTTGGTACAGAATCTAGTGTTGTTAGCTCAGATATTAAAGAACAAGGAGAAGTGCAAGCTATAGAGATAGAAGAATTTAAAACTATGATTTCATTATCCAAGAAAATTGCAATAATACCAGGTTATGGCATGGCGGTTGCTCAAGCTCAATTTGTAGTAAGTGAAATAATCAGTATTCTCAATAAGAAAGATATAAAAGTTCTATTTGTTATCCATCCTGTAGCAGGAAGAATGCCTGGTCATATGAATGTTTTACTTGCAGAAGCTCAAATCCCTTATGATATAGTCTTTGAAATGGATGAGGTGAACGATGACTTTGATAACATTGATCTTTCAATTGTGATAGGCGCAAATGACATAGTAAATCCATCAGCACTTGAAGACCCTAATAGTCCAATAGCTGGCATGCCCGTTATAGAATGCTGGAAAGGTGGCCATACTGTTGTTATGAAAAGAGGAATGTCAACGGGTTACGCAGGGGTTGAAAATCCATTATTTTTTAAAGATAACACAAGAATGCTTTTTGGAGACGCAAAAGAGTCACTGTCACAACTTTTAACTTTAAATAATTAAAAGATGATTAAAAAACTTCATCATGCTGCATATAGATGCAAAAATTCAGAAGAAACGAGAAAATTTTATGAGGATTTTTTAGGACTAAAACTAGTAAATGCTTTTGAGATAAATGAAACACAAACAGGTCGAAAAACATCTGTTTTACACAGTTTTTATGAAATGGATGATAATTCCTGCATTGTTTTTTTCGAAGCACCGTATCAATCATTCGTATTTAAAGATCAACATGACTTTGATTTGCACATTGCCCTTGAAGTAAGCTACGAAAACTTAATAAAAATGTTTGAGAAAGGTAAAAAAGAAAAGATTGATACAAGAGGTATATCTGACCATGGATTTATATCATCTATTTATTTTCGAGACCCTAACGGTTATGTTGTTGAACTGACAGCAAAAAACACTTCATATAAAGGAATATCAACTTCTAACGCACGAAAAAATTTACAAAAATGGAATAAAAAAAACTTATGAATAATTACTACAAAGTTATGAATCTGATTGTTATTGTTTTTTTTCTTATTTACATAGCTGTTGGTGTTAAATGTGGTTTTACTTCTTGGC
>JADHNN010000012.1 GCA_016779485.1 Gammaproteobacteria bacterium
ATTCGAGACCTTGAGAAATACAATAAAAAAAATGATTAGTAACTATAATTTATTTTTGACAGTATAAGAAATACAAAACTCATCTGTAAGAACATACAGCAGCAGCACGTTACATTGAACACATTTGGTAATTAGATTTAGACCTACCTACACGCACACTTTCTTTTACATATATAGACTCGAGTAAACAATAATTCCAATGAAATAGAAAAGATTTACTAACCATAATTTTAAATTAGCAGTATGGAAAATATATGTATAAAAGATAAGTGTAACGAGAAAGTATGCAGCAAATACTCGTATCTGTCTTGATAGTTCGGAATATTCAGATGCAAAATAAAAAGGTATTCCAATTAGTAGGATTATTCCAATTGTATGAGCAATATTATAAAAGTACTTTTTTCTCTCATCACCATCAAGAATAATTAGTCCATAGAGTATGCTGAGTAAAAGTAGAGTTCCGATTATCATTAGGCAAAAAATCCAGCTATATATACGCAATCATTCCTATTATAATTAACAAGCCTCCGTTATATTCTTTTGGACTCATTATGTATGCAAATAGAAATGCTAAAAACATTATTATAACACCGAGAGAAATCCCGCCACCTCCACCCGTTCTGGAGGAGTAACCTTCATACGAATCTCTATCATAGGCAAATGATAACTCTGGAATTATAGCTAAACCAACAACTAATAATATGGGAAGTAATTTATTCATAGTTTATTTCCATCTACTATTAAATGTCTCGGGTGCTTTCTTTTGGAGAATTTCACATTCTGCAGCTGCATTAAAATATTGATTATTTCTTTTAAGTTTTGATTCAAATGAGCCTTTACCTGCATTCTCATGATAATCCGCACAATTTTCTATTGGAGAATTTCCACACCCACTCAACACAACAACTAATAATATGGGAAGTAATTTATTCATGCATCTCCATAATCATCAGTTATTTCAGTAGAAACGTCAATTGAAAATTCTACAAGATATTGCATAATTTGATTATGAGAAAAATAATACTATTTTTTATATGTAGTACATCTATATTTTTGAATACATCTTTCTCGGACGAAGGTAAAAATAATAAGATTAATAATTTAGAAAATGAAAAAAATATTCCAGAAGTTAGAGAAACAAATGATGATAAATATGAATCTGAAGTTGAAAAAGAATCCAAAAGTAAAAAAGATTCTTTTTATATAAATACTCAGAGATCTCAAGATTTGAATAAAGAAATTGCGAAAAATTTCTATCCTCATCCTAAAGAAGTTGGTGATGGTATGGTCTGTATTACGGGTAATAGTAATGAGAAAGTAGAATTTGTCGTGCATAGAGATGGTAGTGGCTCACAAATTTATAAAGATTCATCTGGGCATGTTGAAGTTGCCATACCAGGCAAGTATTATGGGGGTGGGTATGATCAATATAAATGTAAAGAAGCTTTCGTTCTAGATGCAGAGCCATTTTACTTTGCAACAACTAGTGATAATAAACTCATATTTAGACATCCAAGCCTTAAAACTTATTCGATTTGGTCGCTTGGCTCTAAAGTTCAAAAACCACACTCTAGTGATCTAATTAGATGGCTTTACAACGAAAGTGATAGCAAACATCACTTGGAACAACTAAAACAGTTGGCCAAGCTTCAATGGGAACATATCTTTAATATTGGAGCAAATCTTTATCACCCTGATGACACAAACCTCTCTCGTTTCATAACGGTGTATGAAAGTTATAATCAAGATCCAAATCGAATGTATTTGCCTAAGATAGAGAACTTTCCGAAACAAACAATAGCAGCTTTCCATGACATCCAATTTAATCAAAGAAAATTGAACTACAAAGTCTTCAAGCTTGCAGTAACATATCTAGACTACACGGGTAAGATTAAAGGGGTGGAAGACAGAGATTGGCGTGATTTTTATCAATTTCTAGCATCGCATAAACTAAAAGAATTGGATCTTATTAATTCAGATACAGATTCGGGTACAAAATATTATGACTTTAATAATGACGGTTTTGTAGACATTGATGAATTCGTTTCTTTGCAAATTCCTTATCTTAGGAACAGAATTTATTATGGTGGCACAAATGAGCCTCTTTATATAAAATTCCCGAGATGGGATTATAAAGAAAATAAGATTAATGCCGAAATTACTAGTTCGATGTGTAAACAAAAATTTAAATATGAATCTAAAATCAAAGATTTCAAAATAAAAACAAGTTCTAATAAATCGTATCAAATTTGTCTTAAAGAAGTTACGTCAGCTGTTGATGCAGGGAAAAGATGTGCTGCAAATCTAAGGTGCAGAGGAGAGGCTATGTTTAGTGTAGATGCTTATAGACAAGAAATTTTTGACAGATGTAATCCAGTAATTAAAGAAGTCAATAATGAATTTAAAGACCTTATTGGAGCCTGTTCAGATTATTTAAGCCCTCGTTAGATTAATCGAGTCCTTCTGGTTAATTTATATTTTAATCTAAAAAATATTTTTTATTGTTTTTAAAATGATTTGGGGGGTCAAATGGGGGGTCAAAATATTAGAAGTGTTTACAGGCTTTGTACATTAAGGGCTTAATTAAAACTTGACCGTCCCCAAGGGGATTCGAACCCCTGTTGCCGCCGTGAAAGGGCAGTGTCCTAGGCCTCTAGACGATGGGGACTTAACAGTTTGAAATATTATACAGAGATATTTAATAAAAAGATAATATAATTAAAATATATTAAAGTGCATGTTTAGATAACATTTTCCTATTTTTTTCAGGTTAATATAATTTCTTATTTCTTCAAATCAAAGGTACAGGTATGTTACGATGCTGTTTAATATGTCTTCAGCTAACAAGTCAATTCAAAAATTCTGTATAGTATGCGGGTCTCCGACGGAACTCAAAATCCCAGAGGGAGATAATAAAGAAAGAGCTGTTTGTACAGTATGCGGACATATCCACTATCAAAATCCAAAAGTGGTGTCCGGGTGTATATTAGAATGGGAAGATAAAATAGTCTTATGTAAAAGAGCTACTGAACCTAGGTCAGGTTATTGGACACTTCCTGCCGGTTTCTTAGAAAATAATGAAACTGTTGCAGAGGGCGCATTAAGAGAAACACTTGAGGAGGCGAATGCTAAATCAGATAAGATCCAACTATTTTTTATGTGTGACCTTCGACATATTAGTCAAATTTATATGATGTATCTTGGTAAGCTCTCGGATGGTAAATATTCACCTGGACCTGAAAGTGAAGAAGTAGAATTATTTAGTGAATCTGAAATCCCATGGAATGATATAGCATTCACGGTGATTGAAAAAACTTTAAGATTATATTACGCAGATAAGAAAAAAGGGAATTTCTCGATACATTTTGATACTATAGATCCTAGATGAAACAAATTATTCTAAATCTCTCTCTAATTTTTTTTGTATTCGTCAGTCCAGTTCAGGCTCATGATGATAATGAATCAAGGATAAAGTTTTGGAAAGAGTACTATAATCCTAAAGTGGAAGTTACAGATAACGATATACCGTCTGTGAAAGTTACACTCATAAAAAATAAATCTTTTTATCAAATAAGAACGCAAATCAAGAATTTTGTTTTTACACCTGAAAAAGATATGAAAAATAATATTCCTTCAGAAGGTTATGGAAAACTTTTTATAAACGGAGAATATGTCAGCAGAGTTTATGGTGAATATCATTTTTTAAGGATACTTCCTGTGGGAAGTAATGAAATTAAAGTTATCTTAAGTACTAATCTGGATCACGATATTGCTAAAAATGGCAATGTCATATCTGACACTATTGTTTATCAATTTCCTGAGTTCAGTTTTTCTGAAGCAAGAAATAAATCTTATAATCAAATGATTCAATGCGAATTTTCCGATAAAGGAAAGGTTTTGCTAGATAAGTTGGCAAAGAAGGGCATGAGGATAACAGAATCATCAGAACATCTTCAATGCCGATATGATGCTAGAAATGATATATTGACACCTTTTATGAATAAAATGACTCGTCTTCAGAGACACTACCATCAAGTAACTCTTGATGTTTTGAAGGAGAGGATTCAGCTATGGAAAGACTTTGAAAATAATAAAATTACTTTAAATACTGCTAGAGATAATAATCTTCAACTAGAAAATAAAATAGACATTCTTATGCAGAAAAAGCTTGAACAGCTTGAGTCCGCAAAAAAATGACAATGGAACTATTTGTATCTGCTTATACCACAACCTCACTTGTTATGTTTCCAATTTTAGTATTTATAGTTATTTTACTGATAAGAGATTTAGGTAAATACTCAAGGCTATCAGAAAAAATAAATAATGTTCTTAAAAATCTCTCTGAAGATATTGAAGACAAAGGCTTTAAAAAAGATAAGCAAGAATCACTTCTATCTCACATATCTAGGTTCATAAATAAATAATTTTCTATATATATTTGAAAACTAGTTCTGGAGATAAATCTATCATACATCTATTTTGTTTACATTTCTTAATTGCATCTGTGTTAAAGCACGGAGAACATTTTAACTTAATACTTGCCTCTATGATTTGATTTCTAGAATTTCCATATGGCCCTGTTTCGCTGAATGGAGTTGGACCATGAAGCGATATTACTTTTTTACAGCTCACACCTGCTACATGTACAGCACCACTGTCGTTAGCAATGACACAATCACTATTTTTCATCACTTCAAATAAATCAGGAATATCTGTTTTGCCACAAAGATTATGTATCCTCTTACTATTTATATTTATTTGATTTATGAAATCTTTTTCATTATCACTTCCTGTTATTACTATATCAAAATTAGTACTATGCATAATTTTTTCAATTAAACTAATCCAGTTGATTATGGGCCATGCCCTATATCCCCTATAGTTCTTTTTTTTAAAATGACTGTTTGTAGGACAAAGTACAATATAGTTATTTTTTATATCAAACTTCCTCTTTATATTTACATTAGATCCTATTAGATACGGAAACGCATTATCAGTTTTTAATCTCTTGTAATATGATTTAAGTATTCTGAACTGATGATGTACTCTGTGCTCATCTTTATATTGTACTGCTATGTCATCAATTGGCTTTCCTATTTTAACATCAGCCTTTAATAATCTAACTAAACTATCAAATTTTGTTCCTACTTCTAAATTTATGACGGCATCATATGGCACTAGATATGATTTAAGTAAAATTTTTAATTTTTCAAAATTTAGAAATAAGGGTAAATTTGTAAATCTCACATTAAGAGGATTTATTCTCGAATCGTATTTAAATAAATTTTTCAAATGATATTTAGTAACCCATTCAATTACTAGCTGATTACCATAATGTGCCACAAGAGGTTCAACAATTGCTGTAGAGTCTATGGTATCACCTAATAGTCCACATCTAATTATAAGTATTCTAGGAGTTCTTTTATTCACTGTTTTCTAACGAATAACTTTAAACCTTTTATAATTCTTCTGAATAAAAGATGCATGTTTTTAAGCAATAACAATAAATATTCATAATAACCTATATTTATTATACCCTTTTTTACATATACGCTGTCACTATTATCTTTGAACCAAATCTTATATCCATTTTCATCCATCCATCGTTCGATATCCTCAATGTATGGATTAATGTAATACCCACCATGAGTTTCAACAGAGATAATATTTGGTCTACTTATCATATGTTTTATAACAAACCATTCAGAGCCCTCTGTATCTATTGAGATTAAATCAATATCTCCCGTGTCTACAAATGAAAACTTCTTTGCATCAACTTTTGTCGACTTATTTTTTTTAGCATCAAATGAGTCATTTATTATTGCTGGACTAGAAACAGAAGAAGATATAAATGAAGAGCTTCCGGCTTTATGAAGCTCAATAGTTCCATCAAAATCTGCACAAGCAAAAGTTTTGAGTATTAGATTATCCTTGTCTTT
>JADHNN010000004.1 GCA_016779485.1 Gammaproteobacteria bacterium
AGATTTACTCAAATTAGGAACATGGTCAAAACTAATATCTATTAATACAAAAAAAACCATTGCAGATTATAATTTGGAAAAATCTAGCTTTTATAAATTAAAAATAAAAAATAAAACATATGCTTTGCCAGGCAACTTAATTGGGCATCATAATTATATTAATGCAGTATTTGCATTAGCAGCTTGCAATCAAATTAGTAACAAAATTACCAAACAAATTGAAAGCTTAAAATCATATAAAGGTGTTAAAAAAAGAATGGAATTCATAGATAAAATAAATAATATAGAAATATATGATGATTTTGCTCATCACCCTACTGCTATTAAAGCTGCCATTGATTCAATTAAAAATAGATATAAAAATAAGAAACTGCTGACGATATTTTTACCAAATTCAAATTCAATAAATCTAGGTGTACACAATGATAATTTATCGTCATCGCTAAAACATTCTAACTTTGTACTGGTAATAACCCATAACAAAAAATTACTAAAATATTTCAGTAATAACATTAAAATAAATGTTATTGAATGTGAGTCACAAATAGGAGACTATCTGTCCAATATAAGTAAATTTGATAATATCTTGATATTGTCTAATAAGAATACAAAAAATGTTATTAAATATATAAAAAATGAATTATAGCGATAAAGATAAGTTTAGAGAGGTTTTAAGTAACGAAGAGTATTCAGTGACACAAAACAAAGGGACTGAACCGCCATTTTCAGGTAAATATTTGAATAATAAGAAATCAGGTGTCTACAGCTGCATATGCTGTAATACTGCACTCTTTTCATCAGAACACAAATACGAATCACACTCAGGCTGGCCAAGCTTTTTTGATATTATAGATTCGGAAAACTTAAAACTCATCGAAGATAAATCCCATGGTATGTCACGAATAGAAGTTACTTGTAATAAATGTGGAGCCCATCTTGGCCATGTATTTGATGATGGACCAAAACCAACGAATAAAAGATATTGTATCAATTCAGTATCATTAAGATTTAATAATGAAGAATAATTATATCAATACAGCTATTTTCCCTCTTAAAAGTATCATTTTACCTGGTGGACAATTCCCCCTCAGAATATTTGAAAGAAGATACCTAGATATGGTTAAAGAATGCCTGAAAAAAAATGTAGGTTTTGTAATCGCATTGACAAAGAAAGACGCGGAATATATCTCTTCAGTATACGAGTATGGATGTTATGTAGAGATAGTTGATTGGTCGCAATTAGATGGCGGGTTGTTAGGTATTACAGTAGAAGGTAAGAAAATTGTAACGTTAAATAACTATAAACTTGATGAATCAAATTTATTGAAAGGTGATGCAATAGATATTGATATTAGTATCGATTATTTAATACCACAGAAATATCAGATATTATCAAAGTTCTATAGAAAAATTTATCCAGAAATTAAAGCTTATATATTTCATAATAAATCAAAATATAATGATGCAAATTGGATTAGTTTTCGGCTTATAGAATGTCTTCCAATTGAAATAAGTGACAAAGCTGATTTGATTTCTACACATGAGCCATTAGAAAGGTTAGAAAAAATTCTACATATTGTAAAAAGAATCTACCCTCAAGAACTTAACGTACTTGATTAAGTTGTTGTTGCACCTGTATTTGCTTGACTCACTAATTTAGCATATTTCGTAAGTGCACCATTATGGGTTTGAGTAGTAAATTGTTTCAATTTTTTTCTACGAGATATTATCTCTTTATTGCTGACAAGTAGATTTATTTCCTTTCTTAAAGAGCATATTTCAATACTATCACCATTTTTTATGATCGATAGAGGTCCGCCTACAGCAGCTTCTGGAGCGATATGACCAACTACAAATCCATGACTACCACCAGAAAACCTTCCATCTGTAATAAGTGCAACATCATTACCTAAGCCTTGTCCCATAATAGCTGAGGTAGGAGATAGCATTTCTCTCATTCCAGGACCTCCCACAGGGCCTTCATTTTTTATTACTATTACAGTGCCT
The DNA here is from genome assembly GCA_016779485.1 of Gammaproteobacteria bacterium. Lineage (GTDB taxonomy): Bacteria > Pseudomonadota > Gammaproteobacteria > CACLCV01. The sequence continues at coordinate 2,008 of JADHNN010000004.1, forward strand.
TTTGAAATTTTACCGTTTAGGATATCTTTAAGACATTGTTCTTCAGAATTAAACACTCTTGCTTTTCCTTTGAAAGATGTACCCTCTTTGCCTGAAATTTTTGCTACTGCACCATCGGGTGCAATATTCCCTCTGAGGATAATTAGATGTCCGTCTTTCTTTATGGGTGATTTTAATGGCATTATAATTTTTTGATTTTTTGGATATGGCTTTATTTCTTTTAAATTTTCAGAGAGTGATTTACCTGTAACTGTTAAACAATCACCATCCATAAGCTTTTTACTTATTAACATTTTCATTAATGGAGCAACGCCACCAATGTTCACTAAATCTGCCATTGAATATCGACCGCTTGGTTTTAAATCAGCTAATACTGGCGTTTTTTTACCTATTCTTTCAAAATCTTTAAGGGAGAGTTTTATTTTTGCTTCATTAGCAATAGCTAGAAGATGTAAAACTGCGTTAGTAGAACCTCCAAGAGCCATAACTATAGTTATTGCATTCTCTAGTGATTTTTTGGTTACTATGTCTCTTGGCTTAAGATCTTCTCTTATACATTTCATTAGCGCTATGGATGCATTTTTTGTATCAGTTGATTTAGATTTTGAAATTGCAGTTTGCGCTGAGCTATTTGTCAGGGATAATCCCATAGCTTCAATAGCACATGCCATAGTATTTGCAGTATACATTCCGCCACAAGAACCTGGACCTGGAATAGCTTTTTTTTCAATTTGCATAAGCTCTTTATCATTTAATTCGCCATTTGCATTTTTACCTACAGCTTCAAATACAGATACAATATCAATTTTTTTATTTTGATGGATACCAGGAAGTATTGTGCCTCCATAAACAAATACTGAAGGACGGTTCAGTCTCAGCATAGCCATTACACATGCGGGCATGTTCTTATCACATCCACCAAAACTAATAAATCCATCCAAGCCTTCTCCGCCAACTACTGCTTCAATTGAATCGGCAATAATTTCTCTTGAGACCAAGGAGTATCTCATGCCATCTGAACCCATAGAAATTCCATCTGAGACAGTTATTGTATTAAAATTAACGGCTTTACCACCGTTTTTATCAATTGTATTACTAGCAACTTTTGCTAAATCATTAATATGCATATTACATGGCGTGACCATGCTCCATGTAGAAGCGATTCCAATTTGCGGTTTGTGGAAATCTTTATCCTTAAAACCTACTGCCCTAAGCATTGATCTGCTTGGAGCTCTATCTTTACCGTCTACTAATTTTGAAGAATATTTTCTCATAATATTATTGTACCAGCTTACCAAATATTTTATATCTCCATCCTTTCATGAATCGTGCTTTATCATGAAAATGAGAAAAGAATTCCAAGTCTCTCTTATTTGCTATTATAGTAGAATCAATCTTAAATTCATCTGAGACATAATTCAGTATTTCACTGTATTTATTTTCAAGATCTTTATTAGGAGTGATATTTTTATTTTTATTTTGTTTTTTGTTTTTGAGAATATTTTTAATGATTTGAATTTCGCTATCTGAAAGCTGTTGTTTAATATTATATAAAATATCATCGGTCTTTTTGGTATTTGCCAACATAACTTTAATAACTAGTGAATCACTTAGTATCCATCTTTTAGGGATATTATATTTTATTGCTAACTGTTCTCTCCAACACGCAATGTCTTTTAAGATTTTTAAATCATCTGTAGAAAAATATAAAGGATAATTAATTTTTTCCCAAGCATCTTTTGTATTAAGGATTATATTTGATTTTTCAAGTTCTCGTTCTTGTTCTTCATTGAACCATGAAACCCTATCCATTTTAATCAATTCTTCTAAAAGAAATTTTTTTATTTCAATTAAATATCTTACATCATCTGCCGCATAATTAATTTTTTTATCACTTAAGGGTCTTTCTAACCAGTTAGTTCTCCAAGAACCTTCCTTTATATCAGAATCACATGTGGTTTTTACTAACGATGAGTACCCTGGATTAGATTTTTCATATAAGAAATTTGAAGCAATTTGGGTATCGAATATATTTACAGGATAAGTGTCCGTAAAGCTATAAAGTGCTTCTATATCTTGTTTAGATGAATGGATGATTTTTATTAGATTCTTGTTACATATAAAGTCACCTACTAATTCTCTTTTTTTAATGGATAGCGGGTCTATAAGATATATTTCTCCATTGGGTAGGGAAATTTGTATTAGTGCAAGTATAGGTCGATATGTTGATTCTCTAATAAACTCAGTATCAAGACCGATTTCAGTGATATCATGCAGCTTGGATGAAAGAATTGATAATTTTTTATCTGAATCAACGAGAAAGTTTGTCATAATATTTAAGAGACTTAGATAATAACATAACTTAAGCGTTGATGTAGTAATGAAGAATAAATATATACTAGAGAATGCAAACTATATTGAATCACATAACTGTGAAGATAGGCCAGATTATTCAATTATCGACAGCGTAATTATACATTGTATAAGTCTACCGGAGAATGAATATAACAATAATAATGTAATTAATTTGTTTACAAATAAACTTGATATTAATTTACATGATTCTTTTAAAGAATTAAAAAATATAAAAGTTTCATCTCATTTATTTATAAAAAGACATGGTGAGTTAATTCAGTTTGTACCTTTAGACAAAAAGGCTTGGCATGCAGGAAAGTCAGAATATATGAATCGGGAGAACTTTAACGATTTTTCAATAGGCATTGAAATGGAAGGTTCTGTAAATGATAGCTATACAGATGAACAATATTTAACGCTGAAAAATACTATTAATGAATTAAAGAAGTTATTTCCATCAATACAAGATAGTAATATACTTGGGCATAGTGATATAGCTCCTGGGCGAAAAACTGATCCAGGAAAATATTTTGTATGGGATAAAATTAAATAAATGTTTGCATTATCAATAATTATTTTAGCTCTGACCATAGAATATTTTTACGATGATATAAAAAAGTTTAGGGACAATAGCATTATCATTAATATATTTACTTTATATCAGGATAAATTCAGCAACGTTAACTTCATTGAAAAAAATACTTATCCAGCTTTCTTAATATTATTTCTACTCATAAGTATGATTATTATGACTTTCGTTAATTCGATATCTTCAGTTATTTTTTTTATTGTTTCAATATTGATAGTTTTGTATTGCCTAAGGACAAATCAGTATAATAGGGATATCGAAGAGCTTAAGATTAAATTAGAATTTAATAAGGATGAAATTGATAAAAGTCTGTTATCTAAGTTATGTCCTAATCTAAAACAAACTCGAATAAAATCTAATTTAAATAATTTAATAATTCAGAATTTATTTTTCAATTCTATTGCAAATACTTTTAGTATTTTATTTTATTTCTTACTCATAGGTCCAGCAGCTATTCTTACTTATACTGTATTAAATACTATGATTTATTCAGATAAGTTTAAAATAACAGCAAAAGTGAGACAAGAATTAAAAAAATATATGTACTTCATTGATTATATTCCAGTGCGACTAACTTCATATACATTCTCAGTCATAAGTAACTACGATAATGTTATTGAAAAAATAAACAACTTAAAATTATCTAATAATAATTACCTAAGTAATATAGAATTTATCAATCAAGTAGGTGGTTCAGTTTATGATAGTGAACTGAAGGAATCTGAACAAATAATACAAATTCAAAATATTTTAGCAAGGACATTAATAGCTTGGGTTAGCGCTATCACTCTACTTTCTATTGCTGGTATCCTTGTTTAATTTAGAGTAGAACTTAATTCCAATTTCTACATCAGGACGATTATTTTTATTTCTCCATATATTTGTATCTCTTAGGGAATAGACGCAACCACAGTATTCTTGCATGTAAAACTCTTCATTTTTAGATACATTGATCATGTTTTCTGAACCTTTATTCTTACGCCAATTAAAAGTCCAATAATCAATATTTTTAAAACTTGATGTAGCTCTTACTCCTGATTCATTAATTTGATTCATATTTTTCCATCTCGATATTCCAAGTGTACTTGAGATTAACCTGAAGTTATTACTATCGGCATACTGTGCTGTTTTATAAAATCTCATGTCAAAACATGTTGTACATCTTTTTCCTCTCTCTGGCTCCCACTCTTGTCCTTTTGTTAAGTCAAACCAGTTGTGTGTATCATAGTCATCATCTATAAATGGAATATTATGTTTCTTAGCAAACTCTAAGTTTTCCTCTTTTCTCAATAAATATTCTCTCTTAGGATGTATATTAGGATTATAAAAATATATCGTATAATCTATATCTGACTCTTTTAATCTCAACATAATGTCTCCAGAGCATGGGGCGCAACAGCTATGCAATAGAAGTTTAGAGTGGCCGTCAGGTAATTTAAGCTTATTCATATTTACAAATTAAAAAAATCATATGTATTATTGTATATCTCATTAGAAAGAACTTTCTTATCTTTTTTTAGTATTTTAGATATTGCATCCATAATATATATTAAATTAGAAGGTTCATTATATTTTTTATTCGTTATAGGGTAGTCGAATGGTAATAAGTAAGGAGAATCTGTTTCTATCATGAGCTTGTCTGAAGGTATATACTTTATAATGTCATGTAAGTGATAACCTCTCTTTGGATCAGTTATCCATCCTGTTATTCCAATATAACATCCTAAATCAAGATAGTTTTCTAATTCTTGTTTGGAACCTGTAAAACAATGAACTACAACATTTTCAATTTTATGAATATATTCTTTAAGTAATATCAAAAAGTCATCATGAGCTTCTCTTTCATGCAAAAACATTGGGAGATTATTATTACTAGCAAGATCTAAATGTTTTCTAAAGCAATATATTTGATCAATAGGTCTTGAGTAATTTCTTCTGTAATCTAATCCACATTCTCCAATTGCTTTTACTTCAGGAAGGTTGCACATATTATCCATTTCATCGTAATAATGATCTTTATAGTCTTTAGCATTATGAGGATGAAAACCTACTGTTGTACAAAACATATTTGGCTCTTTATAAATGAGTTTTATAGCCTTTTTCGTATCATCAATATGGGATGAGGTAATAATTATTTTTTCCACATTATTACTTTTACTTTTTTGTATAATTGAATCTATGTTTTGGTAAAGCTTTTTATCAAGAAGGTTTGCGCCAATATCAATCAACGGCAGAGAGTTGTTAGCCATTTATACTTTTAATGACTGATGCGATAGTTTCACCAATTACAGATGGATTTTTTGCTATTGTAATACCTGCAGCTTTAAGTATTTCTACTTTTTCTGCAGCTGATTCACCGCCAGCACTAACTATAGCTCCGGCATGACCCATTCTTTTGCCTTTAGGTGCAGTTAATCCAGCAATATATGCAACAACTGGTTTTGAAACATTAGCTTTAGCATATTCTGCTGCTTCTGCTTCTTGTGGTCCACCGATTTCACCGATCATAAGTATCACTTTTGTTTCATCATCTTTTTCAAATTTTGCTAGATGATCTTTAAAAGCACTTCCATTGATAGGATCCCCACCAATTCCAACGCTTGTTGAAATTCCTATACCTAAATCTTTCATTTGTTGAGCAGCTTCATATCCAAGTGTACCAGAACGTCCAATTACACCTACGTTACCCTCTTTATATATATGACCAGGCATGATTCCAAGCATGCATTTACCAGGACTGATTACGCCAGCACAGTTTGGTCCAACCATAGTCATTCTGTCTTCAGGCTCATATCTTTTTAGATATCTTTTAACTTTAGTCATGTCATGTGTAGGTATACCATCTGTTATAGCTACAAGCGTTTTAATACCAGCATCAGCTGCTTCCATTGCTGAATCAGCTGCAAAAGCAGGAGGTACAAAAAGGATACTTGCATCAGCTCCTGTTTCTTCTACAGCTTCTCTAACTGTATTAAATACAGGGCGATCTAAATGTTTTTGTCCGCCTTTCCCTGGTGTAACGCCACCTACAACATTTGTTCCATATTCCATCATTTCTTCAGCATGGAATGTACCAATTTTTCCAGTAAAGCCCTGAATGATTATTTTAGATTCTTTAGTAATAAGAATTGCCATTTACTTATTCTCCAGGTCTTTTTGAGCTTTTACTGCTTTATTTGCAGCATCTTCAAGTGTTGATGCTTCTATGTATTCTATTTTACTATCTTTGAGTATTTTTATACCTTCATCAACATTTGTCCCTGCGAGTCTTATCACAAGTGGCTGTTCTATGTTGATTTGTGCAAGTGCATCTACAATTCCTTGTGCAACCCAATCACAGCGATTAATTCCAGCGAATATATTAATTAATATTACTTTAACGTTTGTATCGCCTGATATTAGTTTAAAAGCTTTTACAAATTTTTCCGGAGTAGCGCCTCCACCAACATCTAAAAAGTTAGCAGGTTGACCGCCAGCAAGTTGTATCATGTCCATAGATGCCATAGCTAATCCAGCACCATTGATAATATTACCTATAGCTCCATCAAGTGGAATATAATTTAAACCCTGTTCTGCAGCATATGTTTCTTTTGGATCTTCTTGTGTTTTATCTTTTAGTTCTAAAAGATTTGAATTTCTAAATAGAGCATTGTCATCAATTGTCATTTTACAATCTAAAGCAAGGATTTGATTATCACCTGTTAGAACTAAAGGATTGATTTCTGCCATCGTTGCCTCAGAAGAACAAAAAGCTTGATATGTTCCTAATATAGCTTGTGCACATCTATTAATTGCTTTGCCTTCTAGACCTAGACCAAAAGCAATTTCTCTAGCTTGAAAAGCTTGGAGGCCTACTGCAGCTTCAACTTTTGTTTTTACTATAGATTCTGGTTTTTCTTCAGCAATTTCTTCTATGCTCATGCCGCCTTCTGATGAAGTAATAACCATTATACTTTCTGAGCTTCTATCGAATACTAATCCTAAATAGAATTCTTTTTTGATGTCTGTTCCTTCTTCTATATAAACCTTATGAACAGTTTTACCCTCTGGCCCTGTTTGATGTGTTACTAAAGTTTTTCCAAGAAGCTTATTTGTTGCATCAGATACATCTTGTTCATTTTTACAAACAATAATTCCACCAGCCTTTCCTCTGGCACCTGAGTGTATTTGAGCTTTTACAACCCACAAATCCCCGCCTAATTCATTCGCGCTGCTTTGAGCTGCTTCAGCACTATCAGCTACAAATCCTTTTGGGATGGGTACATTAAATTTAGATAGTATTTGTTTAGCTTGGTACTCGTGTATATTCATTATTATTTTTTAGATTGAATTAAATTATCTATGTTGACGATATTTTCAGCCATACGTTCAGATGCTGCATCAATCATTCTACCATCTAATTGAGCTGCTCCTCTTCCCTCGGCTGCTGCTTTTGCAAGTTCTTCAATAATTCTTTTTGCTTTATCTACCTCTGACTCAGGCGGAGAAAAAACATCATTTGCATGTTCAATTTGTGATGGATGAATTGCCCATTTGCCTTCAATGCCAATTGCTGCTCCGCGTTTTGCAGCTTTAATGTATCCATCAGGATCTTGAATGTCTCCAAAAGGTCCGTCAATAGGTCTTAAACCAAATGCTCTACATGTTGCAACTAGCTTAGATAAACCATGATGCCACTGATCTCCAGGATAATCTGGATTTAGACCGCCTATTACAACTGTTCTTGCTCGGAGACTTGCTGCAAAATCTGCAACACCAAAATGGAGAGCTTCCAATCTATCAGAAGATTTTGCTATCTCCTCAATGTTAACCATGCCAAGAGCACTTTCAATCAAACACTCTAAGCCTACTCTATTCTCTAATTCTCTTTCTTGCTCTATCTGAGTTACCATGCAATCAACCATATAAACATCGTCTCTAACTCCAACTTTAGGTATCAATAGAGTGTCTATATATTCTCCAGCCTGCATCATCAGCTCAACAACATCTCTGTACATGTAGTGAGTATCTAGTCCATTGATACGTACTGATATAGTTTTTCCGTGACCTCTCCAGTCAAATTCTTTAAGTGCTCTAATTACGTTTTCTCTTGCTGAAATTTTGTCATTTGGTGACACAGCATCCTCAAGGTCTAGGAAAATATAATCTGCACTAGAATTAAGTGCTTTTTCAAACATTTTAGGTGATGAACCAGGAACTGCTAGTTCACTTCTTTGTAATCTGGTTTTTGCGCTTTTGTATGATGTATGACTCATAAATTTTATTTCAAATTTTGACTTGATATACCCCTGTATATTCGCTATAACTCGATAAGTTTTGGAAAAGTATATATTATAATTTTGCAATATGCAAAACACATAACCCTAGATAAATGACTAAATACGCACTTGAAATAAACCAACTTAATAAAACATACAAAAATGGTGTTACCGCTTTAAAAAATATTAATTTAAACGTTGAAGACGGCGACATATTTGCCTTTCTTGGCCCTAATGGAGCAGGAAAATCCACTGTTATAGGCATAATTACGACACTTGTGAATATTACGTCTGGAAGTGTACAAGTTTACGGAAAAGACATAGCTAAGTATCCGGAGTTCACCAAACATATGATTGGAGTAGTGCCGCAAGAATATAATTTGGACCAATTCATACCAATTATAGAAACAATGATTAACATTGGAGGATACTTTGGATTATCAAAAAAACAGGCATTAAAAAAAACACAAGAGTTATTTGAGGACTTGGGCATTTGGCATAAAAGAAAGTCGACACCAAGAGAATTATCTGGAGGGATGAAAAGAAGACTAATGATTGCTAGAGCTCTTATTCATAACCCAAAACTGCTTATACTAGATGAACCAACTGCTGGAGTAGATACGGAATTACGATTAACAATGTGGGATTTTTTTAAAAAAATAAATCATGATGGCGTTACGATCATTTTAACAACACACTATCTAGAGGAAGCAGAACGATTATGTAAAAATCTTGCAATTATTCATCATGGTGAAGTAGTAAAAAGTTCGCCGATGTCGGATGTAATATCATCAACTAGAAAACATACTTATATTATAAGAGCGGACTCAAATATTACGGATAAAAATATATTTAAGGATAATATCCATATTGTTGATGATAAAACATGTGAACTTACAGTTGATAATAAAATATCAATAACAGAAATAATTAACCACTTTAATGATAATAATATTAAAGTTATTGATATTTTAAGTAAAAGAAATAAGCTTGAGGAGCTTTTCATAGAACTTACTCAAACAAAATGAATAATTTATATCTAATACAAATTCTAACTATATTTAAAAAAGAATTTGCTCGTTGGTCAAGAATATGGATTCAAACCATCTTACCTTCTGTAATAACAATGTTTTTATATATTACAATATTTGGAAATTTTATTGGAGAACGCATAGGAGAAATTAGTGGCCTGCCATACATACATTTCATTATTCCTGGTTTGATAATCATGCCTATTATCTCAAATTCATACATGAATGTAGTAGGTTCATTTTATAGTGGAAGATTTCAAAAAAGTATTGAAGAATTATTTGTTTCACCACTCTCTAGTCATATAATTTTAATCGGATATGTTCTCGGTGGTGTATCTAGAGCATTTGTAGTTGGGTTTGTTGTATATATTGTATCACTAAGCTTTACCACCATACCTATACACAATGTAGCGCTAGCTTTATTTCTAACTCTATTAATAAGTTTTTTATTCTCAATACTAGGATTTATAAATGCAGTGTATGCTAAAAGTTTTGATGGTATCAATATAATTCCAACTTTCGTTCTTACACCTCTTACTTATTTAGGAGGAACATTTTACTCTATATACAATCTCCCAGAAGTATGGCAAACAGTTTCTATTTTCAATCCAATTGCATATATGGTTAGTGCTTATCGATATGCATTCATTGGCGTTGAGGAAATGAATACTTATACTGCTATATTAATGATGTTTATTTTAATATTTGTATTGTATTCTTTAGCTATATATTTACTCAATAAAGGTATTGGTGTAAAAAATTAACTCTCACGAGGTTGGGAAAGTCAGTGAATGCATAATCTGACACTGCCCCCGCAACGGTGAACAACAGTCCGAATGCCAACGAGGTGAGACCAACATTAGCGGCGGTGCTATGAAAATAATCTTAATCATATAAAAATATAAACTATTACTTTTTGAGAATTACTGTTATGCGTTATGCATAACTGTGATGCCCGTATGTAATAAATAATAATTTTCATAAATGATGTTCCGAGATATCTATATGTGTTGTTGCATCTAAATGCAGAAAATATTTGTATCAAGCTACACAGAAAGAATAGTTTTAAAAAAAATTTTAAATTAATTAACTTATTAATATGAATACTATGAATTTTAAAAAAATTTTATTATTAAATATATTACTTATCTCTTTCACATTCTCGAATGCAGGTGAAACTTTAAATCCAATTGTAGTAAGTAATTCTATCTCACCGATAGATCTTCACTCATCTCCTGCATCAATGGAGGTTTTCACTGCTTTAGATATTGAAGAAAGAGGTTTTGCAAACTTACAAGAGTTATTGGGATCAATCAGCTCTATAAATATAAGCAGTACAGGTGGAGTTGGACAATTGACTTCTGTTTTCACCAGAGGTACTGAGAGTAATCATACAAAAATTATATTAGATGGTGTTGAACTTAATCCAGGTACACTTGGCCTCGCGCCAATTCAAAACATTTCAATTAATTCTATTGATAAAGTAGAAATTATAAAAGGTTCCTCGTCAGCTCTTCATGGAGCAAATACTATTGGTGGAATTATTAATATTAAAACAAAGGAAAATTTGAATTCTATTTCAATATCATCGGGGTCATGGTCAACTAATACAGCATCATTCACAAATAGTTTTGATAGAAATGGATTAAAAATAAATATTAATGCTAATAGTAATGAGTCGAAATCAATACCCGCTAAAGTCATGTCTTCACGAAGGCACTCTTATAATACAGAAAATATAGCGATAGGGTTAAGCAAGGAATTAAATGATTATGTGTTTACATCTAGATTATATAGTTCTAGAGGAAATACTCAGTATGATAACTACAATAGCTCAGTTGTGCTTAATCAAGATCATGATGATTACTACTATACTTTAGGACTTAAAAAGTTTGTTAATAATGATATTATTGAAATGGTTTATAAAGGTTCTCAAAATAGAATCATTCAAGCAGCAATTGGTGCTACTGATTTTACAGATACTCTCAGAGATATATATGACTTCTCTTATACAAGTGTAGGAGTTAACCTAATACAAAAGGCTGGAGTAATTTATACAAAAGAACATATGAGTGAACTCTCGTATGGTAGTCGTTTCACGGTTCAAACAAATAATAAAGAATATTATTATCAAAGTGAGTTATCACACTCATCCTATCTTATTAATTATGGAGCAAGACATATTGATCATTCTCAATTTGGACATTTTACAACTGGAAATTTTGGACTCTCTATTCTGTCTGCAAATGATGTATATTCTTTTAATATTACGAGGTCTCTAAGGCCTGCAGATGCAACAGATCTATACTCAGAGTGGAGTGGTATTCCTACACTTGAACCTGAAGAATCATTTTCTTATGAGTTTGGTGTAAAGAGATATGTTAATGAAAATACTTTTATTCGTGGTACTGCATTTAAAACAACAATTAAAAACTTAATTGAAGCAGATAGCCTTTCTCAAGTATACATATCAGATTCTGAGGTAACTGGATTAGAGCTTAGGTTTCAGTCAATACTAAATCTAATTGAGTATGATATTGGTTACACATACATGGTGCCAAAAGATACAAAAAACAATCAGCCTCTTATAAACCGAAGTAAACATAAGCTTAATGCAGATTTAATATATACTATTGATCTAAGCAGTACCCTACGGGTTAATATTTTGGCAGAAGGAACGAAAAAAGCTTCACCATACGGCGATATTAATTTAGGGTCATATTATATTGCTAATTTGAACTATAAATATAATTTTGATCACAGTTCTATCAATTTTAGTATGAAAAATATTTTTGATAGACCATATAGGACCTCTCATAATTTTAATACTCTTGATAGATCGTTCTTTGCTACCTATTCTTTTAATTATTGATATTATATAACCTGATAATGAAAAAAATATCATATATAAGTTTATCGGTATTAGTGATACTCCTAGCAAGTAAGTTATCTTCTAGTTTTACAAATGTATCACCTTTTATTGCAACTATTATATTTTCAGTTTATTTGTTAAAAGATAAATATCATTTATTATTTATGATTTTTATCTCACAAGCTCTATCCGATATAATTTATGGAACTCATATATCAAATATATTTGTGTACTTCTCATATGCTCTTATTGTTTTATTTTTATATAAGAGTAAAAAAGAAATCAATTTACTTAATAGCCTAGTTTCTTCTATATATGTCAATGGAATCTTTTTTACAGCAAGCAACTTAGGCCATTATGTTTTCTTTAGTGAATCTTATACAATTGCGGCACTACTTATGAGTTATGTTAAAGCTGTTCCTTTAGGATGGAACCTGATGCTTTCAACTTTTTTATTTATATTTATTTATCACATATTACTAGCCGTTAATAAAAAGCGGCTAGTAAAAGCATAGTCTAGATAAAAGAAAATTAGAACTTAAGTTGTCCACCTGTTTTATATTCAGTAACACGTGTCTCAAAGAAATTCTTTTCTTTATTTAAATCCATCATTTCTGACATCCATTCAAATGGATTAGTTGCTCCAGGATATTGATGCGGTAACCCAATACGTTGAAATCTTCTGTTCGCAATGAACTTTATATACTCTTCAAACTGATTTGCATCCATACCGAGCATTGGCTTAGGCATAGTATCTCGTCCGTACTGAATTTCTAAATCAACACCTGTTTTAATAAGATCAATCATGTCTTGTTGAAAAGATTCTGTCCATAAATTAGGATTTTCATTCTTGATTTGATTTATGACATCCATACCAAAATTCATATGCATGGATTCATCCCTTAGTATGTATTGAAATTGTTGTGAAACTCCAGTCAATAGATTTCTTCTACCTAAAGATAGAATTTGTGTAAATCCAACGTAGAAGAATATCCCTTCAAATACAACATAGAACGCTATTAAATCTCTGAGAAGTCTTTGATCATCATCATGCGTTCCTGTTTTAAATGCAGGATCTCCAAGACTTTGTGTAAAAGGAAGTGCCCATTCAGCTTTTGTTGCTACTGCTGGTAACTCTCTGTACATATTAAATATTCTTGCTTCATCTAAACCTAGAGATTGAACGCAATACTGATAAGCATGCGTATGAATTGCTTCTTCAAACGCTTGACGTAACAAGTACTGTCTGCATTCAGGGTTAGTTATATGTTTGTATACAGCTAAAACTAAATTATTAGCTACAAGCGAATCAGCTGTTGAAAAAAACCCAAGGTTTCTTTCGACCATTTCTCTTTCTTCTGGTCGAAGTGCATTTGGATCATTCCAGCATTTAATATCATCATGCATTGGAATTTCTTCAGGCATCCAATGGTTTGCAGAACCATCAAGATACTTTTGCCATGCCCATTCATATTTAAACGGTACTAGTTGATTTAAATCAGCTCTGCAGTTGATAATTGCTTTATCATCAACCTGAATTCTTGCTGCGCCTTGTTCAATATCTTCCATCCCTGTAGATCCAACCCCATTATCTTTTGAAGCAGGAAAGCTTTCCACATCAGCAGATGCTTGGGAAGAATCTGTGCTTATTTTAGGTGCTACTTTTTTTTCAGGCACTATATCAGGTTTACTAAGTGCATCATTTATTGGGTCATCCCAGTTATACATTTTTATCTCCTTCTAATTTCGTATCAGAACTTTTTGTTACTGATAATCTTTCTTTTTCTAGTTTATTTAGTTTTATAATTACAAAAACCATTGCTATAACCGCCATGATATAAATCATATAATCTGGTATATACAAGCTCATTATTGACAAGCCTCGCATTCTGGATCATCAATCAAACACTGTTTAACTTCACTTGATCCTGATTGAACAGCATTCAGGTTAGATCCTGTATTATCAGATGTACTTTTCTCTACATGAGTTGCTCCTAGTGAGCGTAAATAATAAGTAGTTTTTAAACCTCTTATCCACGCAAGCTTGTAAGCACTATCAAGTTTCTTACCATCTGAATCAGGTATATATAAGTTCAACGATTGTGATTGATCTATCCATTTCTGTCTCCTTGCAGCAGCTTCTACCAACCATCGAGTATCTATTTCAAAGCATGTCGAGTAGATAGATTTCAAATCATCTGGGACTCGATTGATAGGTTGTAGCTGTCCATCAAAATACTTCAGATCTTTTATCATTACCTCGTCCCATAAATCTCTTTCTTTTAAATCTCTAATTAAGTAAGGATTGATTACTGTAAATTCCCCGGACAAGTTAGATTTAACATAAAGATTTTGGTATGTGGGTTCTATTGATTGTGAAACACCACAAATATTTGATATTGTTGCAGTCGGTGCAATCGCAAGAGTGTTAGAATTACGGATACCGTTTTTCATTATTTTTTCTCTCAGATCATCCCACTTAAGAGTTTCATTAAGGTTGACGTCTAAATATTTTCCACGTATCTCTTTTAAGTTTTTCAGGCTATCTATTGGGAGAATGCCCTGGCTCCATAATGAACCATCGAATGTTTCATAAGCACCTCTTTCTTTTGCAAGTTCCATAGATGCTTCAATTGCAAAGTAACTGACATATTCCATACTTTTATCTGCAAACTCGACTGCTTCTTCAGATTCATATGGAACTCTAATTTTATAGAGAGCGTCTTGAAAGCCCATAATGCCGAGACCCACAGGACGATGTTTTAGATTGGAGTTTTTTGCCTTATCTACACTGTAATAATTATACTCAATTACATTATCAAGCATTCTCATAGCAGTCGTAATTGTTTTCTTAAGTTTTTTAGTATCAATTTTACCTGCGTCTGTTATGTGAGCTGCAAGATTGACAGACCCAAGATTACAGACAGCAATTTCATCTTTAGATGTGTTAAGAGTGATTTCAGTACACAAATTTGATGAATGAACAACACCTTTGTGTTGTTGAGGTGATCTAATATTGCAAGGATCTTTAAAAGTAATCCAGGGATGACCTGTTTCAAAAAGCATACTGAGTATTTTTCGCCAGATATCTACAGCATTTACAGTTTTAAAATTCTTAATGCCTCCAGATTTAGCAAGCTCTTCATATTCTGTATATTTTTCCTCAAATTCTAATCCATAAAGATCATGTAAGTCAGGCGTGTCTGAAGGAGAAAAAAGTGTCCATTCTTCGTTAGCATGTACCCTTTTCATGAATAAATCAGGAATCCAGTTGGCAGTGTTCATGTCATGAGTTCTTCTTCTCTCATCACCTGTGTTTTTTCTCAGTTCAAGAAATTGTTCAATATCTAAGTGCCAAGTTTCTAGATATGCGCACATAGCGCCTTTTCTTTTTCCTCCTTGATTAACTGCTACTGCAGTATCATTAGCGACTTTAAGAAAAGGAATAACGCCTTGGCTTTTTCCATTTGTTCCTTTGATATATGAACCCAGAGCTCTTACTTGTGACCAATCGTTGCCTAAACCTCCAGCAAACTTAGATAGCATTGCGTCATCACTTATACCCTCAAATATTCCACGTAGATCATCAGGTAAAGTTGATAGATAGCAAGATGATAGCTGTGGCTTCAAGGTAGCTGAATTAAATAATGTTGGAGTACTAGACATAAAGTCAAATGAAGAGAGTAATTTATAAAACTCAATTGATTTTGACTCTCTATCTTCTTCATTAATTGCAAGACCCATTGCTACTCTCATAAAGAACGCCTGCGGCAATTCAAATCTTACTTCGTTGTGATGAATGAAGTATCTATCATATAAAGTTTGTAAACCTAAATATGTGAATTGCATGTCTCTTGAAAGTTCAATATTTTTTGCAAGCAATTCTAAGTCATAATTTAATAGTTCTGGATCTAAATGTTTTAGTTCTACCCCTTTTTTAATATAACTATTGAAGTAACTAGGATAACTTTTTTCCATTAAGCTGATACTTAAGTCTTCAGAACTTAAACCTAGAAAGGTATATGCTTCGTCTGCCATGCTGTTTGATAAGAGTCTGGCTAACACATATGAGTAATTGGGATCTTTTTCTATTAACGGTCTGACTGATATTAAAATAGAATCTGATAAATCTGACTTTTTGATTCCATCGTAAATATTTTTATCGATTGTATCGAATATTAAATCTGCAGAAACATCTTCGATATTTAAACAGCTTTCTGCAATTAATGTTTTTAATTTTTTATAATCTATTGGAACAATTGAACCATCGTCAAGCTGCATATTCTTGGATATTGGCATATCATCTGTTTGCTCAACTCCAAGTTTTCTTGCTTTAGATCTATCTTCTCGATAGATAACGTACGCTCTAGCTACATCTTGATAGCCTGCTCTCATTATTGCTAGTTCAACTTGATCTTGAATATCTTCAATATGAATTACACCTCCATTTGGAAATCTCCTTTTAATTGTGTTATCCACTTTATCTGTTAAGTTCTCTACTTCTGTATGAATTCTAGATGATGCAGCTGCGCTGCTTCCTTCAACACTTAAAAATGCTTTAGTCATAGCAACGATAATTTTATGAGGATCATAGGCGGTAACTTTACCGTTTCTTCTCATTACACGGTAGCGACCAGGTACAGGTTCTACTTGTGTGCTGTTGCTAATTACTGGTTCGTTAATAGGCGATTCTATATTTATTTTTTCACTTTTTTCTGACATTTTTTCTCTCTGGGTTGAGATGTTATGTGGTCAATTATACCACTAAATATTGTGGTATGAAATTACTAAAAACACTATATATTGTGTTTAAGTTTGTTATTTAGTTGTGGATAACTTGTGAAAACGTTGAATTTACTTGTATATAAGATTATTGAAATATACTGATAATTACATGAGAAAAGTTGCAATTCCCAGTAATGAAACAAAACCCACGACATCAGTTATCGTTGTTAAAATTACACCGCCAGCAAGCGCTGGATCAATATCTAGTTTTTCAAGAATGAGAGGTAGACTTACACCGCTTATCGCGCCAACGATTAGATTAATCATCAATGCTGCGGCAATCACACCTCCTAAGAATATACTGTCAAACCACAAATAAACGATACCTGCTACAACAGTTGACCAAATAATTCCATTCAATAATCCAATAGCAGATTCTTTATAAACTAGTAATTTGGAGTTTGTTGCTCCAATTTGATCTAATGCTTGCGCTCTTATTACAAGAGCAAGACTTTGGCTGCCTGCTATGCCACCCATACTGGCAACGATAGGCATCAATATGGCTAATGCGACAATTTTTTCAATCGTTGCTTCAAAAATTCCAATAGCTGCTGCTGCTAAAAGCGCAGTGAGGAAGTTTGCTCCAAGCCATAACGTTCTTCTTTTAGTACTTTGTATTACTGGTGCAAATATATCATCGTCTTTTTTAAGGCCGGCCATATTTAAAACACTTTCATCAACCTCCTCTCTAATGACATCGACAACATCATCAACGGTAATTCTTCCTAACAAGAAACCTTGTTTATCTACAACCGCAGCAGATACCAAATCCGCATTTTCAAATCGTCTTGAGACTTCATGCTCTCCTAAATCAGGATCGATAGGGTCATCATCTTTTTTCATGATTTGGAAAACATAGGTAGAGGGTTCAGACACTAATACATCTTTTAATGAAACAAATCCGTGATACATATTTATTCTGTCAGTTACAAATATTTTATCTGTTTGATCAGGCAAGCTTTTCATTCGTCTCAAATATTTTAGTAGAACATCAACAGTAACATTACTCCTTGTAGTAATTGTGTCCGTGTTCATGAGCCCACCTGCAGTTCCATCTTCAAAAGATAAAACTTTTTGGAGTCTTTCCTGGTTTTGTTTGGTAAGACTCTTTATAGCTTTTTTGGTTAACCCTTTTGGAAGAGACTGAATAATATCTGCAAGATCATCAGTATCAAGCTTCTCTGCAATTTTAGCTAAGCCCTCAGTTCCATCTCGATCAATAAGTTCATCAATTAAATTTTCTCGAACTTCGTCATTAAGTTCGGCAAGTGTCTCACCTTTATTCTCATCAGTAACTAATGTCCATAAAAGATCCCTTCTGTTACGAGGTGTGCTTTCTATGACATCAGCTATCTCAGATGGATATAGAGAATTAAGAAGATTTTTTGCTTTGATAACTGCACCGCTATCAAGAACTTCGGAAAGTTGATCAAGAGTGACAGTATTATCTTTATTAATGCTTTCTGCAGGCATTGGTCTGACCTCTCTTGATTTTATTTATTTTTTACATATTCCTGAGGTAAAGATAACACAAAAGACCCTAATTTGGTAAGTAAGGTCTGTATATATATATGATTTAGATGAAAAATCTTAAAAAGCAATAACCAACTGATTATTGCTTATATAATTTAGCTGTGTGTTTTATTTACTAAAATTCCCATTTAGTCTTAATTTCAATCTTGTGTGAATTTTTAGCATTATGATTCTCTAGCCCTTCCCACTTTCCTTTCCAAGAAAATGCATCTGTAATTTTTTTGCTGAACCCAAACTCATATGATTTACCAGCAACTCCATCTAAGATATCTTTTCCATGACTAACAGATTCTGCTGCACCAATTTCACCATATAGCTTTAAGCCACCTTCTGTTTTCCAAGAATGTCCAAATCTTATATGATTGATAGTACTGCTGTAATCTGTGTCTTTCATTTTAAATTCATGTTTAGACATCAAATATGGACCTGCGTGTATATTATTTGAAATTATAAAAAATAAAGACAGTATTAATATTTTTTTCATTAGTTTCTCCCTGTGTTTAAGTATTATGAGTTTTAGAAGAATACTGTTAGCGAACAATTATGCAAGTATAGTTTTCTTCTTAAATTTTTGCCCAAGATAACATAGAGGGGCTACTTTGGAAATAGCCCCCAGGGTATATATATAAATGAAAAGTTTATAGTGAGATAAGAGACTAGTTTTAAATTAGGTTGGTGTTAACGTCAAACTAATAGGGAAACTAGCCTCTACTATCCAATCTCAAAGAGGATTAGAAGTCATGTCTTAGTCCAAAAATATATGTTCGATAATCAGCATCTCCTGCAGCTGACTCACCATCATAATCTGAATAACCAGCATAGAACCTACTTGTTTTAGATAACTTATATTGCATGCCTAAGCTGTATGCATCGCCGCCAGCATTTGCAATTGTGTCATGCTCTGAATCAGATATTGTATACATTAATTTCATAGGTCCCGTTGAATATGTAATCCCATACCAATCGACTTCACCATTACCTGTTGTCTTAAACATGCTTGTATCAAGTTCAACATCTTCATGCATGTACCATACCTTTACTTTCTGCTTGTCACCAAGTTTTGTATTGTATGTAAGTGTGTATTTTTTATTAGCTTCATCAGCTCCTTGATCATGGTTATATGCGTAGACAACTTCAAAACCTTTTATTAAGAAGTTTTTGTATTCAATACCGTAACCATAATCTCCTTTGTCACCTCCTGTGTGTTCGAAAGTATCACCATCATGATCGGTTACACCCTTAATTGCAGCAAATTTAAGATCACCCATTTTTAGTTCATAGTAAGCTGAACCTCTCCAATAACCAGAGTGAGACATTTCACCTGCAGATATACCATTGGTATCTCTCATTTGAGCAAGTGTGTCATGCAAGATGTCATGTTTTGCCATAAATTTGTATGGCGATTCCATAGAGCCAAATTTAAATTGACCATATGGAGTTAACATTCCTAACCAGCCTTGTTTTAAGGTAAATGCATTAGACTTTTCGCTGCTACTTTCTTTCAAGCCAGAGGCATCACCATCACCAAGATCGATTGCCCATTCAACTTTATAGTTAACTGCATAGCCATTACCTATTGAAGATTTTCCTTTAATACCAACTCGGGCCATACCCTCGTCATCCATAATTGCAGTTTGTGCATTTCCGCCTGATGTTTTTTCATTGCTGTACTGAGTCCAAAGACGTCCATAAACCTTTGCACTAGAACCTTTTTTACCCTGTGCCGCCACAGCTTCATTTGATTTAATGACAGGATTTGTAACATACCCGCCTGTAAAACCAACTAAAGGAACTGCTACTAACGCAAGAACAAGATATTTATGTAATTGTTTCATTATTTCCTCTTTGTTTAATAACGTTAAATTTTTCCTTAAGTAAGGATTAGACAAATGATATAAAACTAAAGTGAAAAGTTTTAATAAATGTATGTGAAAGATTTATATATGAAATATGACAGAATTATGAATTATGTTAGGTAACATTTTTTTTTAATATAGCGTTTAACCTTATGCCTATATCTTGATAAATTTCGAGTAATTTTTGTTTTCTCTCATTAAAGTCTACGATATCTGCAGGGTCTGAATAACTCCAGTGAAGATTATTCAAACAGTTTGTATAGAGAGGGCATGCGTCTTTAGCGTTATCACAAACTGTAATTGCATAATCAAATTTATTGTTATTGCTCTCACGAAAAATATTAATGCTTTTAGATTTAAGCCTATTTATTGGATACCCCAACTCTTTTGCAATTTCTAAAGCTGCAGGATTAATTATACCTGTAGGGCTGGAGCCTGCAGAAAAACCTATGAAATATTCATTGGTCAGAAGATTAGCAGCCATTTCTCCCATAATAGAGCGTGCAGAGTTACCAGTGCAGATAAATAAAACACTATGTTGTTTGGTATAGCTCATCTATTACACCTTCTCTTATCCCGCCATTAGATTTATAAATATCAGATATATTGATTGTATTAATTATACAATTAAGAATAACTAGGCTAGCTGGTAGAACGTTCATCCGATAGGAATCAATATAATTTTTTAATTCACTATTTTTTGATTGTATTTTTTTTGGATTATTCATTAGATCTAGAAAGTTTTCTTTAATTACAGCGCCTTTTGGTTTTTGTAATATTTGACAAGCGCGATAGGCTGTTTTAAATGATCCTGATGTCCCATAGACCGCTTTATTATTTTTAAATGAAAGTTCAGAGACATTTTCTTTAGCCAAATGACTCTTAATGTAATCATTCGCTTCATTATATGGAAAAGTATTATAGCCTGAGTACATCTTTGTCAATGATGCACTTCCAATTTGGAGACTTATAATTTTAGATATTTTATTTGCACTAACTTTTATAATTTCTGTACTTGATCCTCCAATATCTAAAATAAAATATTTTTTTTCTTTCAAATGATTGGTGGATGAAACACCCCTAAACGCTAGATACCCCTCTTCATCAGGACTGATGACATTAATTTGATGTCCTAAAATATTTTCAACATTTTTTACAAAAGATTGATCCTTTATGTTTCTAAAAGAATTAGTGGCAATAATTCTAAAGGTATCAGGTTTCTGATTATCGATGATCTCCTTAAATTTACTGAAAAGTTGGAAGAATTTTTTTTCTTTGTATTTATTAATATGTCCCTTGAGGGTAGTTGAGGCGATAATATCTATATATTCCTTATATTTGAATACACTTTTGACTTCATTTTTCTTAAATGTAACAAATTTAATATTAAATGTGTTTGAACCCAAATCAAGCACGCCTACTTTCTTTTCTAATCTTTCAGTCAACTAACTCTCCATGTATTTTGCATAGCATATGTTGTGAGTGTTTCTTTTTATTTCCTTTTAATGGCAGTTTTTTAATGTATTTTCCAGATGAATCAAGCTTCCATAGCTTAAAATTATCATTTCTTTGAAGTTCAAATGCTTCAAAAATGATGCGGTCCATTTTTTCTTGTTCTAAAATTGGGAAAAAAATCTCTATTCTATTGTGAATATTTCTAGTCATCCAATCTGCGCTTGATAAATAAAGTTTAGGTCTATTTTTATTACAAAAAAATAACACTCGTGAATGTTCTAAAAATCTTCCGATAGTTGAGTATACTTTAATATTTTCAGACAAACCAGAAATGCCAGGTTTTAATATACATTCTCCTCTCACGTAGAGTTCGATTTTTACACCTACCTGAGATGCCTCATAGAGTTTATTGATAATTTTCCTTTCCGTGAGCTGATTCATCTTTATTTTTATGTAAGCATCATGTTTATTTTTTTTATTTTCTATTTCATTTGATATTAATTTTATAACTTTCTTGCTACTGTCAATTGGTGATAAAAATAGATGATTATATTTGACATCTTTGTTTGAACCCGTCAACTGAAGGAAAAATTTGTTTACATCAGCAGCAATTTCTTTATTGGCAGATATTAAACTGAAGTCAGTATATAATTTAGCTGTGTTTTCATGATAATTGCCCGTTCCTAAATGAAAGTAATTAACAAGAGTCCCATTCTCCTTTCTAACTATTAATAGTGCTTTTGCATGAGTTTTAAATTTTTTAAGTCCATAAGTTACTTGAACGCCTGCATCTTCAAGTTTTTTGGCTATTTTAATATTTGTTTCTTCACTAAATTTTGCTCTCAGCTCTATAACGACAGTGACAGCTATATCTTTTTTTGCAGCTTTCACAAGAGCATTAATAATCTTGGATTTAATCGTCGTTCTATATAATGTCTGTTTTATAGCGATAGTATTTTTATCTTTGACAGCTGCCTTGATGAAATCATTAATATGATTGAAGTCATTGAATGGGTGATGTAACAAGATATCTTGATCCTTGATGTTATTGAAATAATCTTTATTATTTTTGAAACTAGATATGACAGGCTTTGGTTTATAAATCGGAAATTTAAGATTTTTTTTGTCAATATCCTCATAGATAGAATAGAAACGAGATAAATTGACTGGTCCATTAATTTTATAAATATCTAAGTCACTTAAGGAATATTGGTTTTTAAGAAATTTTAGAATATCATTAGGACAATCTTTAACTACCTCAAGTCTTACAGCTTCACTATACTTTCTATCAGGCAACAGTCTAGTGAGAGACTTCTTAATATCATTTAAATCTTCATCATCAAAAACCAAGTTACTATTCATTGTTACTCTGAATTGATGGCAGCCTCTAACTTTTAAGCCCGGGAAAAGTTTATCTATGTTTTCATGGATTATTGAAGAGAGAAACATATAACAATCTTTATTATACGATATCTTTTTTGGTAGCTGTATGTATCTTGATAAAATTCTTGGCGCCGGGACAACGGCTAGTTTGGGACTGTTGCCAAAATCATCAGTTCCTTTAAGTTTAATCATAAAATTTAAACTTTTATTTTGTATTTTTGGAAAAGGATGACTACCAACAATTTCTGGAGAATCTCCCTCAAGAATCATTGGATTAATTATAGGTAAAATATGTTCATCAAAATATTTATTTGCCCACTCTCTTTGATTAGAATTAAGCTCTCTCCGTCTTAAAAAAATGATATTTTTTGTCCTTAGTGCTCTAAATACACTTTTTTGAAGAAGATCATATTGTAGTGTAATAACAGAATTTACTTTACGCCTAACATCTTTAAAAAGCTTAAGGTTACTCTGATCTGAAGCAGTTAAAAGACCATCAGAATATTTCAATTTCTTTCTAATAAAAGCTACTTTTATTTCAAAAAATTCGTCTAAATTACTATCTGCAATACACAAATATTTCAGTCTTTCTAGAATAGGCACTGATTTATCAGATGCTTGTAATACTACTCTCTTGTTGAACTCCAATAGACTGAGTTCTCTTATAAAGAAATTATTATCGGACATAGTGAAGATTGATTATGATTGAGAATCTAAACTGTAGCCGGATGAGCGTATTGTCCTTATTACTTTGCATTCTTCGGTATTACTGAGTGCCTTTCTGAGACGCCTTATATGAACATCAATAGTTCTATCCGTCACATAAACATTCGTTCCCCATACTGAATCTAAGATTTGCTGGCGAGAATAGACCCTTCCTGGGTGCCTCATCAAAAACTCTAATATACGATATTCTCTCGGTCCTAATTTTGCCTCTTCATCGCAACAGTAAACTCGATGAGTTCCGGTATCCATTTTTATGTTGCCATATGATAGAACTGCATCTTGAGAACTGTCTATACTTCTTCTCAGAAGCGCTTTTATTCTAGCTATTAACTCTGCAGGACTAAATGGTTTGGTTAAATAGTCATCACAACCCATATCAAAACCAGATAACAGATCTTGCTCTTCTCCTTTGGCTGTAAGCATTATTATAGGTGTACTTTTTAAATCTTTATGACTCCTAACAAACTTACATACTTCTGTGCCAGATATATCTGGTAGCATCCAATCTAGTATTATTAAGTCTGGTTTTGATTTTTGAAGTTTGATCATCCCATCATATCCATTTGGAGAATGTTGAAATTTATAACCTGCCGATTGAATATTGTATTCTAAAAGTGATACCAACGCTTCTTCATCTTCAATAGAAAATATAGTTGTCATTTATTAGAATCCTCGAGTGCATCTTCTAGATTATTTTCTTTACTGTCAGGTTTAAGGTCTATATGTTCACCAGTGACTATGAAATGGATTTCCTCAGCAATATTACCAATGTGATCTCCCGCTCTTTCCAGTGTTTTTATTGCAAACAATAACTTTGTATATGTAAGCAATCTAAGTTTAGAGACTTTACCTTTTATAACGTCAACAATCTCCTCATAGATTACATTGTAGTTATTATCTATCTCAAGATCATTTTTCAAAACTTCTTGTGCTTTTTTAATGTCTTTCGAGACATAAGCGTCTATTACTTTTTTAAGTTGGACTTGAACTAGATTGAGAAGTCTTAAAATATCATTTTTTATATGAGTCTCTGGAATTTCTTCAAGTGACGCAACTCTCATGGCTATGTTTTTTGCATAATCACCGAGTCTTTCTAAATCAGTAGAGATTCTCAAAGAGGTCAGGATATCTCGCAGATCAACAGCAACAGGCGACCTTAGAGTAATTAGTGTGATAACAGCATCTCTAATCTCTGCGTCATAATTATCAAGCTTAGGTTCATTTTCTAGTATATCCTCAGTCGTTGATGGAGAACCTGTATCGACAACGTGATAGAGCAATTTATATTGCTCTTCAACCAATGTCGCCATCTTTGTAGTTAGATGGATAACGTTAGATATCTCTTCGTCAAATGATTTAACTATGTGTTCTCTATAATCAGTCATAATATTTATTATATATTAAATTTTTTATCATATTACCCAATTCTGCCTGTAATATAATCCTGAGTTTTTTCATGCTGAGGATTTGAAAAAATAGTTTTAGTTAATCCTGTTTCTACTAATTCGCCCATATGCATATAAGCAGTCCTGTCTGAAACTCTTGCTGCTTGTTGCATAGAGTGGGTAACAATCACTATTGTGTATTGCTGTTTTAGCTCTGCTATTAGGTCTTCTATTTTAGCAGTAGCAATTGGATCCAATGCAGAACAAGGCTCATCCATCAAAAGTATCTCAGGATTAATAGCTAACGCACGAGCAATGCATAATCTTTGCTGTTGGCCACCTGATAGGCTTGTCCCAGGCTCGAATAATCTATCTTTAACTTCCTCGTACAATCCCGATTTAGATAAACTTTGAATGACAACATTATCCAGTTGTTCTTTTGATTTTGTCATACCATGTAGTTTTGGGCCAAATGCAACGTTGTCATATATTGATTTAGGGAATGGATTGGGCTTTTGAAAAACCATGCCTACTTTCATTCTTAAGAGCACAGGATCTTGTGAAGCTTCATTTATATCTTGAGAGTCTAATAAAATCTGTCCACGTATTTTACAAATCTCAACTAGATCGTTCATTCTATTAATACATTTTAATAATGTAGACTTCCCACAACCTGATGGACCAATGAGTGAAGTGACCTCTTTTTCCATTATATTTAGATTAACATTAAATAAAGCCTGCTTGTCACCATAGTGAACGTCTAAATTTTTAATTGATAATTTTAATTTTTCAGTCATATATTTTTACCATTTTTTTTCAAGTTTTTTACGTAAATAAATCGCAGTAAGATTAAGCAAAATTAGAAAAGCAAGTAACACCATAATGGCAGCAGAGGTTCGCTCAGTGAAGGCTCGTTCAGGACTATCGGCCCACAAATAAATTTGAACAGGTAATGCAGTTGATGCATCCATAGGTCCACCTGGGACATCTACTACAAAGGCAACCATGCCTATCATTAATAAAGGAGCAGTCTCGCCTATCGCTTGTGCTATACCTATAATCGTCCCTGTCAATATACCAGGCATCGCCAAGGGAAGCGTAAATCCAAATATTGTTTGTACTTTGCTAGCCCCCATTCCTATAGCTGCTTCTTCTATAGAAGGAGGAACAGATTTAATAGCGGCTCTTGCTGCAATAACTATTGTTGGCAAGGTCATTAAAGCAAGAGTTAATCCTCCAACTAAAGGAGCAGATCTGGGTAATTCAAAAAAATTTAAAAAAATTGCGAGCCCGAGCAAACCAAATACTATGGATGGAACCGCTGCTAAATTATTTATATTTGTTTCTATCAAATCAGAAAATTTATTTTTGGATGCTATTTTTTCTAGATAAACGGCAGCCATGACAGCTATAGGAAATGAGACTAGAAATGCGATTAATATAGAATATAAAGAGCCTATGATAGCACCTTTAATGCCTGCCATTTCCGGCTCTCGACTATCAGCTGATGATAGTAGATATTTATTGGACTGGAGTTCTATCAAATTTTTTGATTCGAGCTGATCAACAAATTTCATTTGATTTTCATCAATTCTTCCTGCGGTATCCCCTTGTCTTTTGACGGTACCTTTTATGTACATATCTAAATCTGCAGAAGCTAAAAACCAATGGTACCCT
Organism: Gammaproteobacteria bacterium; assembly: GCA_016779485.1. GTDB lineage: Bacteria > Pseudomonadota > Gammaproteobacteria > CACLCV01. Next base: position 28,913 of record JADHNN010000004.1, read on the forward strand.
TCAATGATTTTACCTTCATTTTTGTCTAGGAGTTCTTCAAATTCATATTTTGCACCCTTACTAAGGAGTGATAATGCAGCTCTTCTCTCAGTCCGCGATTGTATTTCAGGAAACATTTTTAAAAAACTTTTATTTAATTCAGCTCGAGGATTAATTTCACTTTTGTTTACATCAAGAGGAATATTTAAATTGACTGCAACATAAGTTTGTTTAAAAGCAGAAATTCCCGTTGAAAATATATTAAAAAGAAGAATGGCTAAAAAACTTATTGCAACCAAAACGGCAGTCTTTCCATATAATTGAAATCTTTTTTCTTTTTTATTTCTTAGAGAGATCTTATTCATATTCTTCTCTATATTTTTTAACTATTGTTAGTGATATAACATTCAAGACTAAAGTGATGAAAAATAATACGAAGGCTAACGCAAAAGCAGATAATGTTTTTGGGCTATCAAACTCTTGGTCACCTGTAAGTAATCCAACTATTTGCACTGTAACAGTACTTACGCTATCAAAGGGATTGAAGGTGAGATTTGCAGCAAAACCTGCAGCCATCACAACTATCATAGTCTCACCTATTGCACGAGAAAAAGCTAACAAGAAGCTTCCTACAATGCCGTGGAATGAAGCTGGAATAATTACTTGTTTTGTAGTCTCTGATAGTGTTGCTCCCATTGCAAGTGAACCCTCTTTAAGTGAGCGAGGCACGGCTGTTAATGCATCATCAGTTAATGATGCCACAAAAGGTATAATCATAATTCCAAGAACAGAACCAGCAATCAGCGCACTTTCTGAACTCATATTCGTAAAAGATAAGAATGCTCCCATATCTCTAAAGAATGGAGCGACAGTTATCACGGCAAAGAACCCGTAGACTACTGTTGGAATACCAGCAAGTATCTCAATAATTGGTTTTGCATAACTTCTTACTCTATCAGAGGCATATTGAGATAGATAAATTGCAGAAAACATACCTATGGGGGCAGCCACTGCCATTGCAATAAATGCAATAAGAAGTGTTCCTGTAAAAACTGGTATAGCACCAAAGCTACCTGAAGATCCGACTTGGTCAGCTCTTATTGCCATTTGAGGACTCCAATGTAATCCAAATAAAAAATCAAATACATTTACAGAGTCAAAAAATCTAAGAGTTTCAAATAATAATGACAAAACAATACCAATGGTTACAAATATTGCAAAAACTGCAGAGGCTCGCATGACATAAATGACTACTTTTTCTATATAATCTCTAGCTTTAAATTGAACCTCAACAAATTTTAATGAGTATCTAAAAAACATTAGGGTTAGCGTCAAGATAACAATGAACTGCAATATCTTATTGTTGTATTGCAATGATTGATAATGTTCTACCGCTGGCAAAAAGCCGACATGATCAATTATGCTTTCTGATGATCCTTCTACATAAGCTATAACCCCATCTGTATAAAATCTTACTAGCCCACTGTCAGTTACATCTGAAAAAAATTCTTTGAGAGTAATATTGGTTATTATATTTACAATAAATGACCAGGAGATTAATAATATAATTGCAGGGACTAGAGTCATAAAAGCTGAATATAGACCATGATAATGTGGTTGAGAATGCATTATGTTAACCTCAGATAATGCATTGGCCTTACTCTTATTGAGTACAAAGCCATATAAAGCAAGAGCAATAATTAAGATGAGTAGGAATTCAGTCATATCTTTTAGTTAACTTATGCTAAATCTTCAATGTTACAGTTGTGTTAAATATCCCTTAACTTCTGATGTAATTATATGTCTTGGTTGCTAAATAAGCTCCAATGAGCTGAGCGAAGATGAATCCAATTATATTGGCAGGATCAATCCCTGTATAGGTGTCAGTAAACGAACGCGCAATTGTAATTGCTGGATTAGCAAATGAGGTTGAAGAAGTGAAAAAATATCCCGCCCCTATATAAACACCAACAATAACACCCACTGATAAATCATTTCTTTTCTGGGACATGCAAATGATAAAAACCAATAAAAATGAAGCAATGATTTCTGAAAATATAATATTGCCTCCACTTCTGTCTTTCGTACTAAAATCAAGAATGCTCATATCAAACATGATATGAACAAAAACTACACCTACTATAGCCCCCAACACATGACTAAGAACATATCTAAAAAAATCTATTTTTTCTAACTTGCCTTGCATATAAAAACTAAAGGAGAGTGCAGGATTAAAATGAGCTCCGGATATTTCTCTAAAAGTCATGATAATCACAATAAGGATAGCTGCTGTTGAAACTGAGTTTATTAACAAAGTGATGCCCTCAATACCTTCGCTTATGTTTTGAGCCATTATGCCACTGCCTACTACACCCATAGTAAGGATCATCATGCCAAGAAACTCTGATATTATTTTTTTCATAAATATAATGAAGTATCGCCTGGTTTAATCAGGCGATACTTTTAAGTTATATGGAGTTGGTTAACGAACCAGTTTTGCAAGTGATTTTGCATCACTTTGAAACTTAGCTCGTGTACTAGCTGGTAAAGGTATTAAACCTTTATCGACTAAGTAGCCACCCTCTCCTACAGCATCGTCTTTCATGAAAAATTCCATGTATTCTTGAACTCCAGGAATAACACCCACGTGATCATTTTTCACATAAAAGAATAGTGAGCGTGATACTTTATAATCACCAGATGCAATAGCATCAAATGTTGGAGCTACTCCATCGATAACTGCTCCTTTTACTTTGTCTTTATTCTGATCTAAGAAACTGAATCCAAACACACCGAATGAGTCTTTATTTGAAGTAAGTTTTTGGATAATTAAGTTATCATTCTCACCTGCTTCAACGTATGGTCCATCTTCACGAACTGTACGGCAAAGTTTTTTCCATGCTTTTTTATCTTTTTTCTTTAATGCCTTGATCCAAGCAATTTCACTGCATCCACCGCTTAGCGCAATTTCAGCAAACGCATCTCTTGTACCAGATGTAGGCGGAGGTCCATAAACCACTATAGGTATATTAGGAAGCCCAGCTCTAACTTGATTCCATGTTTTGTATGGATTTGGGCCAGTGACACCGTCCATGATACCAATGGGAACTTCTTTAGCTAGTGCTAAATATAAATCCTTTCTTGTAAGCTGCACTGTTGGACCGCTTTTTGCATTCGCTACAACGATACCATCAAAACCAATTTTCATCTCAGTAATATCTGTAATTCCATTTTTTGCACACAGCTTTACTTCTTTCATCTTAATTCTTCTTGATGCATTAGTAATGTCCGGTGTTGATGGGCCTTTACCTGCACAGAATAATTTAAGACCGCCACCAGAACCTGTAGATTCAATGATGGGCGCCTTAAAACCATTGTCAGCTCTTCCGAATTCTTCAGCTACAACAGTCGCAAAAGGATAAACGGTAGAGGATCCAACGATCTTGATTGTATCTCTTGCTTCGACACTTGATACACCTAGTGCAACCAAAAATGTCAGTGCTGTTGATAAATTTTTCATGTTGTCTCCATATATAAATTAAGTAGTATGATTACACAAGATGCGCATGAAGTAGAAATTAAATATTTATGACAGATTTATGAATCTGAGCTAAACTTGGGTAAATCTACTGTAAAAGTAGAGCCAACACCTTCTTCGCTAGAGATAGATAGATTACCAGCATGTCTGTTTACTATATGTTTTACTATAGATAATCCAAGGCCTGAACTATTTTTTTTATATTTATTTGCTGTTTTGGATCTGAAGAATCTCTCAGAAACTCTCAATATGTCATCTTTGGGTATTCCATGTCCTTGATCGGTAATTTTAAATTCTATGTTCTTATCTTTATTGGATAGCGATATCTTAATCTCAGTACCAGAATCACTATAGGTGATAGCATTATCTAATAAATTTTCAAAAATTTCTGTAATTTGATCTTGATTACCCTTTACATAAAAATTTTCTTGATTGTAGTCTCTATCGAATGAAATACTGATCTTTTTCTTGCCTGCTATTGATTGAACAGAATCGCATGCTGAGCTGCAGCATAGCCACAAGTCAACTTTTTCATTTGGTATTTGATACTCTGACTCTTCTACACGGGATAATGAAAGCGTATCATTTACCAGTCTCTGCATTCTCTCTGCTTCTGTCTGAATAATATTCAAGAATTTTTCTTTTTTTGATTCATCATTTTTAGCAGGTCCATTGATAGTTTCAATGAATCCTATTATGGCAGTCAGGGGTGTTTTAAGCTCATGGCTCACATTTGAGACAAAATCAGATTTAACTTTTTCTGCCATCTTTTGAGACGTTTTATCTATCATCAGTACTAGAGCATATTTATCTTTTTTAATTGTCAGAGGAAATACTTGAGCCTGCATATATTTATGTACTTGATCATAAATTATGAAATCAATATCACCCTTTTTGTTGTTGACGAGAGCATCGCTAAGTGCAGTATTAAGTTCATTTGATCTCAAACATAACGATAAATTCATGCCATTAGCATCTTTGCCAATGTATGAGTTAAATGCAACATTTGATTGAGTTATAGTATATGAACTGTCAATAATTATCATTGGAAATGTATTTTGATTAAATACGCTTTTATCTTTTTCTGATAAAAAGAAATTCTTCTTTATATTTTTATTATCGATTCTTACAACAAATTTTTTATTTTTGTCTTCTTTTTTTAATGCTAGGGAATATATTAAGATATAAAAAAATGATACAACAAAAACAAAAGTTAAAGAGACATCATTAAGTAAAGCAAGTGACAAGGTAATAAGTATTATCGATATAATGCCTGCAATCATAATAGCTAGCTGATTTTTACTATTGAATATAACGAGTTCATGATAATATTTAAAACCATAATATCAGATATATGACAGATATAATATTCCATAAATCAAGCAAATATATTGATGATGACATAGACTATTATGCATCAGACACTAGAGACAAACATGGTGCTGTGAAGCCCAGCAAAGACATTAAAAGCTACACTCTAGATTCAATAAATTTTGATAATGACACAGAGCTTCCCTCTTTATATTTCCCGTTTCAGAAAGAATCTATAGACAGAATATATTTAGGCATCAGTTTCCCGCTCTATGCTAATAACTGGGGGGCAGAATTTCTCAGATATTTGATGTACGTAATCAAAAGAGATGGTGCGGTGATTTTTCCAGTTTATGCTGAAAGACAAGGCGTAGAAAAAAACTATTGGTCGAGAAGTATTCTAGAAGTTGCGTTTCAAAGCAGGCAAAAATGGTGGGGGATGAGTAATATATGGGCTGAAAATGATGGCGTGATGTCAATGAGAATTGGGAAGAAAGAGCCTAAAGTCCGTAACAGTACTTTTACATATTTTATTGATAAAAAATTGCCTGAATTTTACCGAAATAATGATTTTGATAATCTAAAAACTGAAATTAATAATCACAATGAAAATTTAAGACTCAGTGCAGTTGTAGAGAAGATTATTCTTGATAACCATGGAAGGAATAAAAAAATCAATCTAGTGGTTGTAAGTGATAATACGTTACTTGGTATGGAATTAGCTTGTAGCGATTATATGAATATAAAAAGTACAAAAGTATACTCTAATATAAATAATAATATTGATGCAAAGCAGGAATACTTACCTGAACAAATAAACGATTACTATAATCATGTTGCAACAACTTTGAATGAGAATTTTTTTGTTTCAAAGCATAATGTAGTTTTAATTGACCAGAAATATTTTAATCAAGAGCTGAGTGATCATATCATAGCTAATGCATTGAACAACCTGGATAAAGACGGATTTATTATTCTAGTTAATCGTCATTTGGAAAATAACTATAAATCATCTGACTATTCTCATACGGTTGGAACAAAACTTAAAGATGGGTATGATATACCGCATTATTCTGATTTAATATTTGAAGAGCTCAAGATAGAAAACACAAATAGAGACTCGGCGGTTAAAGTCATTCACAAAAAAGATAATGCATGATTTACTAAATACAGTAAGTAGTTTTATTTGGGGACCGTTTACACTAATACTGATTTTGGGTACAGGAGTTTTTCTAAGTCTTGGTCTTAAAGGTTTTACTTTTTCATATATTCTTTTTGCTTTTAAACAGATTTTTAAAAATGATGAGGATAAAACAGATGGACAAATTACATCATTTCAATCTTTAACAACTGCTTTATCTGCAACAATTGGTACTGGAAATATTGCCGGTGTAGCGACAGCTATTTATATTGGAGGCCCAGGCGCTATTTTTTGGATGTGGATTTCAGCATTATTTGGGATGGCAACAAAATATGCTGAAGCATTTCTGGCAATTAAATACAGAGAAAAAAATATCAATGGTGAAACTGTCGGTGGACCAATGTATTACATTAAAAATGGACTATCGCAGAATTATATAATTTTTGCCTATCTTTTTGCCTTAGCAGGGATGATTGCTGCTCTGGGCATAGGTAATGGCGTACAGGTTAATTCTGTGTCGCAAGTTATCGAAAATGAATTTGGTATTTCATCACTTACAGTTGGATTTTTTATAGCAGTCTTTGTTGCTTTGGTAATAATCGGCGGAATACAATCTATAGGAAAAATTACATCAACTTTAGTTCCATTAATGTCGGCTATTTATATTCTTGGTGGATTGTTAATTATAATTATCAATCACGATAATATTTTATATATATTTAATTTGATAGTTACCTCAGCTTTCACATCTACAGCCGCATCAGGAGGCTTTGCTGGAGCAACTGTTTGGATGGCATTAAGATATGGTGTTGCTCGTGGTGTATTTTCAAATGAAGCAGGATTGGGCAGCTCTCCAATTGCTCATGCAGCAGCAAATACAAATAATCCAACTAAGCAAGGAATGATTTCTATGTTGGAACCGCTCATAGATACACTAGTAGTATGCACAATTACAGCTTTTGTTATACTAATGAGTAATCAATGGATAGAAGAGGTAAATGGAGCAGTTCTTACCGTAACATCTTTTGAGAATTTACTTCATAACGGAAAGTACATTGTAATTTTTGGATTAATTCTATTTTCTTTCAGCACCATTATAGGCTGGAGTTATTATGGAGAAAAATGTGCCGAGTTTTTATTTGGCTCAAGCATAATAATCTATTACAGAATTTTATGGATAGTAATTATTCCTATTGCAGCCATCACTGAATTAAATTTAATGTGGTTGATAGCTGATATAATGAATGGGCTGATGGCAATTCCTAATCTAATCGCACTTATATTGTTAGGTCCTATGATTTTTGCGAAAACTAAACAGTATAAGGATACTTTGAAAGCTTAATACGGTATGAAAATCAATGAACACATCAATATGGCTTTGAAGGAGGATGGTTATAAAAAAGATATCACTACGAATTTAGTTCCTTTGATAAATAAATGTAAAGCGATAATAAAAATAAAAGAAAACTCTCATGTATATGGATTGAAATGGCTCAAACAAGTATTTAAACAGGTTGATAAAAAAATAAAATTCAAAACCTATGTAAATGACGGAGATTATGTAAATAAAAATAAAATTATAATTGATATATATGGGACAAACCATTCGATTCTCAAGGGAGAACGTGTCGCTTTGAATTATCTTCAAGCAATGTCTGGAACTTATGACCTATGCAAAAAATTCCAAAAGAAAGTAAAAGATAAAAATATTAAATTACTTCATACAAGAAAAACATTGCCATTATTTAGAGCTCCATTAATAGAATCTTGTAAAGCGGCTGGCTGTAACGCACATCGAGAAAATTTATCATCTGCTGTACTAATTAAAGAGAATCATCTTAAGTTCATGGAAAACCCAAATGATATTATAAACCAAGCTATAAAAAATAATAAAATTGTTGTTGTTGAGGCAAAAACAATTAAATTTGCTAAAACTTTAGATCAATACAAAATAAACCGGATACTGCTTGATAATTTTACCGCTGCTATGTTGAGAAAAATTGTTAAATATAAACTTAAATCAAAACTAGAAGTCTCTGGGTCAGTCAATCTTAAGAATATAAATAACTTTGCTGTTAAAGGTGTAGATTATATATCTATTGGTGCACTTACAAAAAATATTGAATCACGAGACTTCTCTTTGTTGATAGTTTAAAAGTATGTGCTACTCTTACAAGCTGATATAATAAGTGCGAATGAATAACACCTTCGATCTATCACACGCTATTAAAAACTTTTTCTCAAGAGAGGAAAAATCAGGTGTTTTGTTATTATTGTTTGCCATGTTGGCGTTAATTATTGTTAACAGCCCACTGCAATCTTTATATTTTGAAATTAAATATACATACATTCCTATTAACATAGGTGATTTCTCATTTACCAAAAATGTCTCTCATTGGGTAAATGATGGTTTGATGGCGATATTTTTCTTTGTCATAGGCTTAGAATTAAAAAGAGAAATTCTAGAAGGTGAATTATCAAGTTTTGATAGAATGGTTTTACCTGCTATCGCTGCAATTGGAGGTATGCTTGCGCCAGCTGTTGTTTATGTACTAATAAATTATTCCAATCCAGAAAATATGTCAGGTTGGGCAATTCCAACAGCAACAGATATAGCTTTTTCACTTGCTGTTCTTATCCTCTTAGGAAAGAGCGTACCATTAAGTTTAAAAGTGTTTCTTTTATCACTGGCAATAATTGATGATTTAGGCGCTGTACTGATTATCGCCTTCTTTTACACATCAGAAATAAGTATGATTTATTTATCATACTCAGCTGCGGTATTAGCCCTTTTGATATTATTAAATCTATCTGGATCACAAAAAATGTATATTTATATATTACTAGGAATATTTCTTTGGTATTTTGTTCTGAAGTCAGGGGTACATGCAACTATTGCAGGTGTTTTGTTAGCTACAACGATACCTAATAATCATAAAAATAGCATCGATGATTCTATGCTTAAACAATTAGAGCATAAGCTACATAATTTTGTAGGTATCCTAGTTCTTCCTATGTTTGCATTCTTCAATAGTGATATAAATTTTTCTGATGTGACTTTAGATAGTCTTTATAGTCCGCTCTCACTAGGTATTGTTCTAGGCCTATTGTTAGGAAAGCCGATAGGAATCACTTTCTTTACATACATTGGTATGAAGACGAAACTATTTAAACTACCAGATGATGTCACTTTAAAAGATATTTTTGGTTTATCTTTTTTGTGTGGCATTGGATTTACCATGAGTTTATTTATAAACGGATTAGCTTTCAGTGATCCTGTATTAGTAGATAGTAGCAAATTAGGAATATTTATTGGTTCTATAGTTTCTGCAGTAGCTGGTTACTTAATACTTAAATCAAGATATCAAACTAACAGCTAGTTTATTGTACAATCCATAGTAAGAGGTTCTGATGCTCTAGTAGGTATCACATTCAGAACAAAATTATGTGAATCAAACTTAACAAGTAAATCAGGAGCAACAAGTTCAATAGAATTCTCAGTTCTTTTTACAACAGCTAAGTTCATGCTATTCAATTTTTCATTATCTTTAGTAAGATCTAGCATGAATACAATACGTTCTTCATAATTGTAGCAAGTTAATTTATCAGTCATTGTTCGCCCATCGGAAGCAAACGAGTTAAAGGTGGATATGATAAATATGAAAGGGATTAGAAGTGCCTTTATAGGATGCATGATTTAATATTACATGTATTATCTAATTAGACAATACTTAATTAGTTACCGCCTACAGTCATATCATTAATCATGAGTGAGCCGCATTTTATTTTTGAGTTCAAATAGTAGTCATTTCCAATCTCTTCAATATTTTTAAACATTTCAATCATATTTGACGCAATAGTAAAGTTGGTAACTGGATATGATATTTTTCCATTCTCAATTAGATAGCCGAAGGCTCCTCTTGAATAATCGCCTGTTAACATGTTTGCTCCGGAACCCATTAATTCTGTAACCAATATGCCGTTATCTATTGACTCAACAAGTTTACTCATCATAGGTTTAGTTGAATCAATTAATATATTACTGTACCCGCTGTTACCTGTAGATTTTAAACTTAATTGGCTTGCTGAGTATGTATCTAATAAATAAGTGTTAAGCACTCCACCCTCAACTATTAATTTATCTGATGTAATAACTCCCTCGCTATCAAATGGCCTAGAGCCAAGTCCTTCTTTTACATTAGGCTGCTCAGAGATACTAATATGATCAGAAAAAACTTTTTTATTTATAAAGTCACGCAAGAAACTGTTCTTTTTGTAGATATTATTGCCATTAATGGCAGATAAAAATGATGAAAATAACCCCACTGATAATTCTGGTGTAAGAATTATCGGACACTTTCTAGTGGATATCGATTTTGCCCCAAGTCTTGAAATAGCTTTTTTGGCACTCTCATGACCAATTGTTTTTGGATCCCCTATTTGGTTAAAACTCCTTCGAGTTGAGTATGCATAATCTCTTTCTTTGAGTCCTTCTTCTTCTGCAATTACAACGCAAGAGAGCGTATAACTCGTCGAAGAATAAGAACCGGCAGCACCATGAGAATTTAATATTAAATTATTAGACTGCGAATATGCGTACTCAGATCCTTCACTATTATTTATTCTTTTGTCATACTCTAATGCTGATTTTTCACATTCTATTGTTATATTGATAAGCTCTTCAGTTGAGAGTTCTTTCGGAAAATTAATACCACAATCTATATCAAATTCATTAATAAGGTTTTCTTTTGCTAAGCCTTGATGCTTATCTGTTTCTAGAAAAGAAGCAATAGTCTTACTTTTTTCAATCGTAAGTTCAATGCTTTCATCTGATAGGTTATTGGTGCTTGCAACACCTTTCCTTTTTCCGTCTATACAAGTGACGGTTAATGCCTCGTCATTATGATATTGAATATTTTCTACGTCACCAAACCTTGAAGTTACATCAGCTCCGTCTGCTGAATGAAAGTGGAACTCGTATTCTCTTTTCTTGTCTAGATTGTCTATTATTTCTTTAAGATTTTTTGTAGTCTCTTCAAAATTATTGGGCATTATTAACTTCCGTACCACCAACAGTGATGTCATCGATTTTTAATGTAGGTTGGCCTACTCCTACAGGGACACTCTGCCCCTCCTTACCGCATGTGCCGACTCCATCGTCAAGCTTCATGTCATCGGCAACCATAGAGACTTTTTTAAGAACATTCGGACCGTTCCCGATTAATGTCATTCCTTTGATTGCATTTTTAATTTTTCCAGATTCAATTCTATATGCCTCTGAAGCTGTAAAAACAAATTGGCCACTTGTAATATCAACCTGACCTCCAGAAAAATTAACAGCATAGATGCCATCATCAACGCTATTAATTATCTCTTCAGCATTTGATGTGCCACCAAGCATGTATGTATTTGTCATCCTTGGCATAGGTAAATGCGCATAGCTCTCTCTTCTGCCATTACCAGTTGGTTTTACATTCATCAACTTTGCATTCATCAAATCTTGCATATAACCTTTTAAGATACCATTTTCAATAAGTACATTTTTTGCTGTGGGCGTTCCTTCATCATCAATCGATAAAGAACCTCTTCTATCTTCTATAGTTCCATCGTCAATAACTGTACATAATTCTGATGCAACTTTTTGTCCTATCAAATCAGAAAAATTAGATGTTTTTTTTCTATTAAAATCACCCTCAAGACCGTGACCAACAGCTTCATGAAGCAAAACGCCCGGCCAGCCTGAGCCAAGGACAACTGTAGTATTACCTGCTTTACAGGGTTTTGAGTTTAAATTCACATCAGCAATTCTTATTGCTTCATCAGCCAGTTCAAAAGGTTTTCTTGTATTAATAAGAGTTGGATAAGAATATCTCCCTCCACAGCCAGCGCTACCTCTTTCAACGCGATCACCAGATTTTAGAATAACCATTACATTGAATCTAACGAGAGGTCTATCGTCAAAACTATATGTTCCATATGAATTTGCAACAAAAATAGAGTCGAAACTAGAACTAAGATTAATAATTACTTGTTGTACTCTTTTGTCTTTTTCTTTTATGTAACTGTCGATTTCTCTTAAAAAATTTACTTTATCCTCGTCTGTAACAGAAGTTAGCGGTGATTCTGAAATATATAATTTTTTATAATTAGAGTTTTCCTTAAGATTAATTGATTTTGATTTGTTTGATGCAACTATTGATCTAGATAACTGAGCAGATTTTATGATTTCACTAAAGCTGAAGTTATTACCATAAGCAAAACCAGTTTTCTCATTACTGATTGATCTAATGCCGTACCCACTATCTATATCCTGAGAGCCACTTTTGACTATGCCGTCTTCACATGTCCAACTTTCTACAGTGGTATATTGCATATATAAGTCAGATAAATCTATTGAAGGGCCAGATGACTCTGCAATAACATTACTAATCTTTTCAAAATCAAGATTATTATCTGGAAAAATACATTCTTTTATTATATTCATTTTTTATTAATTAATTTCATATGATCAAGTACTGGAAAATTTTCTCTTATGGATCTAAGTTGTGTAAGATCGATAGCAGCACTTATGAAACCTTTTCCTTTCTCAATGATGTCTAATGTTTGACCCCATGGATTTACAATCATTGAATGACCATAAGTTTTTTTCCCATTAATATGGTAGCCACCTTGGCATGAGGAGACAACAAAAGATAAGTTTTCAATCGCTCTAGCTTTCACAAGAGTCTCCCAATGGACTTTACCAGTCTGCTCCGTAAATGATGCGGGTAATATTATTACATCAATATTTTTCTCATGTTGTAGTCTAAATAATTCCGGAAACCTTAAATCATAACAACAGGCTATGCCAGCACGCCCAATTGGAGTATCTATCACTTCAATTTTTTCACCAGGCATAAAATATTTTGACTCATTATATGATTCCTTAGATTTTGGTAACGTTACATCAAAGAGATGGATTTTATTGTAAAGCGATACTCGTTCTCCATTATCGTTATAAGTAATTGTGCTCGCCATTACTCTATTATCATCGCTAGATTTAATAGGAATAGTCCCGCCGACAATCCATAGTTTATATTTACTTGCAAGCTCAGATAGATGATTTTGTATTTGTCCATCATCTAGTTCTTCTGAAGATTTGATGTAATCCTCATCATTCTCAGGCATGAGTGCAAAGTTTTCAGGTAGCACAACCATTTTAGAATTTGTATCAGCTATCTGTTCTATTAGAGTACTCACATCATAAAGATTAACCTTAATGTTTGGACCAGAATTTAATTGTATAGCTGAGACTTTTGACATCTCTTTAGGATATCTTAATTGATGATCGGTTTAAATGATTGAGTGACTTTAATTTTAGGGTCAGCCCAAGGACCTTTAATAGAATACTCTATTCCTGCAAGCTTATTCGTATCTACTCCAAATTCCTTCAGTAATTTATCATAGAAAATTGAAGCAGCAGCACCAATTGGACCACCCAATACAGCTCCAGTAACAAGGCTTGTAGATGAAAGATCTGGAATAAATATCAGAACTTGATCATGAGTTTTATTTATAAGGTCCGATTCTCCTGATAATCTCATTTCGCCGAAGCTGCCAATAATTATCATCTTTTTGGTGTTAGCAATACCAGAATTTAAGGAAATATTTGCATTGAGATTATCAAAACTAAGACCTTTGGAAAAAAAATCTGAGAAATCTAACGATAGTCGTTTCGGTATTGATGCAATACTAAATAATCCAAGTACTTGACCAATAGCTTGTGTTCCTTTATCAAGCTGATTAATTTGTCCATTTTCAACATCAAAATCTAACTTTCCATTTATTTGAGAAAATGAAAAATCTGATAATGCGCCTTTCCAATTACCATTTAAGTTAGCGTTAAGAACCCCACCTCTAATTGCATCTGGATATTTAAGTGATTTAAGAGCTAGCCCAAAATTATCACTTTTAATTTGCGCAGTTATCTCAGTGGATTGTACTTTACCAATATACCATTTACCTGATGATTTTATTTGTAGGTGAGGGTTTTTAAAATTAAGTTTATCAATAGCAATATGATCATTTTTATTCGTTAAAATTATATGCACATTATCAAAGACAATTTCATTAGCCTTGATATGTCTAGATTTAATATTTATATTTGGCAGAGACGTAGGCGTATTAGTATTTTTGAAAATTGTTGCATCTATAAATTCAAAAGAGCCATGAATATCTAGGTGATTATTGAATACCTTTGGTGTTTTTATTAAACCTCGAACGATTGGTGACTTAATTTTTAAATAGATATTGTCTTCATCATGCTTGATATTCATTTCGTGTTTATCTATTGAGATTTTCAGAGGATATACCATTGCTGGGAGATATTGATATTTTAAAGATAAATCTACTTTTTCTTCAGAAGTCTTGCTTATAAGATCAAAAATATTGGCAGATAGCCCATGCATATCACTAGATAAAAACAAAGTAAGCTTTTGCTGATTTTCATTCATATCATAAATAATATTAGATTTAGCCAATGATTCTCCATCAAAACTATCAGTATCTATTCGAAAAATATCTTCAATAAATTTACTATTTATCATGCCAACAGACGTTAATTTATATCTCAATGAATTCGAGGTAGTGATAGTGGTTAATTTAGATTTTTGAACCTTATCATTTATTCCTATATTGAAATTATCAGTAGTTATCAATCTAGACGTAGTTGATAAATTAATATTATTTGATGACAAATAAATCGAATCAGAATATTTAATATAAAGTTTATTTATTCTAGTATCTGAGAATAAAGTATTTTTATGAAAATAAATACTACTTGTTACGTTACCATCTAATTCTGGTAATTTTGTTTTTAACATTGAACCGAGTGAGTTTTTTATTGTTTTTAAAGTGCTATCAACTGACAACTTCAGCGAAGGTCTTTGTGAGGTTTTATTACCGTTCAATTTAAAGATAGTTCCGTGATCATCAAGAAGATCTGAACTACTGAAATAAATAGACTTACCTTTTAGATTATATGTTAATGAACCTCTTAGGTTATTAATAAGATTGTCTTCTTGAAGATATAAAGATAGATTATGAATCTGAATTTTACCTTTACTCATGTTGCCAAAAACATCAACTGACGTATCCGATAACTGGTATTTTTTATAAAAATTTAACGAAGGTAATTTAACAGAGAAACGGTAATAGTCTGGTATTCCAGAATTTGATAGATTCAACTGAATATTATTAATATGCATGTTATTAATATTCGCTATATCACTTTCATTGAAAATTCCCATTTTCTGTGAAAAATATTTAAGTATTTGATAATCGCTTTTTTGGACAAATAGCTTAACCTCTTTTGATTTTGATTTATTGATTATGATTTTGTTATTATTAATTTTTTTATTACCAATATCATAGTTCAATTTAAGAAGACTTAGCGTATCTGAGAACTGGTCTTTGGTGTATAAAATATCACTATTAAAATTCTTTAGTTCTAGGTCTAATTTAGGGAGATTGATACTGAGATTATGTGAGGATATGTTTCCAGAAATTTTCTCTATGGTTGTGTTCTTTAAATCAATCCAAAGTCTCATAGATAATCGATCTACCGAGATTTGATTAAGTACAGTTGGAAGTAATGTGTATGGTAATTTTACTGAATTACCACTTAGATAGATACGGCTAACAAGATTACTTGAATCATAATCTCCTCTATAGATTAATGTAAGAGGTTGTGGACTAGACTCATGAAAAAATTTTGCATTTATTTTATATCCATTATTATAAGTTGCTCTAATATTTTTTATTTTAAGATTTGTGATATTATTCGATACCTTATCGGTGATACTTATCTCAGAGTTGTTTAATGTTATTTTTGGAAATAATGTATTTTCTTTATTAGCTTCACTTGCACCTAGCAGGTCTAAATTATTGATTAATATTTTTGATTTATCACGAATAAGAATAAGTGAAGTGTTATTAATTATAATTTCATCAACAGAAATATCCTTGTTGTACAAACTCTTGAATAGATTAATTTTTATTTCACTAATAGGAGTTCGTAATAATGTTTTATTTTCATTGTCATTAAGTTCTATGTTTTTTATAAAAATGCTCGGACGGAAACCTTTCCATTCTATTTTTATTGATTCTATTTTTGCATTTACATCATAATTATCTGTAAGGCCATTAATAATTTTATCTGAAATTGGTTTATTTAATGTTGATGTGTTCTCTGAATAAACAATGATTAAAAAAAATAAAATTAAAACAAGTAATGAGAAATTAAAGAATAGTTTTACAATATATCTCATTATTAATTCATATTTTCATTACTCAAACTCTCATCCCATAGCTTTTCTAAAGAGTAGAACTCTCTCGTTTCAGGATGCATTACATGCACGAGTACATCACCAAAATCAATTAAAATCCATTCTGATTTCGAGTAGCCTTCGATGCCAAGAGGCTTTATCTTAATTTTTTTAAGTTTTTTTATTATGTTATCTGATATAGATTTAACATGCCTAGTAGATCTCCCAGATGCGATTATCATCATATCAGTAACAGATGATTTATTTTTTACGTTCAAAGATATTATATCTTCAGCCTTAAGATCTTCTAATATAGTACTTATTTCTTTATCTAAAATCATTTATACAATTTTTTTTCTAAAATATATTTATGGTTGTCAGCTAAAACATACTTTTCAATAGGTTTATTATCTCTAATTTTATTTCTTATCATTGTCGATGATATATTAGATTTAAGACCGTTAAAATAGTGTATCATCTTTGAATTAGATTCATTAAATTGATTAATATCATCTGTGATGAACTCTTGCAATGATCTCATATTATCACAGCTTTTAGCATTATCCCTAATAAGTATTATGATATTAAGTAAATCAATTATATTTGAATATTTATGCCATTTTTCAAATGACTCAAAATTATCCTCTCCAATAATTAGTCGTAACTTGTCTTGCGGATACTGTTTTTTAAAGTACTTGATTGTATTGATAGAATAACAAATAGTTTTAAGCTTTAATTCATAATCACTTATGCTCAAATATTTATATTGATGTAAAGCATTTTCAAGCATTTTCAATCGGTCTGAATTACTTATATGGGGCTTTTTACCAACAGGTGATAATCCAGTAGGAATATAAATTATTCTATCAAATTTATAAGTTGAAAATATCTTAACAGGTATTTGGACATGTGCATTATGAACTGGATCGAAGCTTCCTAAATACAAACCTATAACCGACTGATTAATTTCGAATTGCTCCTTTACTATTAACAATATATTTCAAGTTTGTTAACCCTTCCAGCCCAACTGGTCCTCTGGCATGAAATTTATCTGTACTAATTCCAATTTCAGCTCCTAAGCCATACTCGTACCCATCAGCAAATCTTGTAGATGTATTTACCATCACAGAGCTAGAATCTACTTCTCTTAAAAATCTTTCTTGAGCATTAATATCTTCTGAGATTATAGACTCAGTATGCATGCTTCCATACTCTTCAATATGCTTAATAGCTTCATCAATATCTTTGATAATTTTTACAGAAATTATTGGCCTTAAATATTCTTCATACCAATCAGAATTTTTAGCAATCTTAGCTCTACTGAATATTTTCTTCGTGTTTTTACAGCCTCGTATCTGGACTTTATGATCATCCAAAGATTGGAGTATTTCTAAAATATGTTTTTTTGAGAAATCTTTATGAATAAGTAATGACTCTGCAGCGTTACACACTCCATATCTTTGTGTTTTAGAGTTAATAGTACATGACAAGGCTATTTTAGGATTAGCATCTTTATCAATATAAACATGACAATTACCATCGAGATGCTTAATTACCGGAATCTTAGATTCACGAGATATTTTTTTTATTAATCCTTTTCCTCCCCTAGGTATAATAACATCAATGTAATGGTCCATTTTCATAAGTTTGCTTACTGCATTTCTATCTGTAGTGTTGATAATTTGAACAATATTAGGTGATACGTTACAGGCTAAAAGAGATTTTTTTATTATCTTCGATAGCAATATATTAGTATTGATAGACTCACTTCCTCCTCTCAAAATAATACTGTTCCCAGACTTTAATGCTAAACCAGTAGCATCTATTGTAACATTTGGTCTAGATTCATAAATCATTGCTATAACACCTAAAGGGACTCTCATTTGCTCAACAACGATACCGCTAGGCTGCTTAGATTTATTAATTTTTTGAAAAAGTATATCTGGTATTGTAAGGATCTTGTTAAGACCATCAATCATAGTTGATATTCTCTTATTATTTATGAGTAGTCTGTCAATAAGTGCATCAGAGAGATTATTTTTTTGTGCAGCCTTAATATCAATATCATTTTCTCTAATTATTAATTTTGAATCTTTCTTTAAGTTAGAAATAATTTTTTTTAATATTTTCAGTCTTTGAGAATGAGAGAGTAATTTTGCATCTACAGAAGCGCGTTTTGATGCTAAACAAAGATTTGTTATATATTTTTCGATTTTTGTATTCATATTTGATTATTATTAATTATATTCAAGAATAAATCATTAAAACTTACCCAAGGAGAGGAATATCTTGCATTATATTTAGAGTTAAGATCCAAACCACTAATACTTTTAAGTCCTTGGAGCAAAGTGTTTACCTCGTAGTTTAAACACGTACTATTGTATTTTGAATTAAGGAATTGTGGTATATAAGGTTTATTGTTAACTGACTGTTTAACCGAGTAAATCTTTTCTAATTCTGAACTCATTAAAAAAATTATATATGAAAGAGGAGTATTAATATTTTCCAAATATTTACTTACTTTTAAAAAACCAACTGAATCATGTTTATGAAGCATATCAACTAAGTCGTACTCTGTATATTTTGATTGATCAATATTTTTAGCTGCAAAGTTTTTATCTAATAAGCTTCTTTGGTAAATAACTTGAGAAATAGCTAAACTATTATTAAAGTTTGAATTAATTAAATCATTTATTACATCATCATCATAGGCAACTTTGTTAATTTTACATTTATTTATAACCCATGTTTCTAGCATTTTGCCTTTAAGTTCATAAAGCTCTATTACACAATCGTTTGTGGATAATAATTTATAAAGTTTTGTATTTTTAAATGAGGATGCTTGACGATCAATTTTAATAATGATTTTGTTATCAGTAGGTTTATTATTAATAGACTCAAGAAAGTTTTTGAGGTTCTTTGGAATAGAATTACAGACAATATTTAATGTTGTTATTTTTTTTTCGTCAAAAAGTGATTGCTCATAAAAAGCAATTTCTATCGAACTGGTTTGTGTGTCATCATCAATAACATAACTTATATGATTATAATTGAGCTTTCGATAAAAATTAGTAATATCATGCTCAAGCTCATTACTTAGATTTCTAGGATTTCCATGAATCATAAATAATCTATTCTCTGATGTGAATGAAAGATTCTTAAATTTAATATAATCAACTATCATCAGATACATTATACTATATTAGTTACCATGATTAGAGTTAAAAAATATAAAGTTGGTTTTGTTGGCCTTGGAATAATGGGTAAACCGATGGTTCATAATTTATTAGAGAATAAGGTCCAGGTATATTTCTATGCAAGAAAACAAAAAATAATTAAATCTATTGAAAAACGCGGTGGGATATTTGTTTCTTCAGTTAGTGACTTGCCGAAGCATGCAAATATTTTAATTACAAATTTGCCAAAAACAAAAGATGTAGAATTAGTTACAACTGGAAAAGTAGGAATGCTTGATAATTTGAAAAAAGGTTCTTGTGTTATAGACATGAGTACTATATCACCCAAAGGCGCGATCCAAATAAACACCGAGTTAAATAAAAAAGGTGCTTTCTTTATAGATGCACCGGTATCTGGTGGAGAAGCCGGCGCGATATCAGGTAATTTATCAATTATGGTAGGTGGAGATAGAAAGTCTTTTCATAAAGTTAAACCTATTCTTAAAATGTTGGGCGAAAAAATTACATACATCGGCAACAGTGGATCTGGCCAAATATGTAAGATGTGCAATCAAGTTCTTGTTGCTCAGACCATTCAGGCTGTAAGTGATATTATCAATATTTCCAGTAAATCTAGAGTAGATCCAAATAGAATAAGAGAAGCTCTGCTGGGCGGGTACGCAAATAGTAAAATCTTAGAAATTCATGGAAAACGCATGATTGATAATGATTTCAAACCTGGATTTAAATTATCACTACATCATAAAGACTTAAAAATAGCTAAATCTTTTCTATCAAATATAGGAATACAACTCAAAAGTTTAAACCAGGTAAAAAAGCTAATGAATCTTGCAGAAAGTGCGGGATTATCTGACTTAGATTCATCTGCAATTCATAGTATATTAGAAAAAACTTATAAATAATTATTAAGCTTTATCCATTTATATATTATAATATTGCCATGGAAACAAGGTACGAGAAGCTATACAGAAAACTTGATGTAACCCCTACGAAACAAAGGGTTGATTTAGCACATTTGATATTTGCTAAAAAACAACATTTTACTGCTACAGATTTAATAAATATAGTAGACAAGAAAAAACTGAATATCTCGATGGCTACTGTCTACAATACATTATCTCTTTTGGAGGACAAAGGAATGCTGAAGACTATTAATATAGATAACGAAGTGAAATTTTATGATACTAACCTAGAGAATCATCACCACCTATACAATACTACGATGAGTACTCTTACAGATATCGCTCATGATAAAGTTGTATTTGCTGAGTTACCAGAATTACCAAAAACATTGGAAATTGAAAGTACAGAACTCTTAATAAAAGCTAGGAATAAATAAATTCAGTTAGTGTTTAGATCTTTAGATAGGCTATCTTTTGTTGCTTCAGACAGGGCAACTTCATCTGTATATTCATCATGAGAAACACCAACTAGTACACGATCATTAGATAAAAAGTCTGTAATATCAGTTTGATCAAGTTCAAATCTTAAAAAATGTACCGCTGATGTTTTGTTATCAGTACTTCTTTCAAGGTCTTCATCTGCTAGAGCGACTATTTTCTTAGACCCGCAATTTAGATAAATGTTATTTTCAATATCATGTAATTTAGATAACATTATTTTTCTTTCTTCAACATCAGGATACATTATAAGCATCGTTGCCTTAAAGTTTGTTCCATCCGGTATCAATGGGTTATAAGCATCAATCTCTTCTTGAATCTCTTTTTTATTAAATATCTTCTCTATCCTGAGCATTTCTTGGACCTGATATTTAATTGTAGAATAATCCTCAAAAATAAGAACAATATGCTCCCCAATAGATACAGTTCTATTTTTTTTATGAATAATTAATGCTTTTTTTATAGCATCTCTTTCATTATCATACTCTTCGAGAGATAGGAGATCTGATGTTTTTAGCTTCATTGTTTTATTCCGTATGCTTTTTTAATTAATGTAATTGGATGTTGTGGAGCTTTTAAATTACCTAGAGAATTTTCAATGTGGTGAGCTGCTAAAGAGCAGTCACTTGTAAAACTATCAAACGAGGAAGCTTTGAATTCTCTAGTAATTGGCCTGGCAATTTTAATGGCTATTTCATGTGTTTCGGCTTTTACCCCATAAGTTCCATCATGCCCAGAACATTTTTCAATTGCGTTTATTTTTGTTCCAGGAACAAGTTCAAGGACTTTCTTTGTTAACATTCCCATATTTTGCACTCTCTGATGACAGGCCACTTGATAAGACACATCACCAAGTTTATTTCTAAAATCTTTTTTTAGTTTTCCTTGATCATTTATGAAATTGAGAAATTCAAATGGGTCTCTAAAAGCTTGTGAAACAACTGCCAGATCTTTATTGTCAGGGAACAGTAACGGTAATTCCTGTTTGTACATCAAGACACACGATGGAATAGGTGCAATTATGACATAGCCTTGGTCAACATATTTTTTAAATCCAGGTAGGTTCTTCATCATCATCTTTTCAACTAGCTTGATATCTCCAAGCTCAAGCTTTGGCATACCACAGCAGTTATCATCAGAAATTATATCAACTGTAATATTGTTATGTTTTAGTATGTCATAAAAATCTTCTATAACACCTGGCTCATTATAGTTATGATAACATGTTGTAAAAATAGCAACCTTGAGATTAGGATCTCCATTGTATCTTTGTAGACCAAGCTTCTTTGCTGTTTTAGACACAAAATTCGGTAATTTAGCGTTGATATGGATACCAAAAAATTTACTAAGAAATTTTCTAAATATTTTTATATTATTAAAAAAATTTACTATTGGTGCAACTAGCGCTCTAGAGAAAATTTTACCTAAATTATCTGTTGATGTAAGCACTTTATCTCTAAATGAATTTTTATTGTTTGCATTCTTTATTGCCTTACCTCTTAACATAAGATGTGGAAAGTCAATTTCCCATTCGTGTGGAGGTACATAAGGGCATTTGGTCATAAAACATAAATCGCACAGATAACAGTGATCGATCACAGAGCTAAATTCATCATATTTAACACCATCAACTTCAAATGTTTTTGATTCATCAATGAGATCGAATAAGGTTGGGAACGAATTACACAAGCTTACACACCTTCTACAGCCATGACACGCATCTGCTACTCTTCTTAATTCTTCTTCAAACTTTTCCTCATTAAGAAAATCAGGATTATTCCAATCAATGATATGGCGAGTAGGTTTTTCTAATCCACCCTCACCTTTAGGCATCTGTCCTGTGCTCATATTCTTTCTCTTTTTTTGTAAAATAATTCGTGGACGTTTTTTATAAAAACGCCCACAACTTGTCTAAATTAAGATATTGACTCTAATGCTTTTGTAAAACGGTTTGCATGAGATCTTTCAGCTTTAGCTAAAGTCTCAAACCAATCTGCAATTTCGTCATGACCTTCATCTCTTGCAGTTTTTGCCATCCCAGGATACATATCTGTGTATTCATGAGTTTCCCCTGCAATAGCTGCTTTGAGATTAAGAACACTGTCACCGATAGGTTCGCCAGTAGCTGGATCGCCGCATTCTTTTTCTAGGTACTCTAAATGACCGTGAGCATGCCCAGTCTCACCCTCTGCTGTTGAACGAAATACTGTAGCAATATCATTTTGACCTTCTACATCTGCTTTTGCTGCAAAATAAAGATATCTTCTATTTGCTTGAGACTCCCCTGCAAACGCATCTTTGAGATTTTGTTCTGTTTTTGAACCTTTTAAACTCATTACATTCTCCTAAGTGATTATTTAGAATGATTCTAAATTTATAAAGCATATATGTCAATATTTTTCTGTTAGAATAGTCATGATGATAATGATTCTTGTTATCTTTTGAGAGAGACTTTGGACGATATATTTTTTCAACTGTATAAAAAAATTGCTTTTCTGGGTGACCCTGAAAAGGTGCATGATATTTCACTACCCATTCTAGAATTTATCTATAAAAGTTATTTAGGAAAGGTACTGCACAAAAAAATCATTAGTAAAAAAACTAAACAACTGAATATTGATTTTGATAATCCATTAGGTTTGGCTGCAGGCTTTGATAAAAATGCTGACTACTTAAATTTTATATCAAATGTAGGTTTTGGTTATGTAGAAGTAGGAACCCTAACGCCAAAACCTCAAGCAGGAAACCCTAAACCAAGAATCTTTAGACTCATAAAAGATGAGGCGATAATTAATCACTTAGGTTTTAACAATAAAGGAATTGACTACGCAATAAATAAAATTAAAAAGTTTAATCGCAACATACCGATAGGTATTAATATAGGTAAAAACGCATATACGCAAATAAAAGATGCATTTAGAGATTATGAATATTGTTTAAGAAAGTCATATGCTATCGCAGATTATATTACCTTGAATATTTCTTCACCAAATACAAAAGGCCTAAGACAGCTTCAATCTGGACAAAATATAAATGAATTTATTCGCTCTATAAAGGGATTGCATGATAACTTAAAAAAAGTTTATAAGAAACATACGCCGTTAGTTATAAAAATTGCACCTGATATTTCCATTGAAGATATTGGTGGAATCATAGATTTAATAAATTCGTATGATGTGGACGGCATAATCTGTACCAACACCACCATAGATAAGTCATCAATAGATGAATCCTATAAAAATTTACAAGGAGGTTTAAGTGGTAGACCTTTATACAAACAATCAAATAATATACTCAAAGAAGTGTGTCGTCAGATGTCCAAAGATAAAACTGTCATAGGTGTAGGTGGAGTGGATTCTCCGCAAGCTGCAAAAGAAAAAATAAATCTTGGAGCTAATCTAATTCAAATATACACAGGATTAGTTTTTAAAGGGCCAGGATTAATTGAGAGTATCCTGCGTTAATTTATTCTGGGGTCCATTTACCGTAAGCATCTTCATTAGGTTTTACTGAAGATGTTTCCCCCTGTTTGAGAGTATCGGTTTGTTGATCATAAACATACTGTGTGAACTCAATTAGTTGTTTTAGAATATCATCTCTATCTTTTTTAGGAATTTCTGCTGTTGCTACAATTGAACCAACGACAGCCGATAGGTATTGTGATGCTAGAATAGGATCTTCATTTTTAGGTTCATATTCAACAAGGACTTTCTGCAATCCTTTTAATAATTCAGGTTTTAATACAATTTCTGTCATTATGCTTGTTCAAATTATATTATAATGACGTTGTATGCAAGATAATTCTAATTTATCAGTAAAAACTTTTGATGTAGGGCCTATGCAAAATATTGTTTACCTTATTTGGAACAATAAAACAAAAGAAGGCGCAATAGTTGATCCTGCGTGGGACCTTGATGCGGTATTAACTTTTATTAAAAATAATCATATTAAATTAACAAGTATTCTGCTGACTCATAGTCATCATGATCATGTCAATTCTATTGATAAATTATTAGAGATATATGATGTACCTATTTTTATCAATAAATTAGAAGCAGAATTTTGGAATAAAACTTATGACAATTTAATTAGTTTAGATTCACAAGCTGAAATATTTCTGGGGGAAAAACATCTTCAGTCCATTCATACACCTGGTCATACACCAGGCTCCTGTTGCTATACATTTGATGATAAACTTATCGCTGGTGACACTCTTTTTGTTTTTGGATGCGGAAGATGTGATTTACATGGCGGAAATCCTGAACAAATGTTCAACTCTCTGAAGATTCTTAAAAGTAATTTTCACAAAGATACCATCATCATGCCTGGTCATAACTACTCTGTTACAAGGCAGTCTACTCTAGAAAAAGAAATTAGTGGTAATCCTTTTTTTAGTTTCGATAATTTAAAAGATTTTGTGAGATATCGCATGGTCGATCATGATAGATCTAGAGACGAACCATACGGACCAATTAATTTGTTTTAGATTTAAGCGCTGCTTTTAATTTCAATATTAATTTCCTAAGTAATCTCTGGTCTATGCTATTACTAGCAATAATCTCTTTTTCTCTTGTGCCTTGCATTTGCGATTCATTAAAATCATAAGATGCGCTTGCCTTAAGTGATCCTTTTAGTATTTCTGTTTCTGATAATATAAGTTCATAGTCTAGTTTTTTGCTAATTTCATATTCGTCTACTCGTCCTGATGAATTAACCGAAAGTTGTCTAGTTTCACTCTTAAGGTTACTTATCTTAACTACGGGATACGTCGAGTCAATGAAACTATTGTCATTTTTATATGAGAGAATTTTTTGCTCAAGTAACATGGCTATTTTATTTGAATCACTAGCAATAACTTTTATATTTTTTAGCTCATCTATATCTAATGATCCTCTGAGCTGATAGCCACATGAACTAAAAGAAGTGATTAAAAAAGAAATCAAGAATATAGATTTAATTGTTTTCATTTAATTACAAAATTGATAAGTTTATTTGGAACATATATTAATTTGACAATTTCTTTGTCATTTATGTATTCTTGAACCTTACTGTCATCTTTAGCAAGCTTTATAACATCCTCTTTTCTAAGTTTAGTATTAATATCAACTCTACTTCTCAGTTTACCATTAATTTGAATAATTATCTGAACTTCCTGGTTCTCGTCAACTGTATCAAAGATTTCTGGCCATACAGGATTTAATGCTTGATCTTCATTAAATTCTGATAAAACTGCATAGCATATATGGGGTGTAATTGGATATAATAATTTAGCTATAGTTTCAATGCTCTTTGTTGCGGTATGACTGCTCATAGTTTTTGCTTCAAAATTTTTTGATATGAAGTTGAGCAGTTCCATTATAGCTGCAATAGCGGTATTATAAGATTTTCTCTCAAAAATATCCGTTGTGACTTTATTTATTATATTGTTAGTTTTGATTAATATATTATTATCATTTGAAGTATCCTCATTTTTATGAGAAGTTTTAATTAGATAAGATAATTTCCAAAATCTCTTCAGAAACTTATAGCCGCCTTCAATAGCTGAGTCTGACCACTCTAGATTCTGTTCTGGTGGGGCTGCGAATAAGATAAAGAATCTGATTGTATCTGCGCCATATTTATTAATAATCATATCTGGATCAACCGTATTGCCTTTGGATTTTGACATTTTAGCGCCATCTTTGAGAACCATACCCTGAGAAAGTAATGCATTGAATGGTTCGTCATTATCTACTAACCCTTCATCTTTAAGTAATTTGAAAAAAAACCTAGCATATAAAAGATGGAGAATAGCATGCTCTATGCCGCCAACATATTGATCAACCGGCAGCCATGGTTTTAATTTTTTATCAAATATTTCATCTTTGTTATTAGGATCTAAAAATCTTAGATAATACCAAGAAGACTCGAAAAACGTATCGAAGGTATCGGTCTCTCTAGTAGCTCTTTTTCCTGTGCGAGGACAAATAATATTTTTCCATTTTTCGTTTTTATCAAGAGGATTACCTTCACCACTAAGATCCACGTCTTTAGGGAGCTTGATAGGCAAATCTTCTTCGGGTACAGGATGTACTGTGCCATCATCTAGATAATATACCGGAATAGGACATCCCCAATACCTTTGTCTTGATATTCCCCAGTCGCGTAATCGAAAAGATGTAACTTCTTCCCCTAATTTATTTTTAACAAAATATTCTGATATTTTGTTCAAGGCTTCTTGAGAGTTGACCCCATTAAACATATCAGAATTAATTAATGTACCTTGATCTAGAAAAGGTAAATCAGATTTTTTATTTTCACTTTCTATAACTCTAGTAATCTCTAGATTAAACTGATTTGCAAATTCATAATCTCGCGTATCGTGGGCCGGCACGCCCATAACTACACCTGTGCCATATCCATCCACTATATAATTTGCTATCCATATAGGTATTTTCTTTTTTGTAATAGGATGATAGCAATATTGATCTGTAAAAATGCCATCTTTATCTATTTTTGCCATTGCTTCTTCTGATACTTTTGATGACTGATATTTTTTAATAAATTCTTTTATATACTTATTGCTCTCAGAGAGACTTTTTGCTGTCGGATGATTAATACTAATAGCTATAAATGAAACTCCAAAAATAGTATCGGGCCTTGTTGTAAATGCAGTGTATAGATAGTCGTTATTACAAGATTTAAAATTTATATTCAATCCTTTTGATTTACCTATCCAATTCTTTTGCATTAATTTAACTGATTCGGGCCAACCAGAGAGTTTATCAAGGTCATTTAATAATACATCTGCATACTCTGTTATTTTCAAAAACCATTGGGGTATTTCTTTTCTTTCTACCTTTGCTCCTGATCTCCATCCTTTTCCATCAATGACTTGCTCATTTGCCAGTACTGTTTGATCAACAGGATCCCAATTAACCTCTGATAACTTCCTGTAAACAAGCCCTTTCTTTAAAAGTTTAATAAAGAACCATTGTTCCCAGTGGAAATATTCTGGATCAGCTGTAGATAGCTCGTTTTGCCAATCATACAAGATACCGATATTTTGAAGCTGTTCTCTCATATGATTAATATTTTTTTTAGTCCATTCTTCTGGATGAACATTATTTTTAATGGCAGCATTCTCTGCAGGTAAGCCAAAAGCATCCCATCCCATCGGTTGAAATACATTTTTTCCTAACATTTTATTGGATCTTGATATTACATCTCCAATTGTATAATTTCTTACATGGCCAATATGGAGTTTGCCACTCGGATAAGGGAACATACTAAGCACATAATATTTATTCTTAGAATTTAGAAGTTTATTCTTTTCAGGTTCTGTTTTTCTCCATATCGATTGAACAGCTTTTTCTATACTAGATGGGTGATAATCTTTGTTCATAGTCTCTTCGATGTTTTATATAACTTAAAAAGTAATGACAAAAATAGTAACATCAAAATGCCTAGATCCCCAAATTGAGAATATATTGACTTATTAAGCCCAATATAGGCAAATCCATTCATCTCTCCTTCACTATTATTGGAAATTTGATCAACAATAACTCCATTATTATTAATTACAGCACTTATACCCGTGTTTGTTGCTCTCAAAATATATCTATTAAACTCTAAAGCTCTTATTTGTGTTATTTGAAGGTGCTGATAAGGAGCAAGACTCTCACCAAACCAACTATCATTACTAATATTAATGATGATCTCATTTCTCATAGTGGAGTCAATAATATTTGAGAATGTGCTTTCAAAACAAATAATTGGTATTATTTTTAACCTATTTACATAGATTTCATCTTGTTCATCAGAGCCATGTGTAATATTTGACAGAGGTATAGCAAGTGATTGAGATAACTTAATGAGGGTGTCGTACCATGGTGTATATTCGCCGAATGGTACTAGTTTACGTTTATTATATAATGCAATACTGTCTGAGAAGACGACCATACTATTATGAATATTTTCCTTTGATTGAGTAAAGAAGCCAGCAATAATAATTTTTTTATCATTAGAATATTTAATGATTTCTCTAAGTAACTCATTATTTTTCATGAGAACGTAAGGAGTTATTGTTTCGGGCAGAATTGTGATATCTGTAGAATCTTTCTTCCTAATATAATTTATATATTTCTGTGATATTTTTTTATACTCTTTAGGGTCATATGATTGATTAGGATATATATTAGGTTGATAAATTGAATAGCTAATTTTCTTTTCGTTGAATTCTTCATGATATTTAATATTTGCAGGATATAATAAATAGGTTACAAGAAAGATAAATGATAAATAAATATATTTTTTATCCTGATTAATTAAGGTTTTATAAAAAAAAGCACTAATTAATACACATAAGTAAGTAACGAAATAGTTACCAAATATTGGATATATATAATTAAATATAGATGCATTTTGAGAATGTCCAATCAAGAGCCATGGAAAGCCTCCTAGAATAATTGATTTAATGTATTCAGCCAATAAAAAAACAAGAGCTATTACATTTAAATTATAAAAACCATTATTACTGATAGATTTGTGGAAAAATCCTATTAATATATATGGTGTACTTACTATTAATAACAAAATTATTGTGACAATAAGGCTACTCAAAATATTCATAGACCCATAAGAAATTAGACTAATGTTAATCCACGAAATACCAATAATATGTATAAAAAAGAAATATAGAAATGAATATATTACTTTCTTTCTTGTTGAAAGATTTTCTATAATCATTAGAAATATTATTAAGGATAAAAATATTAATATTTTGAAGTCTAACGGCGAGTATGCTGCCATATAAATAAGAGCTGAAATAAATAAGTAGAAATAATTCAAGTGCTGTTATTATCTTTTTTAATTACTAATTGTACTCTATTAATTTTTTTAGAATCTGCTGAGATAACAGTAAAAACTAAATTATTAATTTCAATAATTTCTTGTTTTTTAGGAACTCGCTCAAATTTGTTAATGAGAAAACCGCCTATAGTTTCTATGTCCTCATCTATAAGTGATGATCTAAATCTTTCATTAAAGTCATCTAAAGTAAGCAGAGCATCAATAATATATTTATTTGAAGCCTGCTGAATTATGAACTCTTTTGAGAACACATCATGTTCATCGTCTATTTCGCCAATTATTTCTTCAATCAAGTCCTCAAGAGTAACTAGTCCAGACACATTACTGTGTTCATCAATAACTATAGCAATATGATTTCTACTTGCTTTAAAATCATTTAACAGTACATTCAACCTTTTACTTTCGGGTATAAAAGTTGCCTGCCTCATATAATCATGGAGGTCAAAGTCATCCATCATATTGATTTGGTTTTTTAGCAAATCTTTCGCATGAAGTATTCCTATAATCTCATCAAGCTTACCGTTGATTACAGGAAACCTAGAATGCCCAGATTCTATAACTTTTGTAATTACTGTATTTAACTCATCATTTACATCAATGGCTATCATATGTGGCCTTGGAATCATTATCTCTCTCACTGGTATTTCTGATACGCTGAATACACCTAATATCATCTGGTAAGAATCTTGTGTTATAAGATTATCCTTTGCAGCTGTCTCAAGTAATGATATAAGATCTTTTTTATCTTTTGGGTTATCTGCCAAAAGATCCTTAATTCTATTAATCCATGAAATATCTTTAGATTCTTTCATA
This sequence comes from Gammaproteobacteria bacterium, assembly GCA_016779485.1. Lineage (GTDB taxonomy): Bacteria > Pseudomonadota > Gammaproteobacteria > CACLCV01. The sequence continues at coordinate 59,446 of JADHNN010000004.1, forward strand.
AGGGTTACCATAGTTCATATCTTGTAATATTTTAACTTCTATACTTTCCATGCATAAACGATCTTTTTTTATTTTATGATCATATCCTTGAAGATGAAGCATCGAATGTATAATCATATGTGCCCAACGTAAATTTGTAGATAATTCATATTTTTTAGATTCATAGTTAATGATTTCTGGACATAAGACTATATCACCAGATAATAATTCAGAATCATTGTTAGGAAAAGTAAGTACGTTTGTTGGATAATCATTATTCAAGTACTTATTATTCAACGTTCTTATTCTTTTTTTCCCAGCGAAAATTATATTAATCTGAGAAGACAGTTCTGCTAAAAGACTTTTTAATATCCATTTCTTCATATTAACTGTGGTAGGTATGTAATGATTTTTAATATAAGTTATATAGTTAATTTTTATTTTTTTTTCTTTTTTCATATTCATTAATTATCGATGTGACAATTTTATGTCTCATCACATCTTTTGGTTCAAAGTGTACCGCATCGATTCCTTTGATGTTCAAAATAAACTCAAGACAGTCTTTAAGGCCTGATTGAGCTTCACGGGGTAAGTCAATTTGACTTACGTCACCCGTAACTACAGTAGAAGAACCGTAGCCTATTCTCGTAAGAAACATTTGCATTTGAGATGTAGTAGTGTTTTGCGCTTCATCTAATATAATAAATGCATCATTTAAGGTCCTACCTCTCATATATGCAAGTGGAGCTATTTCGATTATATTTTTCTCTAGTAACTTATTAACATTTTCAAATCCTAAGCATTCATACAATGAATCATATAAAGGCTGTAAGTATGGATCAATTTTCTCAGCAAGATCGCCCGGTAAAAATCCAAGCTTTTCACCTGCTTCTATGGCTGGTCTAACAAGAACAATTTTTTTAACTTCTCTCTGTTCTAATGCGTCCACTGCGCATGCAACTGCAAGAAATGTTTTACCTGTTCCCGCAGCTCCAATACCAAAGGTTATGGTATTTTTTTTGATGGTTTCAATAAACTTTTTTTGATTATTAGATTTTGGTTTGATAGTATTTTTTTTTAAATTTAAATCTGTCTTACTACTTTCATCATTAGTAGATAAAAACTCAATAGAATTATTAAGATACAAGTGAAGTTGCTTAGGAGTAATCTCTTCTTTTTCAGAAAGATCATATATTTTTTCGATAAAGTTAGAGGTACTTGCCACGTTTTCAATTCCACCTGTTATCTTAAATGAATTACCACGATTTGATATTTCAACATCAAAAAATGATTCTATCTGTCTTATATTTTTATCGAGAAGTCCACATAGATTAATTAGTCGGTCATTATCTATTGGTTCTAACTTAATATGTTGATTTGTACTTTTCTTGTTTACTCTCATATAGTTATATTCTTCCAATTAAAGAACTTCTGTTTGCGCTTACAATATCCAATTCAATTGTCTTTCCTACGAGTGACTTTGGTGCTTTAAAATGAACAATTTTATTTGTAAATGTTCTTCCAAAAAGTTCGCCAGATTTTTTCTTCGATTCGCCCTCAACTAATACCTCTTGTTTGGTGTTAATTAATTTTTCTAGATACTTTCTAGAGTTTTTTCTAATGATATCTTGCACAACTGATAGTCTTTCCTTTTTTATACTTAAAGGAACATCATCACCTTCATAAGCAGCGGGTGTTCCAGGTCTTTTACTATAGATAAAACTATAACCATCATCAAAACCAACTTCATCAATAAGATTTATGGTCTCTTCAAAATATTGCTTAGTCTCCCCTGGATATCCAACAATAAAATCTGACGTTATACTAATGTCAGGTCTTACCAATCTTACCTTTCTTATCATTTTTTTATACTCAAGCGTAGTATGTTTGCGTTTCATTCTTGACAAAATAAAATCAGATCCTGATTGCACGGGTAAATGAAGATTGCTACATAACTTATTATTTCTATATTCCTCAATTAGGTCGTCGGTGAAATCTATGGGGTGAGATGTCGTGTGTCTAATTCTCTGTACACCTTTTATATTTGAAACATATCTTATAAGTTCTGAAAAGTTTATTGATTTATTATCTTTTAATCTTATTCCTTTATATGCATTCACATTCTGTCCAAGTAATATTATTTCTTTAACACCATTTTTAACAAGATTAGATATTTCAAAAATAATTTCATCTAATGTTCTGCTTACTTCCTCGCCTCGAGTATATGGAACAACACAAAAGGTACAATACTTACTACATCCTTCCATAATTGATACATACGCAGATACGCTAGACGAATGAGATTGTGGTAAGTAATCAAACTTTTCTATCAAAGGAAAAGAAACATCAATAGGTTTATGTTCTTTTTCAAGAACGTCTTCTATCATTTTAGGTAAACGATGCAATGTCTGTGGTCCAAATACTATATCTACTTCTGGTGCCCTGCTACGTATATTTTTTCCCTCTTGTGAGGCAACACAACCTCCCACAGCAATCAAAGTTTTTGGTCTGATATTTTTAATTTTTCTCCATCTTCCTAATTCAGAAAATACTTTTTCTTGAGCTTTTTCCCTGATAGAACATGTATTTAAAATAAGTAAATCTGCTTTTTGAGGCTCATCAATAGGGGTCATATTAAAATGATGAGAGAGCAGATCTGCAATTTTATTAGAATCATACGAATTCATCTGACATCCTTGTGATTTGATGAAATACTTTTTGTTATTTAACATCTATTAGAAAGGAATATCTTCATCCTTAATGATATCTTGATTTGAAAAATCATTATTATCTTGCCTTTCTTGAGATCCAAAGTTATCTGAAGTATCAGCCTTGCTACCTACGAATGTGAAATTATCTGAAATGATATCTGTAGAATACTTTTCTATACCATCTTTGTCTTGCCACTTTCTAGTTTGTAGTCTTCCTTCAACATACAATTGCTGTCCTTTGCGCACATACTGGCCTATAGTTTCAGCAGGTTTATTAAAAAATACTACCCTGTGCCATTCTGTTTTATCCTCATAAGATCCAGATTCTTGGTTTTTAAACTTCCTGTTAGTTGCTAACGATAGATTTACAACAGCATTTCCGCTAGGCATAAATTTTACTTCAGGATCATTACCCACTCTACCTAACAATATAACTTTATTTACTGACAATATCTGCTCCTATGAAATTTCGTGAAAGACAAATTAACACCCACATAACAGATATTACAGCAGTAAAAAAGAAAATGCCACTTAATCCATATACATCATAAAGATAGCCTCCTATAAAACCACCGAGAAACGTTCCAAAGAACTGGAATGATGTATAAATACTCATCGTCAAACCGCGTGTTTCTTGATTGGTTTGTTTTGAAAGTGATGATGGTATACTTGCTTCTAGTACACTGAACGACCCAATATAAAATATTAAAGCAATCATAATTATAAATAAATTAGTATTATAGAATTGGAATGAAAATATTAATGAAAATGAAAGTATTATTAGAGAAATGTTTTTAACTAGGACAGGATTTTTTCTATCATATCCCAATAAAGGTAAAGTAATTATTAGAGATAATATAAATATCGATGAATAAAGCTGAGGGAATTCACTTACTGAAATCAAATATACATCAGTCATCATTACAGGAATAGCAATAAATAACGATGTAAGTACAGTATGTAGAACTAAAATATCTATGTAATGAGGTTTTAGCCTTTTATCAAAAACTAAATTCATTATACTAAAATTGAATTGTGCATTTTTAGCAGGTGTGTTTTTAAACGATAACATTAAAAAAATACTTAGCATTGTTAACAAGATAATAAATATGAACAAGCCAGACAATTCAAAATATTTAGACAATAATGGTCCAATAATAAATGAACTGAAAAAAGCAGTACCAATTGATATGCCAACTATTGCCATGAATATTGTTCTATTATTTTCTGAAGTGCTATCAGATAAAAGAGCCATAAGAGCTCCTGAAATTGCACCAGCTCCTTGTAATGCTCTACCTATAATAAGATAGTAAATATTGTCTGTTATTGCGCATATAAATGACCCTAAAAGAAATATGGTCAATCCAATCAATATAATATTTTTCCTTCCAAAAAAATCAGATAACAAACCGAATGGGATTTGCATAATAGCGTTGGTTAAACCGTAGATACCCAGCGTTAGTCCAATCAGAAAAGGGGTGGACATATTGTACGAATCAGCAAAAACAGATAGGACAGGAAATATCATGAATGCACCTAACATTCTGAAAAAATATATTAAGGTAATTAATATAACTGATTTTTTTTCTACACTCGTAAACATCAAACAATTATAGCATATGCAAAGTGTTGAGTTTATGGATATAAAAAATGTTATTATTGTCCGATGGATAAGTTTATCAAAATAAAAGGCGCTCGTACCCATAACCTTAAAAATATTGATCTCAAACTTCCAAAAAATAATCTGATTACTATTACAGGTCTATCTGGTTCAGGAAAATCCTCTCTTGCATTCGATACAATATTTGCTGAAGGCCAGAGAAGATATGTCGAATCATTATCTACTTATGCTAGACAATTTTTATCAATGGTAGATAAACCTGACGTAGATAAAATTGAAGGACTGTCGCCTGCGATATCTATTGAACAAAAATCAACTTCACATAACCCGCGATCTACAGTTGGAACAGTAACAGAAATATACGATTATCTAAGACTCTTATATGCTAGGATAGGAACTCCTAAATGTCCACAACATAAGGTTAGCCTAGATGCAATGTCGACATCACAAATGTATCAGAAACTTCTAAAAGAAAATTTTCAAGAAACGATCTTAGTATTATCTCCTATAGTAAGAAACCAGAAAGGGGAACATATAAAGACTATTCAATCATTTTCTCAGCAAGGGTTTAATAGAGTAAGAGTAAATGGAGAGATACATAAAATAAGTGATATCTCAAAACACATGTTGGGTCATATCATAAATGCAAAAAAGAAAAATGATATTGAAGTTATTATTGATAGGGTTGAAATAAATGAGCAAAATAAACTAAGAATAATAGAATCCCTTAATGCTGCGTCTGATATATCGGATGGCATAATATATGCCTCCTCAGTGATACATAATAAAGATCAAATATTTTCAACTAAATATGCATGTCCTCATTGTGGGTATTCAATTGGTAAACTAGAGCCCAAATTATTTTCATTTAATTCGCCATCTGGAGCATGCAGTAAGTGTGATGGACTGGGAGTTGATGAATTCTTTGATGAAAATAAAATTATCGAAAATTCAGAATTAAGTCTCGCAAAGGGCGCTATAGCTGGTTGGGACGAGAAGAATTATTTATATCATTCAATGTTAGTATCGCTTGCTAATCATTTTGACATAGATATTAATAAAAAGTTTTATAGCCTTCCTAATAGTTTTAAAAAAGTACTCTTTTATGGATCAGATGAAGAGATAGATTTTACTATCATTAAACTAGATAAGAAAACAAAAAAATTTATAAGCACAAAAAAAACAGATCTATGGGAAGGTATATGTAATATATTTGAAAGAAATTATAACAACGCATTTAGGTACAGTATAAAAAGATATTATGAAAGATTCCTGACTGAAAGTGATTGCAGAGAGTGTAATGGAGAAAGATTGAATATAACTGCACGTAACATTTTTGTTAATGCAATGTCAATCAATCAGATAACCGCCATGAATGTAGAAGAGGCGTTATCTTTTTTTAAAAATATAAAACTTGATAGCATGAAAACAAAAATTTCAGAGAAAATTGTTCTTGAAATTATTTCAAGACTCTTGTTCCTTAATAATGTAGGTTTGAAGTATCTTACCTTATCTAGAAGTGCTGAAACTCTATCAGGTGGAGAAGCACAAAGAATTAGATTAGCTAGTCAAATCGGATCAGGACTTACCGGAGTAATGTATGTATTGGACGAACCCTCGATAGGTTTACATCAAAGAGATAATGATAAATTACTTGATACGCTAAGGAACTTACGTGACCTAGGTAATACTGTAATAGTTGTTGAACATGATGAAGACACTATAATGACTTCTGATTATATTGTTGACATTGGGCCTAATGCTGGTGTTCATGGAGGAGAGGTGGTTTTTTCAGGAAAACCATCAAATTTAAACAAGGTTTCATCCCACACATCTGATTTTATTACAGGTAAAAATAAAATTGAAATACCTCTAAAGAGACTTAAGCCAAAAAAAGAATGGTTATCCATAGTTGATGCTAGCGCAAATAATCTTGATAACATTAATGCTGAGATTCCTATAGGTCTATTGACTTGTATTACAGGCGTGTCTGGATCAGGAAAATCATCCCTTATAAATAATGTATTATATACTTCTATTGTGAACAAACTTTTAGATAATAATGAAGGTTATGTTGATTGCAAAAAAATTGATGGAATAAATTATATTGATAAAATAATTGATATTGATCAAAGTCCTATTGGACGTACACCAAGATCTAACCCTGTGACTTACACAGGGATATTTTCACTAATAAGAGATGAATTTGCCAAGAAACCTGAATCAAAATCAAGAGGATATTTACCAGGTAGATTTAGTTTTAATGTTAAAGGAAAGAATAACGGAGTTTGTCATCATTGTGATGGTCAAGGACAAATAAAAGTTGAGATGCATTTTTTATCAGACGTTTATGTAAAATGCGAAAAGTGTAATGGACAAAGGTATAATGATGAAACTTTAGAAATAAAATTGAATGATAAAAATATTGGCGAAGTACTGGACATGACTGTTGAAGAAGGTTTAGTGTTTTTTCATAACTATCCTAGAATCTACAAAAAACTTTTAATACTTTCAGATGTTGGACTCGGTTATATTAAATTAGGTCAAAGTGCAATTACTCTTTCTGGTGGGGAAGCTCAGAGAATTAAATTAGCAAAAGAGCTAATCAGACCAGATACAGGTCATACATTATATGTTCTTGATGAGCCAACTACAGGTTTACATAGTTATGATGTGAAGAATTTATTGACTGTTTTAGAGCGATTAAAAGCAAAAGGCAATACACTTATAATTATCGAACATAACTTAGATGTAATCAAAACAGCTGACTGGATAATAGACCTAGGACCCGAGGGTGGAACTGGTGGTGGAAAAGTTATTGGTTATGGGACCCCTGAAGATCTTATAAAATGTAAAGGTTCATATACTGGAAAATATTTAAAAACTAAAATTTGAGATTATTCAGAAAGTAAAACATAAGCAACTGGTGAGGCATCACCATACTTATAACCTTTTTTTAATATCCTAAGATATCCACCGGGTCTAGCCTTAAACCTGGGGCCAAGTACTTCGAATAGTTTCTTAACAATTCTCTTATCACCTAGTCTTGCATAAGCTAATCTTCTTCTCATTAAAGTATCATTTTTAGCGAGTGTTATTAGAGGTTCTGCAGTTCTTCTTAACTCTTTAGCTTTTGCTACTGAGGTTTCTATGTGTTCATGATCAAACAAAGATATAGCCATGTTCTTAAACATAGCTTTTCTATGAGATGAGTTTCTATTGAGTTGTCTACCTGATTTTTTATGTCTCATTATCTTTTTTCAATGTTTTTTGGTGGCCAGTCTTCAATTATTTGACCTAAGGTTAAGCTATGAGTAGAAAGCACATCTTTAATTTCTGTTAGTGATTTCTTTCCTAAGTTCGCGGTTCTAAGCAATTCATTTTCAGTTCTTTGAACTAAATCACCTATATAATGAATATTTTCAGCTTTTAAACAGTTAGCAGACCTGACCGTCAATTCTAAATCATCTACAGGTCTAAGCAACACAGGATCAATATGATTTTCATCTATCACATCTTGTGTGTCGTTTTTGACTTCTAGATGACTAAAGACTTCCAGTTGTTCTCTAAGGATTTTTCCAGCTGTTCTTATCGCATCTTCAGGTTCTATCGTTTCATTTGTTTCAAGTTCTATAATGAGTTTGTCTAAATCTGCTTTTTGTTTAACCCTTGCATTATCTACACTGTATGATACTTTTTCCACCGGTGTAAATGAGGCATCTATTTGCATCTTACCAATTCCTAAATCTTCTAGTTCATTAAATTTTCTTTTGACAGCAGGCTGGTAGCCTTTACCTTGTGATATTGTTAAATTAATTACCAATTCGGTTTTATCATTAGTCATATTTGCTAAACAAAATTCAGGATTTTTAATCTCAAGGTTTGGATGATTTTCAATGTCTGATGCTAGAACAGGTCCTTTTCCTTTTTTTCTGAGAACTACTTCTATTTTATCTTTTTCATGGAGAACCAAAGCAAGTTTTTTAATATTTAAAATGATTTCTAAAACATCTTCTTGAACCCCATCTATAGTGCTGTATTCATGAAGAATATTATCTATTGAGACTTCAGTGACAGCAGATCCAGGCATAGATGATAATAGTACTCTTCTTAGCGCATTGCCAAGTGTATGTCCAAATCCTCTTTCAAGGGGTTGGATGACTATTTTAGATTTTGAATTTGAGATCATCTCAATATCAACTAAGTTTGGTTTTAAGAATGTGATAGTGTTCATATGTTACCTGCTATTTTGAGTATAATTCTACGATTAGTGATTCATTAATTTCTTTTGGAAGTTCTGATCTTTCTGGAGCTCTTAAGAAGGTAGCCACTAAGTTCTTTGAGTCTACGTCAATCCAATCGCTTGAGTTTCTAGTCTCTGCTACTGATAGAGCAAACTGGATACGAGACTGATCTTTGCTCTTGTTTCTTACAGAGATTTTATCTGTCGCTTGAACTTGGTAAGAAGGTATATTTATAAGACTGCCATTGACTTCTATATTTTTATGATTAACAAGCTGTCTTGATTCTGCTCTAGTTGACCCAAACCCAGATCTGTATACAATATTGTCTAATCGACATTCTAGATATGAAAGAAGATTTTCTCCTGTAGAACCTTTTTTGCTCGAAGATTTTTTATAGTAATTTCTAAATTGTTTTTCAAGAATTCCATAAAGCCTTTTTACCTTTTGTTTTTCCCTTAACTGAAGAGCATAATCAGATAATTTTTCTCTGCGTTCACCAACAATACCCGGTTTTCTGTCAAGGTTACACTTTGTATCTAGAGCTCTGGATCCAGATTTCAAGTATAAATCTGTTCCTTCTCTTCGCATTAATTTACATTTTGATCCTGTAAATTTAGCCATCAGACTCTCCTCTTTTTAGGTGGCCTACATCCATTATGTGGTAAAGGGGTAATATCTTTAATGTTTGTAATTTTGTATCCCACACCATTTAAAGCTCTTACAGCTGAATCTCTTCCTGGGCCTGGTCCTTTCACAAGAACCTCTAGACTTTTTATTCCAAAATCTATTGCTTTTTGACCAGCTTTTTCTGCGGCTACTTGTGCTGCAAAGGGTGTACTTTTTCTTGAACCTCTAAATCCAGATCCGCCGGATGTGGCCCAAGCAAGTGTATTACCTTGTTTATCAGTTATTGTTACGATTGTGTTATTAAATGACGCATTAATATGAGCAACACCTTCATTTACAATCTTTTTAATTTTTTTCTTTTTTGCTTTATTTACCATGTTATTTTGCTTTTAGTAATTTTCTTGGACCTTTACGAGTTCTACTATTATTTTTAGTTTTTTGGCCTCTCAGTGGTAGGCCTTTTCTATGTCTGATACCTCTATAAGATCCTATATCCATTAATCGTTTAATATTTATTGAATTTTCTCGTCTTAAATCACCTTCAAGTTGATATTCTTCTATAAATTGTCTTATAGTTTCAAGCTCTTTTTCTTCTAAATCTTTTACTTTCTTGGTTAAATCAATGCCAACTTTTTCACAAATATATTTTGCTCGTGTATCACCAATACCATATACGGATGTTAATGCTATCCAAATATGTTTGTGATTTTGTAAATTTATTCCTGCTATTCTTGCCATATCTTTCTCTGAGCGTAAATTCTATATTTCATTGGTCATTAATACAACAAATATATTAACCTTGTCTCTGTTTATGTCTTGGATCCTTGCATATCACCCTGACAACACGATTTCTCCTGATTATTCTACAATTTCTACACATTTTTTTTACTGATGCTCTTACTTTCATCTCATACCTCCACCAATACCTCTTAAATTAGCTTTTTTCATCATCCCTTCATACTGCTGTGACATCAAATGTGATTGAACTTGCGCCATCAAGTCCATTACTACAACAACAACAATCAAAAGAGATGTACCGCCAAAGTAAAACGGAACATTAAAATATAATATTAAAAATTCAGGCAATAAACAGACTCCTGTTATATATATAGCACCTACAGTAGTTAACTTTGTAGTTATTCCATCTATGTATTTCGCCGTCTGTTCGCCTGGTCTTATTCCAGGGATAAACGCTCCAGATTTTTTTAAGTTGTCAGCTGTTTCACGAGGATTAAAAACCAATGCAGTATAAAAGAAACAGAAAAATATAATAGCTAATGCATAAAGAATAATATATGGCGGTTGTCCAGGCGATAATGTCATAGCTATTTTTTGAACAATACTATCAGGAGCGCCTGCGCTGGACCAGCTTGCAATTGTTGCAGGAAATAAGATTATTGCAGAGGCAAATATAGCAGGTATTACACCAGCCATATTTATCTTTAACGGAAGAAAGCTGCTTTGTGCCGCATACATCTTACGTCCTTGCATTTTTCTTGCATAATTAATAGGTATCTTTCTTTGTCCACGTTCAATGTATACAACAAAAGCTGTGGTCACTAGTGCTAGAATAAATATTAATATCACACTAAAGTTTTGAATTTCACCATTTCTTGCAAGTTCTATTGTACCTCCAATTGCGGATGGTAAGCCTGCCACGATGCCTGCAAATATTATGATAGATATACCATTACCTATTCCTCTTTCTGTAATTTGTTCACCCAACCATATTAAAAACATTGTCCCGGTAACCAGTGTGACAACACCAGTGATGAAAAATCCTAATCCTGGGTCAAGGACGAGAATAGTAGATGATGTGTTTTGATTCATAAGCGCATTCATTACTCCCATTGATTGAAGTAAAGCTAATACTAGAGTGAAGTATCTAGTATATTTAGTAATATTTTTTCTACCTCTTTCGCCTTCTTTTCTAAGTTGTATTAATGGAGCATAGATATGTGTCATCATTTGAATGATGATAGATGCCGAAATATATGGCATCACACCTAATGCAAAAATTGACATCCTAGAGAGAGCTCCGCCGGAAAACATATTAAACATATCTAAGATACTTCCCCTTTGTTGCTCAAAAAGAAAACTCATTACCGCAGGGTCAATACCAGGGAGTGTAATGAAACTCCCTAATCTAAAAACAATTAGCGCAAAGATGACAAAAAATATTCTTTGCCTAATTTCAGATGACTTAGTAAGTCCGCCAAGTCCTGATGATATGCTTGTGGCATTTCTTGACATTACTTGATGAACTCCATAACAGATTTAGTTGCATCTATATCAATAAGCTTTTTTTTAGTAGTGATATTAACAGGACCTATGACTTTTACTTTAGTGGCTTTATTTTTTACAAGCTTATATTTCTTTAAAAGATCAATGGTAATATCAGTTTCTGTTATCTTTTCTAAATAATCATATTTTAATTCAACAGTATTGATATTTTTTTTAGATGTAAACCCAACTTTAGGCAGTCTTCTTTGTAGAGGCATTTGTCCGCCTTCAAAACCTACTTGTACTTTTCCACCAGTACGTGATTTTTGACCTTTGTGTCCTCTGCCACAAGTTTTACCTGTTCCTGATGCTATACCTCTTCCAACTCTTTTTTTAGAATGTTTTGATTCTTTTTTTAATTTAATTTCATTCAGCATTTTTCTACTCTTTTATTTGTTCTACATTAACCATATGTTTTACAGTTTCAATCATGCCTAGATTTTCTGGTGATGCTTCTATAATTTTTGAATCCCTTATTCTTCTCAATCCAAGGCCTTTAATACAAGCTATTTGTTTTTTTGTTTTACCAATTAGACTAAGCTTTTGTGATACTTTAATTTTACTCATCATTTCTTCCTATAACTCGCTGGTTTTCTTGCCTCTTTTGAGCGCAACTTGAGCGGGATAATACATTGACTCTAGTCCTTTCACAGTTGCTTTTACAACATTAATAGGATTTGTTGACCCTATGCTTTTTGCGAGAACATTATGTATTCCTGTTGCTTCAAACACAGCTCTCATTGCTCCTCCAGCGATAACTCCTGTACCCTCAGCCGCTGGTTGCATGTATACTTTAGCTGATCCATGTTGATGAGTAATGGCATGATGTAAGGTACCTTTTTTTAGAGATACAGATACCATACTCTTTTTTGCTTTTTCCATAGCCTTTTGTATAGCTGTCGGCACTTCTTTTGCTTTGCCGTAGCCATAACCAACTCTTCCATGTCCATCACCTACTACAGTAAGTGCTGTAAAACCAAACTGTCTTCCACCTTTTACTACTTTAGCTACACGATTAACAGCTACAAGTTTTTCAATATAATCTGAACTTCTTTCTTCTGATGCCATTATATTTTTACTCCATTTTCTCTAAGCGCTTCTGCAACAGCTCTAACTCTCCCGTGGTATCTATATCCTGATCTGTCAAATGCTACATTGGTAATTTTAGCTTTTTTGATATAAGTAGCCATTTTAGTGCCCACATCTTTTGCGCTCTCAATATTATTAGATTTAGCTTTATTATTTTTTTGATTTGTAGACACAGTAGTTATTACTCTATCGCCGCTAGGAGATATCAACTGTAGATACATATGTTGAATCGATCTGTGAATGCTTATTCTGTGGTTACCAGACTCAGCTATTTTAGCTCGAGTCTTTGTTGCTCTTCTAATTCTTTGATTGTTTTTATTTTTTGTATTAACTCTTATCATTTTTTCTTAGCCTCTTTTTTGACTATTTGCTCATCTGAGTATTTAATTCCTTTTCCTTTATATGGCTCAGGCGGTCTAACTGATCTTATATCAGCAGCTACTTGACCAACTTTTTGCTTATCAATTCCTGATATAACTACTTCAGTCTGTGATGGAGTCTCTATTGTTATTCCTTCTGGAATTTCAAAATGAACAGGATGTGAATAGCCAACGGTCAATTCAACTTTCAATTTATCTGCTTTTGCTCTGTATCCTACACCTACAAGAGTCAATTTTTTTTCCCATCCTTTGGATACGCCAATAACCATGTTTGATAAAAGCGCTCTAGTTGTGCCGCTCATTGCCGTTGATTCAGATTTAGTAGACACTTTGATTAGATTATCAGATTGCTCTACATCTATATCACTCGGTTTCATTAACTCTAAACTACCTTTTGGTCCTTTGATATTTATTACATTATTGATTACTTCGAATTGAACATCAGGATTTAATTCTATTGGCTTGCTGGCTACTTTTGACATATATTCAAGAGATATAACAAATAATCTCTCCTCCGCATTTTTTCTCTTTAGCCATTTTTCCAGTCATTAGCCCTTGAGATGTTGATACGATACAAATACCAAGGCCATTTTTGACTAAAGGAATATCATCATATGACTTATAAATTCTCAACCCTGGTCTGCTTACTCTTTTTATATAGTCTATAACTGGTTTACCGTCATAATACTTTAAATCAACAATTAGATTTTTATAATCCCCTTCATCAATAGTAATTCCATTGATGTATCCTTCGTCAAGCATCACTTTACAAACGGCTTCTTTCATTTTAGAAAAAGGAATTGAAACAGTCTCTTTATTGGACATTTGGCCATTTCGTATTCTTGTTAAAAGATCAGATATTGTGTCATTCATGCTCATAATATTACCAACTCGCTTTTGTTAAGCCTGGAATTAAGCCTTGCATTGCCATTTCCCTTAATTTTGTTCTTCCAAGTGTAAATTTTCTATAAACACCTCTGGGTCTTCCAGTTAATGCACATCTATTACGCTTTCTTACAGCTAATGCATTGAGCGGTATCTTTTGTAAGTTGATTCTTAATTCCATAGCTTCTTCATCAGAAGTTTTTTTATCTTTGAGTTTCTCTTTAATCATATTAATTTTAGAAAGATATTTTTTATTAAGCTTTTCTCTCTTTTTCTCTCTTTCGATCATGGATAATTTTGCCATATTATTTAAATGGAAAGTTAAATTGTTTAAATAACTCCATTGCCTCCTCATTGTTTTTTGCGCTAGTTGTAATACAAATATCTAGGCCTTTGATTTTATCAATTTTATCAAAATCTATTTCTGGGAATATTATGTGCTCCTTGACGCCAAGAGTATAGTTTCCCATGCCATCAAAAGATTTGTCGCTATATCCTCTAAAATCTCTAGTTCTTGGTAGTGATATTTTTATGAGTTTCTCAAAAAAATCATACATCATTTTATTTCTGAGTGTAACTTTACATCCTATAGGCATCCCTTCTCTAAGTTTGAAGTTAGCAATAGATTTTTTAGCATAAGTTAGGACTGCTTTTTGACCAGATATTTGTGTTAATTCTTCTTGTGCTTTTTCTAAGATTTTCTTATCGTTAATTGCTGCGCCTAAACCCATATTTATTGTAATCTTGACTAAACGAGGTGCTTCCATATTCGACTTAAAACTGAATCTTTCCATAAGTGCTGGAACAACATTCTCTTTATAATATTCTTTGAATGTATTCATTAAATATCGATGACCTCTCTATTAGATTTATAGATTCTGACTTTCTTGCCAGATTCAAGTTTTTTAAATCCAACTCTATCTTGTTTTTTCGTTACAGGATTAAATATCATTATGTTTGAAATTTCTATAGGCATTTCTTTCTCAATAATACCCCCTTCAATTCCTGCATTTGGGTTTGGCTTAGTATGTTTCTTAGCCATATTAATTGCTGAAACTATGCATTTGTTGTCATCAAGCAGTCTGACGATTTCGCCTTTTTTTCCTTTATCTTTACCAGCAATTACAATAACAGAGTCGCCTTTTTTTATTTTATTCATTACAGTACCTCTGGTGCTAAAGATATAATCTTCATGAAAGTTAAATCTCTCAGTTCTCTTGTGACAGGCCCAAATATTCTAGTTCCTAAAGGTTCAAGTTTATTGTCAAGCAGCACCACAGCATTACTGTCAAATCTTATTAGCGAACCATCAGGTCTTCTAACGCCTTTCTTTGTTCTCACGATCACTGCGTTGTAAACTTCACCTTTTTTTACTTTAGCTTTAGGAATAGCATCTTTTACAGCAACTTTTATAACATCGCCTACTGATGCGAACCTTCTATGTGAGCCTCCAAGGACTTTGATACACATTACTCTTCTCGCGCCACTATTATCCGCTGATTTAAGAATTGTTTGCATTTGTATCATAGTATTCCTCTAATCCTCAACGAGTGTCCAAGTTTTTGTTTTTGATATAGGCCTACACTGCTTAATCTTGATAAGGTCACCGACATTGCACTGATTATTCTCGTCATGAATATGGTACTTTGTAGATCTCTTAATATACTTGCCATTAACTGGATGTTTTACAAGTCTCTCAACGCTTACAACAGCAGACTTATTCATAGCAGTTTTAACAACTTTAGCGGTTATTGGCTTTTTAATTTTATTTTCCATTATTAATCTCTTTTAACACTGTTTTTACTCTAGCAGCAGTAATCTTGTTTTCTCTAAATAAATGAGGTTTAGGATTTAAACCTGAGCCTCTTTTAATTCTTAGAGAAAATCTTTCTTTTGCAAGATCATCTAAAACTTGATTTAGTTCAGATTCATTCTTTTTTCTGAGTTCATCCATTTTCATCATAATGCAGTCCTAGAAACAAAAGTTGTTAATACTGGAAGCTTAGCAGCAGCAAGTCTAAAGGCTTCCTTGGCAATTTCTTCTGACACTCCTTCCATCTCATACAAAACTTTCCCTGGCTGTACTTTTGATACCCAGTATTCTACGTTACCTTTACCTTTACCCATTCTTACTTCTATAGGTTTTTTTGTGATTGGCACATCTGGAAAAATTCTAATCCAAATTTTACCACCACGTTTTATGTATCTTGTCATAGCTCTTCTGGCTGCTTCAATTTGTCTTGCGGTAACTCTCCCTCTAGTTGTAGCTTTAAGACCAAATTCACCAAAGCTAACTTTAGCGCCTGATGTAGCGAAACCACGAAGTCTTCCCTTTTGTTGTTTTCTGAATTTTGTTTTCTTAGGTTGTAACATTATTTATTCTTTGTATTTTTATTATTAGTTTTAGTATCACTTTTGATTTCGTCTTCAGAATAAATCCAAACTTTCACTCCTATGATTCCATAGGTAGTCAATGCTTCTGCAAAACCGTAATCAATAGCTGCATCAAGTGTATGAAGCGGGACTCTCCCCTCTCGGTACCACTCACTTCTAGCAATTTCTGCACCATTTAATCTTCCTGCAACATTTACTTTTATACCAAGAGCTCCCAATCTCATTGTATTTGTAACAGCTCTTTTCATAGCTCTTCTATACATAATTCTTCTTTCTAACTGCTGTGTAATTCCCTCAGCAACTAATTGTGAATCTAATTCAGGTTTTTTGATTTCCTTAACATTCACTTTTATCATTGATTTATCAACCTTAAGTATTGTAGATATCTTGTTTCTAAATACTTCTATATCTTCACCTTTTTTCCCAATGACTATCCCAGGTCTTGATGTATATATGTTTACAATTGCTTCTTTTGTTGGTCTTTCGATAACAATTTTACTCACAGATGCATTTTTCAATTTCTTTTTAAGGTACTCACGTATGCGGTAGTCATCAAGTAAGTAATTAGAAAAATCTTTACTATTTGCATACCACTTAGATGAGTAATCTGTCGATATACCCAGTCTAAAACCTGTTGGATGTACTTTTTGTCCCATTATTTTTCCTTTTTGTCACTTACAACTATCGTAATATGACTTGTTCGTTTCAAAATCTGATTTACTCTTCCTCTAGCTCTAGGTCTGTGTCTTTTGCCATATGGCCCCTCATCAACAAGGACATTTTTTACAATTAATTCGTCTATATCAGCTGAATTATTATGTTCAGCATTAGCGACAGCTGATTCTAAAACTTTTAGAATCAATTGGGAAGCTTTCTTATTACTATAATTCAAAAATTCAAATGCTTTGTTTACTGTTAAACCTCTTACGGCATCAGCAACAAGTCTGCACTTTTGAGCAGAAATTTTTTGATATTTTAAAATCGCCTGAGTATTCATATTCTATCCTTTTGCTTTCCTGTCACCTGAATGACCTTTAAAAACTCTAGTAGGTGAAAACTCTCCAAGCTTATGTCCAATCATATTCTCAGTCACATATACTGGTACATGCTGTTTACCGTTATGAACAGCTATAGTTAGACCAATCATATCTGGTGATATCATAGATCTTCTTGACCAAGTTTTAATTGGTTTTTTATCATTTTCTTTAAGGGCTTTATCAACCTTAGCTTGTAAGTGATGATCTATAAATGGTCCTTTTTTTAATGATCTCGCCACATCTATTTCCTATTTTTGTTAACTCTTCTTCTGACAATCAGTTTATCAGTTCTCTTATTTGATCTAGTTTTATATCCTTTTGTTGGTGTTCCCCAAGGTGAAACAGGATCACGTCCACCTGATGTTTTACCTTCACCTCCACCATGCGGATGATCAATAGGGTTCATAGCTACACCACGCACAGTAGGCCTTACCCCTAACCATCTCTTTGCGCCTGCTTTACCGTGTTTTTGAAGATTGTACTCACTATTACCGACTTCACCTATAGTAGCTCTACAGGTTTTAAAGATCTTTCTAGTCTCTCCGGACTTAAGTCTAAGCGTTGCATAATCGCCATCTATAGCAACTATCTGTGCTACTGTTCCAGCACTTCTAGCAATCTGAGCTCCTTTACCCGGTTTCATTTCAATACAATGCACTTGCGTGCCAACAGGTATATTTGTTAGTGGAAGTGTGTTTCCAATATTTATAGATGATTGATCGCCAGACATAATTTGATCGCCTGATTTTAGATTTTTTGGAGCTATTATGTATCTTCTTTCACCATCAGCGTATAAAAGCAATGCAATATTAGCATTTCTATTTGGATCATATTCAAGTCTTTCAACTGTTGCAGGTATATTGTCTTTATTTCTTTTAAAATCTATTATCCTATATCTTTTTTTGTGCCCGCCGCCAATATGTCTTGTAGTTATTCTTCCTTGGTTATTTCGTCCACCAGTTTTATTCAACTTAGCTATTAATGGTTCGTATGGCTGACCTTTATAGAGACCTTGATTAGATATTTTTACTCTAAATCTTCTACCCGGTGAAGTTGGTTTAGATTTTACGATTGTCATTTAGTAACCTCTTCCTCACCATAATTGATATCGAACCCCTCTTGAAGTCTTACATATGCTTTCTTCCAATCTTTTCTTTTTCCGAATGTCCTTCCAATGCGTGTAAGTTTTCCTTGCACGTTCATTAACCTTACACTTTTCACTTTCACGTCAAACATAAGTTCTACAGCTTTTTTAACCTCTGGTTTTGTAGCATCTTTAAGTACAGAAAATACGTGTTGATTCTCTAGATCTGCTCTCATGGTAGCTTTTTCCGAAATTCTAGGACTTACAATGATATTTGCTAATCTTTGAGTATTCATACTGTAGTTGCCTTTTCAATATGCTCCAATACATTTTTATCAATAACAATATTGTCATGTTTCATTAGTATGTGCGGGTTTATGTCTTTATAGTCTATCACTGATATATTTTTGATATTCCTGAGTGAAAAAAATACATTGGCATTATTCTCAGTAGAAATAAATAGGGCATTAGTAATTTTTAATCTGTCTAAAAGCTCTTTACCTAATTTTGTCTTCTTCTCTGCAAAATTAAGATTATCAGATAAAAATAATCTTTCTTGTTTTAAAAGTTCATTAAAAATACAATTTAGTGCACCTTTATACATTTTTTTATTAATTTTCTTATTATAATCTTTAGGCCGTGCAGCAAAAGTAACTCCACCAGTTCTCCAAATAGGACTTCTTGTAGTCCCTGCTCTTGCTCTTCCAGAGCCTTTTTGAGGTCTTGGTTTTGCGCCACCTCCACTTACAGCTGATCTATTTTTTTGTGTTTTTGTCCCACTTCTTTGATTAGCCATGAAGTCAGTAATAACTTGATGAACTAAAGCCTCATTAAATTCTTTTGTAAATATTTTTGCAAGTTCAGCGATCATGCTTCTTTACCGCTCTTGTCATTAGTTTGTTTCTGAGTTGTATCGTCTGTTTTAACTGAATCCTCAGTAGTATCTTTTTTAGCTTCGACAGCTTGATCAGTTTTGTTTGATTCAGATTTTTCTGTAAAAATTTCTTTTGGAATATATTTTTTTTGAGTAGGTTTGATAATAACTACGCTTCCTTTATGACCAGGAACACTGCCTTTAACTAGCATAATGTTTTCCTCTGGCATAATCTTAACAATCGTTAAATTTTGAATAGTTCTTTGAACGTTACCAAGTTGACCTGGCATTTTTTTACCTTTAAATACACGTCCAGGGTCTTGACATTGGCCTGTAGATCCTAATGCTCTGTGTGATACTGAATTACCATGTGTTGCATCTTGTGTTTTAAAATGATGTCTTTTCACACCGCCCTGAAAACCTTTTCCAAGAGATTTACCGATAATATCAACATGTTCGCCTGCTTTAAATCTGTCAACCTTTACATCTGTACCGACTGTTATATCATCTGCTAGATTTTTAACTCTAAATTCATGCTGTCCTCTAGCAGGTTTGATGTTTGATTTTTTATAGTGTCCAACCAATGCTTTACTTAATCTACTTTCTTTTTGACTTCCGTATGCTACTTGTATAGCTGAGTAACCATCTCTGTCTTTCGTTTTAATCTGTGATATACGATTTGAGTCTATATTTATTACAGTTACAGGAATAGATGTACCTGAGTCATCGAACACTCGTGTCATACCTGTTTTAATGCCAACTAGGCCTATGCTCATTTTCTTGTCCTCAAAATGAAAAAGTTAGTTAATTCTGTAATATTTAAGGTGCTGAATATTAACATAAAATTCAGCATTGTTACACTTTTTTAGGGATTTTTTAGTAAATTAGCTTAATTCAATTTGCACGTCTACGCCTGCAGCAAGGTCAAGCTTCATAAGTGCATCGACAGTTTTATCTGTAGGCTCAATAATATCCATAAGTCTTTTATGAGTACGTATTTCATATTGATCACGAGCATCTTTATCTACATGAGGAGAGACAAGAACTGTGTACCTTTCAATCTTTGTTGGAAGCGGTATAGGACCAATCACTCTTGCTCCTGTTCTTTTTGCAGTTTCAAGTATTTCTTTTGAAGATGCATCTATTAATTTGTGATCAAACGTTTTGAGTCGTATTCTTATATTTTGAGTATTCTTTTTCTTCTTAGTTGCCATATTTATGATGCCTTCTGTATAAGTTCTTCTGCAATGTTACTTGGTATTTCAGCATATTTCTCAAATTCCATTGTATATGTTGCTCTTCCTTGTGTCATTGATCTTAAGTCTGTTGCATAACCAAACATTTCTGATAGCGGAACTTCAGCTTTTATAATATTTCCCACAACTGTTTCTTCCATTCCTTGAATAATACCTCTTCGTCTATTTAAGTCACCGGTCACATCACCTAGATAGTCGCCTGGTGTAACTGCTTCTACTTTCATAACAGGCTCTAATAACACAGGTTTAGCTTTTTTAGCGCCTTCCTTAAATGCCTGAGAACCAGCAACCTTAAATGCTACTTCACTTGAATCGACGTCATGGAATGAGCCGTCATATAATGTCACTTTCACATCTACAACAGGATAGCCACCGATAACACCGTTTTCCATTTGCTCTATAACCCCTTTATCTACTGGACCAATAAATTCACGCGGTATAACCCCGCCAACTATTTCATTAACAAACTCATAACCTTTTCCTGGCTCTTGAGGTTCAATTTTCAGCCAAACATGTCCATATTGACCTTTACCACCACTTTGCTTAATGTATTTTGCTTCCTGCTCTACAGTTGACCTGATAGTCTCTCTATAAGCAACTTGCGGCTTACCAATAGTAGCCTCTACATTGAATTCTCTTTTCATTCTATCAACGATAATATCTAGATGTAGCTCGCCCATACCTGAGATGATTGTTTGATTAGATTCTTGATCTGTTGCCACTCTAAATGATGGATCTTCCTGTGCTAACTTACTTAGGGCTAAACCCATTTTTTCTTGATCGTCTTTAGTTTTTGGTTCTACAGCAATTGATATCACAGGCTCTGGAAATTCCATTCTCTCAAGTGTTATGACAGATGTGGGATCACACAGTGTATCTCCTGTGGTGACTTGCTTTAGGCCTACTGCCGCCGCAATATCCCCTGCTCTTACTTCTTTAATTTCATCACGAGAATTTGAATGCATTTGCAATATCCTGCCTATGCGCTCTTTTTTTTGTGTAACAGCATTGTAGACAGTGTCACCAGCCTTTAAGACGCCAGAATATACTCTAAAAAACACAAGGGTACCGACAAAAGGATCAGTTGCAATTTTAAAGGCTAATGCAGCAAAAGGTTCATCATCTGATGATTCTCTTTTACCTTCTGTTTCATCTTTGTCATCAAGAATTCCTTTAATAGCTGGCACGTCAAGTGGAGATGGCATGAAATCAATTACTGCATCTAACATAGCTTGAACACCTTTGTTTTTAAATGCTGTACCACAAGTAACTAAAACGATTTCATTTGATAAAGTTTGAAGTCTCAATCCTTCAACTATTTGTTCTCGGCTTAACTCTCCATTATTTAGGTACTCATCCATTAGTTGTTCATTTGCTTCCGCAGCTGTTTCTATAACTTGTTCTCTAAGTTCATCAACTTTTGATTTAAGTTCTTCAGGAATCTCAACTTCATCAAATTTCATGCCACGACTTTCTTCATCCCATATAATTGCTTTCATATCAATGAGATTCACAACGCCCTTGAAATTATCTTCTGCTCCTATTGGGACTTGTAAGGGTACCGGTTTGGAGCCTAATCTTGTTTTGATTTGGTCTACTACTCTAAAGAAGTCAGCTCCAGCTCTATCCATTTTATTCACAAAAGCCATCCTAGGTACATTGTATTTATTAGCTTGTCTCCATACTGTCTCTGATTGAGGTTCTACTCCTCCTACGGCGCAAAAAACAGATACTGCTCCGTCAAGCACTCTCAAAGACCTCTCAACTTCAATGGTAAAATCTACGTGACCAGGGGTATCAATAATATTTATTCTATGCTCATCATATTGATCGGTGCTTCCTTTCCAAAAGCATGTCGTTGCAGCAGAAGTTATTGTAATACCTCTTTCTTGTTCTTGTTCCATCCAATCCATCGTTGCAGCACCATCATGTACTTCACCTATTTTATGGGACACTCCTGTATAGTATAGAATCCTCTCAGTAGTAGTTGTTTTGCCAGCATCGATATGTGCCATGATTCCAATGTTTCTGTAATGAGTGAGTTGTGTTTCTCTAGCCATTAGTTACCACCTGTAATGTGCGAATGCTTTATTTGCTTCAGCCATTTTATGAGTATCTTCTCTTTTTTTAACAGCTGATCCTTTATTTGATATGGCATCAGCTATTTCTGATGCGAGCTTTTCTTTCATTGAATTCTCATTTCTTTTGCTTGCTGCTTCGATTATCCATTTCATCGCTAGGGATATCTTTCTTTTTGAGTTGACCTCAATTGGGACTTGATAGTTAGAGCCACCAACTCTTCTTGATTTAACCTCAACACTTGGACCAACATTTTGAAGTGCTTTTTCTAGAGCAGCCAATGGCTCCTCTTTTGTTTTTTTAGAGGAGATTGTGAGTGCGTTATAAACAATTTTTTCAGCTGTTCTTTTTTTCCCATCTTGCATAATCATATTAGTCAAGCGAGTTACATTAGTGCTTTTATAAATCGGATCAGGAATTATTTTCTTTTTTGGTATATCTCTTTTTCTAGGCATTTCTAACTCTTAGGTCTCTTTGTTCCGTATTTTGATCTTCCTTGTTTTCTGTTCTCAACGCCTTGAGTATCTAGGCTACCTCTTACAATATGATATCTAACTCCAGGTAAATCCTTTACTCTACCGCCTCTTATAACAACAACAGAATGTTCTTGTAAGTTATGTCCTTCACCACCAATATAAGATGTTACTTCTTGACCATTTGTAAGTCTTACTCTTGCAACTTTTCTGAGTGCTGAGTTTGGTTTTTTTGGAGTAGTCGTGTAAACGCGTGTACAAACACCACGTCTTTGTGGACACGCCTCTAATGCGGGGACCGCAGATTTTACAAGCTTTATTTTCCTAGGTTTCCTAACTAGCTGATTAATTGTTGTCATATTTTCCTCAATGAGATAGGCGGAATTCTATTAGTACAGCTAGTTGGTGTCAAGTAGTGTTTAAGCATAACGGAAAAAAACATAATATTAGTCTTTGAAAAGATCTTCAGCAGATCTTTCTGGTGACTTTTCAGATATTATATTCATCTCACTCGCAATCTCTTTTTCCAACATTTCTTCAAATGATTCATTATCATTAGTTTGAGATGATAGGCCAGTTCCGCAAGGAAGTAATCTTCCAACTACTACATTTTCTTTCAGGCCTCTAAGTTTATCTTTTCTTCCATTAACCGCTGCGTCAGTTAGTACTCGTGTAGTTTCTTGGAATGAAGCAGCTGATATAAATGATTCTGTTACAAGTGATGCTTTAGTAATACCTAGTAACATTGGTTTATATGTAGGTAACAATGCATCTGGATTTTTTGATTTAAGATTATCAATAATTTCTAGTACTTGAGTTTTTTCCATCTGTTCACCTGGCATTAATGTCGTGTCTCCAGCAAATGTTATCTCAACTTTTCTCAGCATCTGCCTTAATATAACTTCAATGTGTTTATCATTTATTGATACACCCTGTAGTCTGTAGACATCTTGAACCTCTTTTACCAAATGTTCTGCTAAGTCTGTAACCCCTCGGTAAGCAAGAATGTCATGAGGATCTAGTTCACCGTCAGATATAATCTCACCTTGAGTAACACTTGCGCCTTCGAACACATTTAATAATTTTGTTTTATTAAGCATTTGTACATGCTCATTTCCATCGTAATCAGTGATTATTAGCCTTCTTTTACCTTTAGTCTCTTTACCGAATGAAACTACACCAGTTGTTTCTGCAAGTTCTGCTTTTTCTTTTGGTTCTCTAGCTTCAAAAAGATCTGCTACTCTAGGTAATCCTCCAGTGATATCTCTTGTTCCGGATGTTTCCCTTGGAGTACGAGCAATAACATCTCCTATGCCAACTTTTGTTCCAGAACCAATATTTACTGTGGAATTAGATGGCAATAAAAAGTGTGCTGGAAGTTTTGAGTTTGTAATAAGTAGATCTTTACCTTTTGAATCAACAAGCTTTATCATAGGCTTAAGATTTTTATCAAAAGAAACACTGCTAGTGTCTTTAACCTTGATAGAGGTTATTCCTGTAAGTTCGTCAACAATATTTTCAACACTAATACCATCTTCAAAATCTTCAAACTCAATAATACCAGCTGTTTCAGTAATAATAGGTGTAGTATGAGGGTCCCATGTAACAATATTTTGTCCTCTGTCTACAGACTTTCCGTTTTCAATCTTTATAATAGCGCCATATGGTATTTTGTATCTCTCCTTTTCTCTCCCGCTGTCATCAAGGATTCCTAATTCTCCTGATCTAGAAACAGTAACAATTTCTTTTTGGCTATTAATCACAGTTTTAAGATTATGGTAACGTACAGTCCCAGAATTTTTTACTTCAATACTATTTGCGGCAACAGCCCTTGATGCAGCACCTCCAATATGGAAAGTCCTCATAGTAAGTTGTGTACCAGGCTCACCAATTGATTGTGCTGCAACAACACCAACTGCCTCACCTTTACTAACTTTTCTTCCTTTTGCTAAATCTCTACCATAACATTTAGCACAAACGCCATGTCTTATATCGCAAGTGATTGCTGATCTTACCCATACTTCATCAATTGCATTTTTCTCTAAAAGTACAACATTATTTTCATCTAGCAATGTGCCTTTTGATAATATTATTGAGTTAGTTTTTGGTTCAACTAAATCATTAAGTAGTGTTCTGCCAAGTACTCTTTCATTAAGAGGCTCTACAATGTCTCCACCTTCTATTAATGGTTTCATTAAGATTCCATTTTCAGTACCACAATCATCATCAGTTACAACTAAATCTTGTGCAACATCTACTAGTCTTCTAGTTAGGTATCCTGAGTTTGCAGTCTTAAGAGCTGTATCAGCTAATCCTTTCCTAGCGCCATGAGTAGAAATAAAATATTGCATCACGTCTAGCCCTTCTCTAAAGTTTGCAGTTATTGGGGTTTCAATGATTGAGCCGTCTGGTTTTGCCATTAAACCTCTCATTCCTGATAGCTGTCTTATCTGAGCAGCTGAGCCACGAGCACCGGAATCTGCCATCATATAAATTGAATTGAATGATTTATGTTCAACTTTTTCACCAGAAGCTGTTTTTGTAACTTCTGTTCCTAACTGCTTCATCATTGCTTGTGAAACTTGATCGTTTGTGTGTGACCATATATCAACTACTTTATTATATCTTTCGCCAGCCGTTAGTAGACCTGAGTTATATTGTTTCTCAATCTCTTTAACTTCTTTTTCAGCCTTGGCAGTTATTGCTGTTTTTTCTTTTGGTATCACCATATCATCGACGCCGATTGATACGCCTGCAATTGTGGAATATTTAAATCCCATATCTTTTATTTTATCTGCAAACAGAACAGTTTCTTTCAATCCTGCTAATCTGTATGAGACATCAAATAACTTAGAAATTGCTTTTTTATTTAAATCTTTATCTATATATGAGTATGGAATATTTTTAGGGAGGATTTCAGAAATCAACGCTCTTCCAGTTGTTGTATCGATGATTTTTATCACTTGCTTTAATTCATCACCGTCCACTTCAGTTATTTTCATTCTTACTTTAATTTTTGCGTGGATATCTAATAATTTAGATTGATAAGCTATAGAAACTTCATTAATATCACTAAACATCATGCCTTCGCCTTTTGAGTTAGGTTTTTCTCTAGACATATAATAAATCCCCAAGACCATATCTTGAGAAGGAACAATAATAGGGCTACCATTTGATGGCGATAATATATTATTACTTGCCATCATAAGAACACGGGCTTCTGTTTGTGCCTCAACAGACAACGGTACATGAACTGCCATTTGGTCACCATCAAAATCAGCATTAAATGCAGCGCACACTAAAGGGTGCAATTGTATAGCTTTGCCCTCAATAAGAACTGGCTCAAAAGCTTGTATACCAAGTCTATGAAGAGTTGGTGCTCTGTTTAACATAACTGGATATTCTTTTATAATCTCTTCGAGAATATCCCATACTTCTTCACCTTCTTTTTCTACAACTTTTTTTGCAGATTTAATTGTCGTTGTGATACCACGAGCTTGTAGTTTGCCAAATATATGTGGTTTGAATAGCTCTAAGGCCATTTTTTTAGGGAGACCACATTGATGTAATCTCAGTGTAGGTCCTACTACGATGACCGATCTACCAGAATAATCAACTCTTTTACCGAGAAGGTTCTGTCTAAATCTTCCGCCTTTACCTTTGATCATATCTGCAAGAGACTTTAGTGGTCTCTTATTTGTTCCGGTTATAGCTCTTCCTCTTCTCCCGTTATCAAGTAACGCATCAACAGATTCTTGAAGCATTCTTTTTTCATTTCTTACAATAATATCGGGAGCTTTCAATTCTAGTAATCTTTTTAATCTGTTATTTCTGTTAATAACACGTCTATATAAATCATTTAAATCTGAAGTTGCAAATCTTCCGCCTTCTAGAGGAACAAGAGGTCTCAAGTCAGGTGGTAATATCGGTAATACATCAAGAATCATCCATTCTGGTTTATTGCCTGATTTAATAAATGATTCTAAAAGTTTAAGTCTTTTTATGTTTCTTTTATTTTTTGCTTGTGATTTAGTTACCTTAATTTCTTCAGACAACTCTTCATATGTTTTTTCAAGGTCAATTTCTTGAAGTAATTCTTTTATAGCTTCAGCACCCATTCCTACTTTTATTTCATTTCCATACTCTTCAATAGCCTGATTGTACATTTCTTCATTAAGCAAGCTTCCTGTTTCATAAGGTGTTAAACCTCCATCGATAACGATAAACGCTTCAAAATAAAGAACTTTTTCTATTTGTCTCAATGTCATATCCATCATTAAGCCAATTCTTGATGGTAGAGATCTTAAAAACCAGATATGTGCAACGGGAGCTGCAAGCTCAATATGCCCCATTCGATCTCTACGAACCTTAGATAGCGTAACCTCTACGCCACACTTTTCACACACCACTCCTCTGTGTTTAAGTCTTTTATACTTTCCACATAAGCACTCATAATCTTTTACAGGGCCAAATATTTTTGCACAAAATAACCCGTCTCTCTCTGGTTTAAAAGTTCTGTAGTTAATGGTTTCAGGTTTTTTAACTTCTCCATAAGACCATGATCTCATTAGATCGGGGGATGCTAGAGAAATTTTAATATGATCAAATTTCTTATCATCATTATTTTTTTTAAACATATTTAATATCTCTTGCATAATATTTCCTAGTTAGTTTTATTTTCAGATTCTAAATCAATATTAATACTTAACGATCTAATCTCTTTAAGTAATACATTAAAAGATTCTGGCACATGAGCTTCAGTAGCATATTCGCCATCAACGATATTCTTATAAACTTTGTTTCTTCCTGTAATATCGTCAGATTTTACTGTAAGGATTTCTTGTAATACATTTGTAGCCCCATAAGCTTGTAATGCCCATACTTCCATTTCACCAAATCTTTGACCGCCAAATTGCGCTTTACCACC
This sequence comes from Gammaproteobacteria bacterium, assembly GCA_016779485.1. Classification (GTDB taxonomy): domain Bacteria; phylum Pseudomonadota; class Gammaproteobacteria; genus CACLCV01. The sequence continues at coordinate 87,389 of JADHNN010000004.1, forward strand.
CAATGGTTGTTGTGTAACAAGACTATATGGGCCCGTTGATCTAGCATGCATTTTATCGTCAACTAAATGATTTAGTTTAATAATGTACATGTACCCTATTGTGACGGGTCTCTCAAACTGTTCTCCAGTTCTTCCGTCAAACAAAATTGATTGTCCGCTAGTTGGTAAATCAGCAAGCTCTAGCATTTTCTTTATTTCTTCTTCAGAAGCGCCATCAAAAACTGGTGTAGCCATAGGTACGCCATTTTTTAAATTATTTGCCAAAGTCAAAATTTCATTATCTGAGAATTTATCTATCGAATATTTGGTAAACCCAGGACATTCATTATAAACTTTCGTAATAAACTGCTTTAACTTTTTAATCTCCTGCTGCTCTTTAAGCATATCATTTATCTTATCTCCAATGCCTCGGGCTGCCCATCCTAAGTGTGTTTCTAAGACCTGCCCAACATTCATTCTCGAAGGTACTCCAAGTGGATTAAGAACTATATCGACAGGCGTCCCATCCTCTCTATGTGGCATATCTTCTACAGGGACTATCTGTGATATTACACCTTTATTACCGTGCCTACCTGCCATTTTATCACCTGGCTGAAGAGTTCTTTTAACAGCAAGATATACTTTAATTTTCTTTTGAACACCAGGTCCAAGGTCATCAGGCATTGTGATTTTTTTTGTAACTTCCTCTAAATCCTGATTAAATTTATTTATCAGACTGTCAATACTATTGGATAGGCTAGCTAGACTAATATTCACTTTTTCTATCTTAGTTTGGATTTTAAAGATATCTTCGTTAGGTATTGACTCTAAGACAGTGCTTGTAAGTTTACTCTCTGATTTCAGACCAAGAACTGCTTTTGCTAATGTTTTATTCAAAAGAAGCTTTCTTGCTCTAATAAAGATTGTATCTTGATTAATCCTGAGTTCATCTACTAAGTTCTTTTTGACTTCCTCAATCTGATGCTCTTCAATTTCTTTTGCTCTTTTGTCTTTATCTATGCCTTCTCTAGTAAATACTCTTACATCTATTACTGTTCCGTCCATGCCAGAAGGGACTTTTAGTGATGAGTCTTTAACGTCTGATGCTTTTTCACCGAATATTGCTCTGAGAAGTTTTTCTTCAGGAGTGAGCTGCGTTTCTCCTTTAGGTGTGACTTTACCAACAAGTATGTCGCCCGATTTAACTTCAGCCCCAACATATACAATACCAGATGTATCAAGTTTATTAAGTAAATTTTCACTAACATTAGGTATATCTGAAGTTATTTCTTCAGAGCCAAGCTTTGTATCTCTTGCTACACACTCCAATTCCTCTATATGGATAGATGTAAACCTGTCTTCGCGTACAACTTTTTCTGATACTAATATTGAATCTTCATAGTTGTAACCATTCCATGGCATAAAAGCTATTAGTAGATTTTGTCCTAATGCTAACTCTCCTAAATCAGTTGATGGTCCATCAGCTATTGCATCTCCTGCAACAACTGCATCGCCGGGTTTAACAAGTGGTCTTTGATTTATACATGTATTCTGATTAGTGCGTGTGTATTTGGTTAATGGGTAGATATCAACACCAGTATCTGTATCATCACCAACGTATTTCTCATCAACATTTACTATAATACGTGATGCGTCAACATAATCTACAACACCATCTCTTTTTACTTTCACCGAAGCTCCTGAATCAACAGCGACTGTCTTTTCCATACCTGTGCCCACAAGAGGTTTATCGGGTATTAATAATGGTACTGCCTGTCTTTGCATATTTGAACCCATAAGAGCTCTGTTTGCATCGTCATGTTCAAGAAATGGTATTAATGCTGCAGCAATAGACACAACCTGCCTTGGAGAAACATCCATTAATTCAACTTTATCAGGTGATGAAATTGTGAATTCATTATTGAATCTACAAGATATTAAATCACCTTGAATATTTCCTTTAGAATCTAGGGTGGTGTTAGCTTGCGCTATGGTATATTTACTTTCCTCTATAGCAGAAAGCCATTTAATTTCATCTCTTACTTTATTTTTTTTAACTACACGATATGGTGTTTCTAAAAATCCATAAGAGTTAGTTCTTGAGTAAGTTGCAAGTGAATTAATCAAGCCGATATTAGGGCCTTCAGGTGTTTCAATAGGACATACTCTTCCATAATGAGTTGGATGGACATCACGAACCTCAAACCCAGCTCTTTCTCTCGTCAAACCGCCAGGACCAAGTGCAGAAATTCTTCGTTTATGTGTAATTTCAGCAAGTGGATTATTTTGATCCATGAATTGAGATAATTGACTTGTCCCAAAAAACTCTTTTAGAGTTGCTGTTATAGGCTTAGAGTTGACAATATCTTTTGGTTGAAGCTTTTCTGCAAGTTCCATAGTTGTCATCCTTTCTTTTACAGCTTTTTCAACTCTAACAAGACCAACTCTAAATACATTTTCTACCATTTCGCCTACGCATTTAACTCTTCTGTTTCCAAGATGATCAATATCATCAACTGAGTCAGATCCATTTCTAATATTTATGAGGGTTTTTAGAACATCAAGTATATCTTCATTTGATAGTATGGTCTCACCTTCGACATTATCTCTTCCAACTCTAGAGTTAAATTTCATTCTCCCAACATCTGACAAATCATATCTATCTGGTGACTGAAATAGATTTGTAAATAGCTGATTTGATGCATCGGCTGTGGGAGGCTCTCCAGGTCTCATCATTCGATATATTTCTATTAATGCTGAATTCTGGTCATGTGTCGGGTCCACGTCTAATGTATTACAAATGAAAGAACCTCTATCAAGATCATTAGTATGGAGAATAGTAAAACTAGATATATTTAATTCATGAATTAACGCAACAGTGTCTATATCTATCTCTTGATTACATGAAAGTATGTTTATTGCTACTTTTTTAGATTCAGCAAGCTTCTCTTTAATAGCTTTATCAATTTTTTGATTAGCCTCGCAAATTAGTTCTCCCGTTTCTGGGTCAATAATCTGTTTTGAAGAAATCATGTCAACCCTAATTTCAGAACCTTTAAGGTTCATGGACACGTCTTCAGCGATGCGTTTTCCAAGGAGAAAATCATCCGGAACTTGAAAGGCCTTCATCTTACTTTTCTTTGCAGCCTCTATATGGCGTACAGTAATTCTCTTGCCCTTTGCTACAATCAGCTTTTTGTTATGATAAATATCGAAAGAAGCAATACTTCCCTTTAGATCCTCTAATTTTTGATCAATGAAAATTTGACCACCATTGATTGAGATTCTATTATAATCATAGAATTGGTTAATAATTTCCTGAGTAGAATAGCCTAGAGCTCTAAGTATTATTGTGGAAGCAATTTTTCTTCTTCTATCTATTCTTGCAAAAATTATATCCTTTTGGTCAAACTCAAAATCTAACCAAGATCCTCTATATGGGATGACTCTCGCAGAAAATAAGAGTTTACCTGACGAATGAGTTCTTCCTCTGTCATGATCGAAAAAGACTCCTGGCGATCTATGTAGTTGAGATACAACTACTCTTTCGGTCCCATTTACAATGAATGTACCGTATTTAGTCATTACAGGTAATTCACCTAGAAAGACTTCTTCGTTTTCAAAAATTTCTATTTTTTCGGAGTTTTTCTCATCAATATTCGTGTATAGCTTGAAGTTAACTTTTATTGGCACTGAATATGTTTTGCCACTGATCCTGCACTCTTCTTCAGTAAATTCAGGTTTATCAAGTTTAAAGCTTGTATATTCAAGTTTACAGTTATTTGAATAGTCATAAATCGGGAAAACAGATTCAAATACTTTATGAAGGCCTGACTTTTTAAGATCAAAGTTGCCATCTAACATACCTAAAAATTCGTTATATGAATTAATTTGAAGATCTATCAGATTTGGCGTCTGTATTACATCACTTGTCTTGCCAAAGCTTTTACGAATACGTTTTTTTTCTGTATAGGAATACATCATAGCCAAAAGTTCCTTTTGGTTCTTACCAAATTAGTTATCTCAACGTAAGTATGAGTTGTGATTGATTGTCTAAATTTATTTAAGTTCAACAGTTGCTCCAGCTTCTTCCAATTGCTTTTTAAAATCATCTGCTTCTTCTTTAGAAGCACCTTCTTTTAAAACACATGGTGCTGATTCAACTTTGTCTTTAGCTTCTTTTAATCCTAGACCTGTTATAGCTCTAACAGCTTTAATAACAGCAACTTTGTTTCCACCCATATCTGCAAGAGTGACATCAAAGTCAGTTTTTTCTGTCGCTGCCTCACCGCCGCCCGCTGCTGCTGGTGCTGCTGCGACTGCAGCCGCTGCTGTTACGCCAAATTTTTCTTCCATCTCTGATATAAGATCAACAACTTCCATTACTGTCATATTGGAAATGCTTTCTAATATATCCTCTTTAGTTACTGCCATTATTTTCTCCCGATTAAATTAATTCTTTAATGCTTTTACAGCATCGATTGTTCTGACTAGTTTGCCTGGTACAGCTTGCATGGTTCCCATAAGTTTTTTAATAGGTCCCTGCATCACAGATAGTAATTTTGATATTGCTTCTTCATATGTAGGTAAGGAAGCGAGTTTTTGCAATTCACTTATATCTAAATCTTGTCCCTGATAGTTGATTGCTTTTGGTTTAAGGTTCTCGTGTTTATCAATAAATTCTTTAATCGATTTAGCAAATTTGCCGGCATCCTCTTTTCCTACAGCAACTATTTGAGGTCCAAATATATTTTCTGACATAGATGAGAATTGACTTTCTTTTAAAGCCATTTTGAGCATATTATTTTTAACTAGTTTCACGAATACTCCAGCTTCACGAGTAGATTTACGAAGTTCATTTAACTCATTAGCTGTTAATCCAGAATAGTCTGCTGTTAGTACAACCTCTGCATCATTAAGAACTGCAGACATTTCTTTTACAAGATCTTGTTTTTGCGTAAGGTTTAGTGGCATTTTAGCTCCTTTTCTCGACTGACGACAAGTCTACCTTAATTCCTGGTCCCATAGTAGAGGAAATTGTAATATTTTTCATATATTTACCCTTAGCTGATGCTGGCTTAGACTTATTTAAGTCAGTAATAAGTGATGAAATATTATCTATAAGCTTTTGAGTATCAAAATCAAGTTTTCCAACAATTGTATGTATTATTCCAGCCTTATCATTTTTGTATCTGATTTGCCCTTTTTTTGCTTTAGAGACAGCTTCTCCAATATTTTTTGTGACTGTTCCTTCTTTGGGATTAGGCATGAGATTTTTTGGTCCTAATATTCTTCCTAGTTGCCCCATCTTTTTCATACAGTCTGGAGTTGCAACAACAATGTCAGCATCTAAATCTTTATCTTTTTTAACTTGATCAATTAAATCCTCAAATCCAACAATATCTGCCCCGGCATCTTTAGCAAGTCTTTCATCTTCACCATCTGCAAATGCTACTACTTTCATGCTTTTGCCAATTCCGTGAGGAAGTGTTGATGATCCCCTGACTCCTTGGTCTGATTTTGTTGCATCTATCCCAAGGTTGACGCTTAGGTCTACACTTTCATTGAATTTTACTTTTGAAGAGGTTTTAAGAATCTCAATTGCTTCTTCAATATCGTAACTTCTAAGTGAGTCTATATTTTCTTTAATTTCTTTTATTCTTTTTGATAATGCCATTACTCTGCTACCTCAATTCCCATGCTTCGTGCTGTTCCAGCTATAATTTTTATTGAATTTTCTAGATCGGCGCCAGTTAAATCATCTTCTTTTATTTTAACAATCTCTGCTAGCTGATCCTTTGTAACCTTAGCAACTTTATTTGTATGAGGTGTTGCGCTTCCTTTTTGGATGCCTGCAGCTTTTTTCAGTAAAGCGGCAGCAGGCGCAGATTTTATGACAAAATCAAATGATCGATCCTTGTATACATTTATAACTACTGGCAAAGCCATTCCTTTTTCTGCATCTTTTGTTTTATCATTAAACTCTTTACAGAAATCCTGAATGTTAAGGCCGTGTTGACCTAATGCAGGTCCCACTGGTGGTGCAGGATTTGCAGCGCCTGCAGGTACTTGAAGCTTAACTTGTGTTAGTAATTCTTTTGCTGCCATTATCCTTTCTCCACTTGCGTCAATGATAGTTCTATTGGTGTTGGCTTCCCAAAGACTAAAACTGATACTTTAAGCTTATTTTTTTCAAAATCAACTGTTTCTACTACCCCATTAAAGTCATTAAAAGGCCCGTCAGTTATACGAACAACTTCTCCGGGCTCAAACATTACTTTTGGTTTAGGCTTATCTATATCATCTTTCATTGATTGTATTAAATTATCTGCCTCAGACTGCTTTAGAGGTACTGGCTTATCGCTCGTCCCACCTATAAAGCCCAATACTTGTGGTGCATCTTTCACCAAATGCCATGTCTCATCATTCATATCCATCTTGATCATCACATAACCAGGAAAATATTTTCTTTCGGATCTCTTCTTTTTTCCCTCTTTTATTTCAAGAACTTCCTCAGTTGGTACCAAGATTTCTTCAAATGAATCCTCTAAACCGCTTCTTTTAATTCTATCTTCTAATGTTATTTTGACTTTATTTTCATAACCAGAAAATGCTTGTAATACATACCAATCCATTATGCTACTCCATATAAAGTGCCAATTGCCCAACCAAGGAGCATATCAAATAACCATAATAGTATTCCGATAACAATTACGACAAATATCACTCCAAGAGTGGTTTGAGTAGTTTCTTGTTTTGTTGGCCATGTTACTTTCTTAAGTTCAATTTTTGAGTCCGTTACATAAGAATATACTAATTTTCCAAAATCACTTTGATATCCAATATAACCAGACAGTATTAATACAGCGATCATACCTAGTACTCTGTAGAATAATCTTATATCACTGAAGTAATAAAAAAGAATCATGCCCATTACAAGCACTCCAATAGCGGCAATCAGATAAGTCTTATTTGATTTTACTTCAATATTTGCTTCTGTCATGGCAATCCTTATGTTAATTCGTCAGGCCAGGAGGGACTCGAACCCCCAACCTACGGTTTTGGAGACCGTCGCTCTACCAGTTGAGCTACTAGCCTATCTCTCTTAACCTAATGATAGTATTACTCTACTATTTTCGAAACGACTCCAGCTCCAACAGTTTTGCCACCTTCACGAATCGCAAATTTCAAACCAGCTTCTAAAGCGATAGGTGTAATAAGTTCAACATTCATTTTAACATTATCGCCAGGCATAACCATTTCTACATCTTTAGGTAATTCTATAGCTCCAGTTACATCTGTAGTTCTGAAGTAAAATTGCGGTCTGTAGTTACCAAAGAATGGGGTATGTCTTCCGCCTTCATCTTTTGACAATACATAAACTTCACATTCAAATTTAGTATGAGGTTTGATAGAACCAGGAACGCATAATACTTGCCCTCTCTCTACCTCCTCACGTTTAGTACCCCTAAGTAATACACCAACATTATCACCAGCAACACCTTCGTCAAGAAGCTTTCTAAACATTTCAACACCAGTACATGTAGTTTTTTGAGTATCTTTTATTCCAACAATTTCTATTTCCTCACCTACATTTACTTTTCCTCTTTCTATACGACCAGTTACAACTGTTCCTCTACCGGAAATTGAAAAAACATCCTCAATTGGCATTAGGAATGATTGATCTACTGGACGCTCTGGAACTGGAATAAACTTATCCATTTCCTCAACAAGTTTTTCAATCGAGGGTACTCCTATTTCAGATGTATCCCCTTCGAGAGCTTTAAGTGCAGAACCTGAAATTATAGGTACATCGTCACCTGGGAAATCATATTTAGATAACAGCTCTCTAATTTCCATCTCAACTAACTCTGTTAATTCTGCATCATCAACTTGATCGGCTTTATTCAAATAAACAACGATATGTGGCACACCTACTTGTCTCGCAAGAAGAATATGCTCTCTTGTTTGTGGCATAGGTCCGTCGGCTGCTGAACACACTAGAATCGCTCCATCCATTTGCGCAGCGCCTGTAATCATATTTTTAACATAGTCAGCATGCCCTGGGCAATCAACGTGCGCATAATGTCTATCAGTAGATTCATATTCTACATGAGCTGTAGCAATAGTAATTCCACGCTCTCTTTCTTCAGGTGCATTATCAATTTGGTCATAGGCTTTAAAATCGCCACCGAATTTTTCACCCATCACTTTAGTGATAGCTGCTGTTAATGTTGTTTTTCCATGGTCCACGTGGCCAATTGTGCCAACGTTTACATGGGCTTTATTTCTTTCAAATTTTTCCTTAGCCATTTTTTTAATTCCCGGGTTAGTTAAGTTTCAAGTGGATGATATAATAAACCACTTTTGTGTGCAATTACACTAAAATTTTAACAAAATCAATGAAAAAAGCCCATAACCGGATTTGAACCGGTGACCTCTTCCTTACCAAGGAAGTGCTCTACCGACTGAGCTATATGGGCAATCTATCAGTCCATGGGATGATATTAAAAAGAAGGCTTATATACAACAAAGATTGATCTATATTTAATACTTCAGAGCTAATTAATAAGGGATGAATTAATTAGCTCCTAATTTACCTTTCTGGAGGAAAAGTTGATCTTACTTTAAAAGATAATTATGAAAATTTGATTACTTATGAGTTAAGTATTTGTGTAGATTATTTTGAGCGGGTAGCGGGAATCGAACCCGCATCGTCAGCTTGGAAGGCTGAAGTTCTACCATTGTACCATACCCGCATCAATGTGATTTTGGAGGGGGCAGGATTCGAACCTGCGAAGGCAGGGCCAGCAGATTTACAGTCTGCCCTCGTTGACCGCTTGAGTACCCCTCCAGAAATCAACCTGTGTATATTAACAAAGCAAGTAAAAATTAGCACTAGTTTTCTTTATTCGAAAGAATGATATTAGGTCTGCTCAGTATGGTCGTTCTGGTTTTTTAATAAACCATAGATATAACATCCAAGCAATACCAAAAGAGAATATAACCTGACTTGTTTGATTGAAATTATTAGCATAGAAAATTAAGGAGAGGACTATGGTTGCAAACAACACAAAGAATGCTTCTATTCTATTCGATGTAATCTTCATACCATATATTCTTGGCGGTGGCCCTAAAGGTTTCATTTTCTCTCCATTAGCTTAATAATATTTGTATTAAGTACATTTATATCATGAGTCTTAATAATATTATAGACTTCTTCTACCTTGATTTGTTCCTTTTTTGCAATATGGTAAAGACCGGGTTTTTTCTTGAATGAATTTATAATGGTTTTATTTAATTTATAATAATCCACAGTTTTTAGAATAAAAAAAGTATGCAAAAAAGTTTTGATGTTCTTATTGGTATACATTAATCATTTCTTCTAAGTCATCTAGACTTTTTTGTTTTTTTTTATCAAATCTCTCAAAAATTTTTAGATATTTACCGCACATATTTTTTTGTGAATTAAGCTTTAGTCTCGAAAGCTGATTGATAGTTGCCGACTTTGTTTTTATATAAGATGATCTCAACATATTATAGTCATCGTCCGTGATAAGTAAGTATTTCTTCTTAATGTCATCCAATAAAATAAAAAGATTGGCTGATTCTTGCTCATCATTATAATTTTTCACACAAAGAGAACTATATCCATCAATGCTTGCTGTATAATTAACGAGATCTAAAAATGCTTTATTAGGATTAGCTGCAACTATATTAGAAAAAAATAATGTCAAAATAAAGAACTTAACTATAAATACTTTCATATATCTCTTTTATAATTTCCTTATTAATATTGTATCCTTTTATATGAAAAAAATTTTCAAAGTCTCTAATAAACAGATCTTTATTATAGTTCTTATCGACTAAATTTACAGCCTGTGCTACAAAAGCTTTAAGCTCCCACTTAATGAACTGAGAATTACCTAGAGATGGGAAGTTCTTCTTATTAAGATGTGCTTGATCAATAATTTTTTTCCATACAGGCACCATGTTACTAGATGATAAAAGCTTTTGAAGTGTATCAAGCCATACTCCGTTCCATATTGTAGGATCTAAATCGGAAAATATATGTCTAACTTTAAGAGGTAAATCTTTATTCATTGCTAAAACTTCGATATTATACGTCTTTATTATATCATTATGTCTATAATAGATTTTATAAATTGCCACCTTAGCTCAGTTGGCCAGAGCAGGGGTTTTGTAAACCTCAGGTCGTCAGTTCGAATCTGACAGGTGGCTCAGAATAATCGGTGATTACAATGGACAAAATACCAATGACAGTAGAGGGAGAAAAGTTACTTAGAGAGGAGCTCTCTTTGTTAAAAACAGTAAATCGACCTCAAATATCAGAAGCAATAAAAGAAGCAAGAGAAAAAGGTGACTTAAAAGAAAATGCGGAATATCATGCGGCCAGAGAGCAACAAAGTTTTGTTGAGGGTCGAATAAAAGATATTGAAGGCAAGCTATCAAATGCACAAATTATAGATATCTCGAGAATGCCTGTATCAGAAAAAGTTATTTTTGGTACTACTGTTGTAGTAGCTGATGAGAACAATAAAAAAATTACTTACAAAATCGTAGGTGAAGACGAAGCTGATTTAAAGAAAGGTAAAATATCTGTCACGTCTCCTATTTCCAGAGCACTAGTAGGTAAAAATGAAGGTGATGATGTTACTATCAAGACGCCATCGGGCGATATTCAATATGAAATTATTGAGGTTAAATATGTCTGAGCCTCAAAAAAATGTCATTGGTGAAAACATTGAGCTATGTGGTTCAGATCCAATAACTGGCTACCATCGAGATGGCTGTTGCAATACTGATAACTATGACAGGGGTTCTCACACGGTATGTGCAGTTGTAACAGATGAATTTTTAGAATTTTCTAAATCTCGTGGCAATGATTTAATAACCCCTATTCCAGAATTAGGTTTTAATGGCTTAGTTCATGGCGATTCTTGGTGTTTGTGCGCTGATAGGTGGCTTGAAGCTTATCAAAATAATAAAGCACCGTATGTAAAGATTAAATCAACAAACATAAAAGCGCTTGAAAAAATAGATTTAGATAGTTTAAAAGAATTCGCTCTAGACATTTCTTGACTTTGTATCATTCAAAAAGAATAATCGTTACATGAACAAATTATTTTATACGATATTCATGCTATTATCATTATCACTTATGCATGTCTCAGCAAACCAATGCCCTAAAGCTTTAGACTTTGAGATTAAGCGTCTCGGTGAGGATAAAGTAGAAAATCTTTGTAACTACAAAGGGAATGTCATTCTAGTTGTCAATACTGCTAGCAAGTGTGGGTTTACACCTCAATATGAAGGTCTTGAAAAACTATACAGCGAAAAGAAAGATAAAGGGTTTGTTGTTCTGGGGTTCCCTTCGCATGATTTTTATCAAGAGCCTGCGCCCGAACAAGATATAAAAGATTTCTGTAACCTTACTTATGATGTTAAGTTCCCTATGTTTACTAAAGTTAATGTAAGAGGCGCGAAAGCTCATCCATTCTATAAAAATCTTGCAAAAGAAACAAATAGCACACCTAAGTGGAATTTTTGGAAATACCTAATTGATAAAGATGGCAAAGTTGTAAAAAGTTACTCAATGGTAACTAATCCGAATGGCGATAAGCTTATTAGTATGATCGATAAACTTTTATCAGAATAATTTAGTTGCATTTTGAATTAGGGCGAGACTTTTTAATACAAAGTACGGTTCTACTAGACATTTCATCTCTAAATCATTAGATAAATTTTTTGAATAACTTCCAGTTAATACTAACTTTGGCTTAGCTTTTCCTTTGTCACACAAACCAGAGTATATTGCAGTAACTGATGAAGAGATCATAACTCTATAACCTGAAGTAATCTGTTTGGCTGTATTTGATTGGAAAATATTTGAGTTTTTACTCTGATTATTCCTAAGTTTAATGTTTTTCAAATTATATATACTTGAAAAACAATTACTGTATCTCTCAGCACCAGCTAATATTAACCCTCCCATATGGTTACCATTTGCCGTCACGAAATCAATGCTGATTGCGCTACCACAGCTTACAATTAAAGTATTAGTTTTAAATAATCTATGCGCTGCTACTATCTGCGCCCATCTATCAGAACCTAACTTACTTGGTTGAAGATAACAATTCTTTACCGATAATAGAGTTTTAGTTGATTTAAATTTAATTTCTTTAATTAGTATGCCTTTTAGGGTTTTTTTGAACTTATTATTAAATTGATTACTAAGAACTGAGGAGTAAAATAATGTACATTTTTTGTTGATGTAGTTTTTACTTATGTACTTACGTAATTGTTCAATATCTTCTAATGGAAAAGATTTTATCTTCAGGAGCTTTTGATTATAAGTTTCTGCAATCTTTATCTGACTGTTACCAATATCCGCAATTAATTTCATACAAGCCTCATAGTGCTATCAATATTATTAATATATTTAATGTTTCCATCACTTTCTATAGTTAACTCTCCATGATCGTTAATACCTAACAGCCTGCCCTCACAGGCACTCTCATGATCACTTATACAAACTTTTTCTTGATACCAAATTAAGTTTGTATTATAGATTTTTATAATTTTATCTAAGTTCATCTCACTAATGTTTTTAAATAAGGATTCACAAAATAACGAAATTATTAACGATGCATCTTCGATCATATCTAAATTTGAAAATGGTCTATCAACATAAGAATTGTTAGGGATATCTAGATTTATACCAATACCTATTCCAACATAAACCTCTTTATTAGTAGACAATGATTCAATTAATATTCCAGAAACTTTTTTATTGTCTAAATATAAATCATTTGGCCATTTGATTTTAATATTTTTATTAGATGTATTTTTTTTTATTACATTCAATAACGAGATACAAGATATATAACTAAGGCGTCTCAAATCAAAATCCTGTGCGTTGATTTTAAAACATAAACTAAATGAAATAGATTTTTGATTTAAACTCAGCCATGTTTTTTTATTTCGTCCTCGTGCCGCTCTCTGAGTATTTGCAATAATAACCAAAGGAAATAAATCTCTAGCATATTTATATTTTATATAATCGTTGGTTGAGCTTACATGATTTTTAAACAACAGTTTTAAACAGGTATTATTGTAATAAATTGAGTTTAATTCTTTATTTAGTTTAGAGATATTTAACATTACTTTGACATGATAATTTCAATCACTTATTATTGTCTCACATAAATCAGGAGTAACTTAGCATAATGGCAATTAATTGGATAGAATCTAAGGTTATTGATCAAATAAAATGGACAGATGATTTAGTATCTATTCGATTTGAAAATAATGTACCCGCTTATACTGCCGGACAATTTACTAAAATAGGTCTTAAAATTGACGGAGAAATTGTCTCTAGACCATACTCATTGGTAAGTGCGCCGCATGAAGACTTTCTTGAAGTGATATATGTAAATGTACCTGACGGTAAACTTACTCCTAAGCTTCATAATTTGAAAAGAGACGATATCATTTATGTAATGGATAAGTCATCTGGTTTTTTTGTCATGGATGAAGTTCCAGATGGTGATAAATTATGGTTAATTGCAACTGGTACAGGATTAGGAGTATTTATCTCTTTGCTTAAAACAGATGCTCCATGGGAACGTTTTAAAGAAATTGTTTTAGTGCATGGTGTAAGAACAGCAGATGAACTGACGTATCAAACTCAGATAGAGGAATTTAAATCAAAGCATCCTGATCAATTAAAATATATACAGACAGTTACCCGAGAAAAAGTAGATAATGCACTCAACTCGAGGATACCTGATGCTATTAAAGATAAAACCATCACTGGTCTGTGCGGGGAAATTAATAAAAATTCACAATTCATGCTCTGTGGTAACCCAGATATGATTAATGATATGGTTGAATTATTAGGTGAATATGGACTCGAAAGAAACCGTAGAAGTAAGCCTGGCAATATCACTCTTGAAAAATATTGGTAACATACATAAATTAGTTAATCTTTTATATCTTTAAACATTTACTCAATTTACTCCTATCAAATAGCTTCTGATTTAAGCATGATACTATTAAAGCAGAATGAAATATGGTAAATCACATTGTTTGCAATTAAATTGTTATAAATAAAAAAGGCTCCAATAATGGAGCCTTTTATATCTAAGCTGATGATGTCCTACTCTCACATGGGGAGACCCCACACTACCATCGGCGCTGTATAGTTTCACTGCTGAGTTCGAAATGGATCAGGTGGTTCCTATACGCTATTGTCATCAAACATTTAATTTGATTTGGAAAATGTACATGCTATTTAATCTAGAAAACGAGTTTACTTAAGATTATAAGAGCAAGCCTCACGATCAATTAGTACTAGTTAGCTTCACTTGTTACCAAGCTTCCACACCTAGCCTATCAACGTCGTAGTCTACAACGGATCTTTAGGGACCTTATAGGTCCAGTGATATCTAATCTTTGGTATGGCTTCCCGCTTAGATGCTTTCAGCGGTTATCACAACCCTATATAGCTACCCAGCAATGCCTCTGGTGAGACAACTGGAACACCAGGGATAGGTTCACTCCGGTCCTCTCGTACTAGGAGCAACATCC